>JAJECE010000003.1 GCA_022822185.1 Rhodothermales bacterium | reverse complement strand
CTCCGCTGCGGAACCACAGGAACAAGATCCCCCACCCAGTCCGGGACAAGAGTCGTGTCAATCATCGACTGCTGACTGTAGAAATGCAGCACGCTGCGCCCAAAGGGACGCAACCGCCCGTCCGCATGGCGGATATAATGGGCCAGTGCCATGGTTCTGTGCCAACCCGCTACCTCCGAAGTCTCCGTTAAGCCGGTGTAATAACCCTGCTTCGGCTGCCCCGGTAAAAAGGCACTGAACTGAAAGGGATCCAGAATACACTCCTCATAAGTCCTGCACCCGCGATGAACTGCTTCAACCCGGTTCCGTACTGTCCAGCCAATCAACTCCTGCTCATCGTGCCGCTTACTCTCCGAAAACATTGCACGGGCCAGCCACAGGGTCTCCCCGTCAATGTTGCCCACATACACCGGGTCAATCCCCCATGGGTTCTGGAGAGCAGTATACGTTTCCTCATAAGAGGGCATAGACAGGGCAGGCGGCGACTGAACTGGTGCGTATTTGCCGCCAAGCGGCGGGGCAAATACGATCATGCCGGGTATAAGCAATACCAGAAAGAGGCCACAGAATGCAGTCCAAAAGTATTTTTTTCTTATACGCATCATGGGATCACCTCAAAGATGGAAAAACTTTTCCGGGGATACGAAATACACATTCGGAGCGCCTGATACGTAACGCCTGACAAAAAGATACATGCTCTTCATTGTGGCAGATCAGAACATTCCGCACGTAGAGGCGGCTTTTTCCGTCATCGGGAATGTGCAGGTGATGGACGCAGAATCCATCACCCGTGACACATGCACGCGGGCCGATATACTTCTGGTCCGGAGTGTGACCCGTGTGAATAAGGCCCTCCTTGACCGAAGCCGGATCGCGTTCGTCGGATCGGCTACGGCCGGGCTGGATCATATTGATCAACCCTACCTGCAGAAGCGGGGAATTGAGTTCGTACATGCACCAGGATCCAATGCCGGTTCGGTCGTAGAGTATGTGCTGACGGCGCTGCTGCGATTGCAGGCGCTGAAAATGCGCCTGATCACCGGATGCACACTCGGAATCATTGGATGTGGCAACATTGGCGGACAACTTGCAAAGCAGGCCCCCGCGCTGGGGCTTCAGATTCTAAAGAATGATCCGCCACTGCAAAAAGCAGGACAAACCGGCTTTGTAGACATACAAACCATCCTCACCCAATCGGATATCCTCACCCTGCATGTCCCCAAATCCCCGGACACCCATCACCTCATCGGAGAAGCCGAACTTCAGTCTATGAAAACAGGGACATGGATTCTGAATACCTCGAGGGGAAACGTGATCGATAATCAGGCCCTCAAAAAAGCCCTGGAGTCCGGAAAAATAAATGCCGCGGTGCTGGATGTATGGGAGAATGAACCGACCCCCGATCTGCAATTACTGCAAAAGGTTACGCTGGCCACTCCGCATATCGCCGGCCACTCCGTTGATGGAAAACTGCAGGGAACCATTATGCTCTATGAGGCGGTTACCCGGCATTTTCAGGTTCACGGAGGCTGGGACTACCAAAACCTGCTTCGGGAAAATCTCCCGGATCCCATTTCTCTCTATCCAGAACCTGTGTCCAACTGGCTGGAGGCGCTCACGCAGCAGTTGTATGATATTCATGCCGATGATGTGCGCATGCGCACAATCCTGACTGTACATCCGGACCAGGTTGCCCAGACCTTCCGTCAACTCCGCCGCAATTATCCGCCCAGACGTGCCTTCAACAGACACCGTATCGCTACAGCAATCCCGCCGCCCTACCTGCAGGCCGTGCACCGCGGCCTTCGCGTTGGCTACCTGTAGCCGAAGGATTGCAGCCATCGACCCTGATTGCGCCAGTCCCTGCGGACACGGACATAGAGTTTTAAGTATACCTTGCGCCCCAGAAACTGCTCAATATCCTGCCTGGACCTGATCCCGACCGCCTTCAGTGCCGCCCCCCCTGCACCAATAAGGATTCCCTTCTGACTCGGCCGCTCAACGATAATCTCTGCTTCAATCAGGTCCTTCCCCGCACTGCGTTCCACAAAATTGGCAATCATTACGGTAGACGAATACGGGACCTCCTGACGGAATTGTTCAAAAACCTTCTCCCGGATAATCTCCGAAACAAAAAACCGCTCGGGATGCTCACTGATCATTTCAGCCGGATACAGGGCAGGGCCAGGTGGAAGACGACACACCACCTCGCCCATAAGAGCATCAAGATTGGTTTCCTTCAGCGCACTGATTGGAACAATTGCCTCAAACGAGTGCAGGTTCGTGTAGGTGTGAACCAGGGGGAGCAGCGCATGCTGCTGCACCAGATCGGCCTTGTTCAGGGCCAGAATGGCGGGCCGGTCAAGAATCGCTTTCAATCCCTGCAAGTCCGGCTGCTCTGCACGCGCATCCACCAGAAAAATGATAAGATCTGCATCCGTGACCGATTCGCGCACCTTTCGCATCATGGACTGATCCAGACGGGTATTCGGATGCATGATTCCCGGAGTATCCAGAAAAATGATCTGGGTGCCTGCTTCGGTCAGGATCCCCAGCACCCGGTGACGGGTGGTCTGGGCTTTGGGGGTTACGATAGAGAGTTTCTGCCCCATCAGAGCATTAAGCAGCGTGCTTTTGCCGACGTTGGGCTTCCCGATCAGGGCAACATAACCACTCTTGAAGTCCTCAGGATGCATGCGGCCCCTTGACCAGCCGGGCCATATCCGTTACGGCCGCCCCAAGTCCAACAAAAATGGACTTCGCAATCACTGCAAACCCAATGGACACTTCAGATACATACGGCACCGAGCGGGAGAAGAGATGGTAATTATCGTAGTCCAGCCCGTGACCGGCATGGACAATGAGCCCGCACTCATGCGCAAACGCTGCCGCCTTTGCAAGACGCTGCGCCTCACCAAACTGCTCTTTGCCCTTCACTGCGTTGGCAAAGTCGCCCGTATGCAACTCAATGGCAGATGCACCGGTGTCCCTCACCGCCCGAATCTGTTCTAGATCAGGATCTACAAACAGGGCAACCTCTTCAATCCCCGCTTTGGTTAAACGATGCACCGTCCCCGCTAAATCTGCATGAAGGCGCATCACATCAAGCCCTCCTTCCGTGGTGATCTCTTCCCGGCGCTCTGGCACAAGGGTTGCCAAGTCCGGGCAGACCTCACAGCAGAACGAAACGATCTCCTCGCTGGTTGAAAGTTCAAAATCCAGTTTGCCGCGTACAACCTGTTTCAGTTGCACGACATCACGATCATTAATATGACGGCGATCCTCCCGTAAATGAAAAACAATTCCGTCTGCACCGGATGCTTCGCACAGATGTGCCGCCTCCACGGGATCGGGAAACGCCTCCTGGCGGGCATTGCGCAACGTCGCCACATGGTCAATGTTGATGAGTAAATTTGGCAATGATCTGTCTGTCTGTTAACTTATGCACAAACAAAGATGGCACAAAATGGTTACCTTCTGTCTACCTTCCGTTACTTTGCTGATTGCAGAAAGACCTGCTCAACGAAATACACGGTGAGGAGTTACATGCGGTTCGCTATGACCTGTTTCATCGCTACGTATTAAATTAGTACGATTTCTATTATTAAACAGTTACCCCGTGGTTATGGTCAATCACAACGTTAAAATTGCTATTCAGGCCGTCATGGCCATTCTAATCGTGGTCCTAGGCGTATGGTTATATCGCTCCATCACCGAGCCCTGGGAGGCCATTGAGCGTCAGGAGGCACTGACCGAACTGACTCGCCAGCAGATGATTCATGTCCGAACGGGCCTGACTCATTATGAGCGCGTGGAAGATCGTTTTCCATCCTCTCTGGACTCACTTATTCTGTGGCTCCATTCGGATTCCCTCACTTCCGCAGACATTCTCAATGTCTTTGATTCGGAGATCCTGCTGGACTCACTGATCTACTCACCCCGCACAGGAAATGCTTTCGAGTACGCCCTGAATGATACGGGACGGGTGGCCATCTATCTACTTGAGGATCCGGATACCGATGATCAAATCGGATCGCAGATCCCGGACATAACGCTGCTGAACGCTGCCAGCTGGGAATAAGCCCCGTTGCAAAAAGTTCATCTGCTTCTTATCTTAGCCGTTCCCGGTAAATGTGCCGGGAGCCCTAGGTGACTGCCGCTTGATAGCATGCTCCGGTGTGTGTGCGCCCTGTTATTGTTTGTCTGGATCCTTCCTGCGATGGATGGCTCCTGTGCGCAGGAACTGAATACATGGTTCCCCGCCACCTATAAGCCTGGAACCGAGGTCAATCTGTTCACGGAATGGAATGGAATCCCTTTGGATGAAGGGTTTGTCGTGTCCCTGCCTGCGGACTGGGAGTTGACCCGTGCAACGGCAGTTCGTCAGGCCTATCGCTCTGTACAACTAGATGCGGTGGAGCTTTCGAGAGGGCAAATTCTGCTGTCTTCCACTGAACCGATGCGAGGGGCCTATGATCTTGTCCTGCGGGTACGCACTGACCGAAGAAGCCTCTCCCCGCATTACAGAATCTCTGTGGCTGCCGCCGTAAAGGTCGGTGCAAGGTATACTGCAAACGGAGCCGAAGTGCGTCGTGCTCAGCTGCGTCCTCTGCCTGACAGTGAGGCTGGATCTGTGCTGGCAATAGAAGGAAATACTGCCCCTCTTCATATTCAACCGCGGTGGCTGGAATCATTGCACGACAGTCACACCCTGGAACTATGGGTACGCACAACGACCCTAAATGCCGTCTTGCTTTCCACATGGGACGGCGAAGAAACCACCCTTTATCCGATAGAACTTGTGATTGATCCCAGGGGGCGCATGCGCTACTACCGGAATATCGCCGGGCATCATGTCACTCTGGCAACGGAATCTCCTGTGGCAGACGGCAACTGGCATCATGTTGGGCTGGTCCATGATGCCGCATCCCACTGGACCAGGCTTTTTCTGGACGGCCAGATCGCCGACTCACTCTACGATCCCAGCGGCACCTACATGGGTGGCCTCCCGTCGCTTGCTCTGGGAGGACGCATTCGCTCGGAAGAGAACCGTTTTGCCGGCCAAATGGACAATTTATCCCTCTGGCCCCTTGTCCGCACGGCAACCGAGATCCAGTCCATGATGCGACAGACTTCATCCGCTGAAGGGGTTCTCGTACTGAACTTTGAATCTGCATCAAGTTTTCAGTATTTCGACGAGCAGGAGGCAGTATCGTACCGCGTTGCCGGTGGCCCCGTCTTTAATCCTCCGGTTCGCGGATTTAGCGGGATCGTTTTTGATCAGGGAGTCATGCTTACTTGGGAGAACGAAAATCCAGGTTCCGAGATCTTTCTGGTGGAGCGCTCGGAAGATGGCATCACCTTCAATGAACTGGCCCGCATCCGCCGCTCCTTTGAAGGCTCGAACTGGTCCTACACGGATCTGGAGGCACCGGACCGAGTCGTCTTCTATCGGCTGGTCCAAGAAGGGCCGGGGCAAACGCCCCTGATTGTCGGAACCATCAAACTAGGGGTCGGTGCAGAAGCCGCCCCTTCCGCCATTGAAATACTGGGAAACTACCCCAACCCGTTCAATCCGCGAACCTCCATCAACTATGAAGTTCGTGAACCTCAGCATCTGCGCCTCTCCATCATCAATCTTTCCGGGCATGTCGTGACCATTCTGGTTGACCGGCATCACGAGACCGGGCAGTTTGAGGCGGTCTGGGACGGGAATGAACTGCCAAGCGGGACCTACTTCGCACGCCTGCAAGGGCCGGACGGAATCGTGCATACACGACAAATTTTACTCACCAAATAACGATCATGCGACTTACTTATTTCGGGCACTCGGCAGTACAGATCGAAACCGGGGACAAAACCCTCCTGTTTGATCCGTTCATTACAGGCAACCCTCTGGCAGAATCCGTGACCTCGGCAGACTCCCTGTCCCCGGATGTCATTATCCTGACACATGCACACGGGGACCATTGGGGAGACACAATGGAGATCGCAAAACGATGTGACGCACTGGTTGTCGCGAATTTTGAAATCACCGAGTATACCCGCAGGAACGGACATGAGAATGTGCAGCCCATGAATACCGGCGGGGGCATTCAGTTTGAGTGGGGAACATTGATCCAGACGTACGCACGGCATTCCTCCTCCTTCCCGGACGGTACCTACGGCGGAAACCCGAACGGATATGTTCTCTATGCCGAAGACCGCTGTGTCTACAATTCAGGAGACACCTGTGCATTCATGGAAATGATATGGATTGGGAACCATCACCCTGTTGACCTTGCCCTGCTTCCCATCGGAGATGTCTATACGATGGGAATCCACGGCGCAAGACACGCAGCCCACCTGATTGAACCCAAACTTACGATCCCTGTCCATTACGATACATTTCCGGCAATCAGGGCGGATACAGAAGAATGGCAGGAACTGATGAAGGAGATTGAACGCGAAACCCGGATACTCAGGCCGGGCGAGTCGTTTGATCTATAGCGTGAATGCCGGAACCGGTCCCAAGAGCGGAAGAGGTACAGCGACATGACCTGCAGGCGCTGTTCCAGACCAGCCAGATCCTAAGCAGTTCGCTGGAACTCTATTCTGTGCTGAGCAATCTTCTCCTGACTGCAATGGGGAAGCTCCTGGTTCCCCGGGGCATTGCGCTTCTATATGATCCCGAAAAGCAAAACTGGCGGGTGACTGTGGTCAAGGGAATCCCCGGCGTAGAAGAGGGCTCCCGTCTGGAATTGCCGCCTCTCATTTCGGACACGCTGATCGCAGATAAAAAGCTGCCTGATCTGCTTCATTCCCTCGGAATTCGGCTGCTCCTTCCCGTACGGGATGATCAATCCGCAATCGGTGCGATTGCGCTTGGCCATAAAATTACAGGAGCATCCTTTCAGGAGGAAGAATTGCAGTTTATGCAATCTCTGGTCAATATGTCCTCAACGGCCGTTCACAATTCGCTGATTCTGGAACAGCTGCGCAGGACCAACCGGGATCTGGACAGTACCGTGCAGCAGCTCAATACCCTCTTTGAACTGTCCAAAGAGTTCAATGCAACGGTGGACCGCTCGCATGTGTTAAAAATTTTCTCATTTGCCCTCATGGGGCAAATGATGGTACAGGGGCACCTGTTTTACTTACGACGGGCGGACGGCACCTTTGAACTTGTATCGGGAAAGCAGGTTACCGCAAAGAGCCTTGCGGTGGAATTTTTGGCAGGGATTCAGGACCTCGTCCGCGCAGAACCGGGAGATCACCTGGAGCAAAGCGGGATCGCCATTGCACTCCCGATCCGGCAGCAGGGAGCCGTCCATGGTGTGCTTTGTCTTGGGACAAAGATGAACCGTTCTCCTTATGACCGCAAGGACATCGAATTCCTTTATGCCCTCGGGAGCTTGGCCGTCACGGCAATCCAGAACGTTGAACTGATTGAGGAACGGATCGCCAAACAGCAGATGGAGGAGGAACTGCGTATGGCCCGCACGATCCAGCGCCGCCTTCTGCCGGATAAAATCCCGGAAATCCCCGGGATTGAGATTTCTGCGCTGGCCCTGTCCAGCCGGGAGGTCGGGGGAGACTACTATGACGTCGCCCCCCTGAACAAGAACCGGACCCTCTTCATGATTGCGGATGTAACCGGCAAAGGGGTCCCCGCAGCACTCCTGATGTCCAGTATTCATGCATGCACCCATATCATGCTGCCCATGAACCTGACGCTCCAGGAGGCCATTGAGCATACGAACCGTATGCTGTACGAAAATACGGACATGGACAAGTTCATTACTGCCTTTGCCGCCATTTATTATCCGGATCACTCTCTTGCATTCGTGAATGCCGGGCATGAACCCCCGTTATGGATCCGCGCGAATGGAGAGGTGGAGCACCTCTCGGATGGCGGCCCGCTTCTTGGTATCATCCCTGATGCATCCTACGATGCAAGTTATATCACACTTGCGCCAGGAGATCTGGTCATCATGTATACGGACGGCGTGACCGAAGCCATGGGAAAATCTATGGATGAGTATACCGAGAAGCGTCTGTTGGACCTGGCACTGACCAATCAGCACCACTCTGCCAGTACGCTTACGGAGTTGATTCAGAACGATATTCAACAATTTACCGGCCCTGTTGAGATGCTCAGCGATGATCGCACCCTGATTATCATCAAGGCAACCGATCAAAGTTAGCCGCAACGGGTACGACACTTATCAGCACCTTTTATCCAATGAAATTCTTTATTGACACTGCAGATCTAACCGAAATTCAGGAAGCCGGAGAAATGGGAGTCCTGGATGGGGTGACCACCAACCCCTCCCTCATGAAAATAGCGGCCGAGCGGGCAGGGCAGCCCCTGGATTTTCACGAACACATTGCAAAAATTTGTGACATGGTGCCCGGGGATGTCTCTGCGGAGGTTACCGCCGTTGATTTTGGCGGAATCATGGAGCAGGGGCGTACGCTTGCAGCGATTCGCAAGAATGTGGTCGTTAAGGTTCCTCTGATTCTGGACGGCATCAAAGCCATCAATGCCCTTGCACAGGAAGGGATCCGGTCGAACTGTACCCTCTGCTTCTCTCCAACCCAGGCGCTCCTGGCCGCAAAAGCGGGTGCTGCCTACATCAGCCCTTTCCTTGGACGACTCGACGACATCTCCTCCGACGGCATGACCCTCCTGCAGGAAATTATTGAGATCTATGCCAACTACGGCTATGAAACCGAGGTGCTGGCGGCTTCCATCCGCCACCCGGTGCATGTCGTTCAATCGGCGATGATGGGGGCGCATGTCGCAACCATGCCGCTGGGCGTGATTAAAAAACTCCTCAAGCACCCGCTCACCGATATCGGTCTTGCCAAGTTCATGAACGACTGGGATGCCTTCAGGGAGCACCAGTCCGACTGAGCCCCGTGTATATGGATTTTATTTCGCTTGGCAGAGCCAACGATATCGGTGCAAGCTGCCACTATCTCGAGGTAAGCGGCAGCGGGATTATTCTGGACGCGGGTGCCGATCCCAATGAAGAAGGCCCTGCCTCGCTGCCGGATTTTTCTCCCATTGAACACCGCAATGTTGAGCATGTATTCATCACGCATGCGCACCACGATCATATCGGCGGCATCCCGGCACTGAATGCAAAATGGCCGAGGGCCCGATTGCACCTGACCCCTGCAACGCGAACCTTAACCACGCTTATGCTGTACGCGTCCGCCCGGCTTCAAAGGCGGAAGTACGACGAGGGTTCCTCTGCGTTCCGTGCCTTATTTGACGAAGGGGATCTGGAGGATGTCTTTGATGTACTCCATGCCCACGAGTATGATGAGTGGATTGATCTGAGGGGCGGGCATCTGCGAGCAAAGTTCTACTATTCCGGGCATCTCCTGGGATCTGCGGGAGTACTGCTCACGACTGCGGATCAGCGTCGGATCTGTTATACCAGTGACACCCGAACGGAGGCGCAAACCATTATTCCCGGAGCGGAATACCCCTCTGCACCGATTGATGTCCTCATTATGGAGTCTACGCTTGGTGCAGATCCGATTGCCGAAACCATCACACGCGCCGAGGAAGAAGTCCGATTTTCACAGCGGCTTGCCGCGGTTCTGGATCGGGGCGGAACCGTACTTCTGCCGGTATTCATGCTGGGTCGTGCCCAGGAAATCCTTGCCCTCCTTGGGCGCTTCAAGATGCAGAACCTGATTGACCCTGATACTCCCGTCTATACAGCGGGAGGTCTGCGTGAGGTTTCGCGGATCTACGATGACTACCGCTTTTCCTCTCCCCGGATTGATCCGGATTTTGAGGTCTACTCGGTGGAGCAGAAGCGATTTCCATGGACGCGCAAAGCCCGGAATCGCGTGATGAATCAGCCGGGAATTCATGTGCTGACCAGCGGGATGATGATTGAGCGTACGCTGTCACATCAGGTTGCTGTTGACCTTCTTGAACATGAGAAACATGCCATCTTCTTTGTCGGATTCAGCAAGGATGATCTGCCCGCGGGGAAGCTCCTTCACGCTGCACAGAGTGGCGCGGAGGGAATCCTGCTCAACCCGGACCGCGGGATGCAGCCGATTGGATGCGAGGTGGATCGTTTTCGTTTCAGCGGGCATGCGCATCGCAGAGAACTCACCGCTCTGGCCGCAAAGCTTCAGCCCAGAACGATCATCCTGGTGCACGGAGAAACGGAGGCCAAGTGCTGGCTGAAAAAAAACCTTAAGGAACACTGCCCCGGAGCCCGCATCCTGACTCCGGCTCAGGGCGAGCGGGTTACTATCTAAGAGATATGACTCCGGCCGTACAGATCAGATTGCATCTGCATCACTTACTGACCTGCATTGCAGGGAAACCTTACTATCCGTAATTCTTCTGCAGATCAAGACAAAGTGTATCATTCAGATCAGCTCCCGTCGGGGATTATAACTGCCGATACATATCGGGATTGAAGGCCGATGAAGCAGCACTATGCGAGCGTGTCCAAATGGAACCTATTTCTGGTTTCACGGGTTTCTTTGAGGGATGGAGGTCTGTTTCAGTTCTCAAATACGCCCCTTGAGGTTTTGCCGAGGCGCACTGGATGGCTTCAAAAATCTCTAGATGTGGCGCGTTTATAGTATATTTGATCTATTCGCAATTAGTATTTTACCATACACATTTAGGCTATGCGGAAACCTTGTAATTCAACCACTCGAATGAGTCATCGATTCCCCTTTACCCTTGTAATTTCCCCCCCCCCCCCCCATTTTTCCAGGAGGCTCGGCAGTATAGGCTTACTGCTCTTGGTCATATTCATTTCTCCCGTTGAGGCATTCGCACAAAATCCTGGTAAGCCCACAAATGTAACATCCAAGGCAGGACACCGTCAAATCACTCTTTCCTGGAATGCTCCCACCAATACTGGTAACTCATCATGGATTGCTGGTTATCAGATTCAGATACGGAAAGGAAATTTTTGGAACGTTGTGCAAAATCTACACACTAGCACATCCTATACTCATCGGAATCTCTCCCCTGGAACAGGGTATAGTTACCGTATCAAGTCGGTCAATGGAAAGGGGCGGCGAGGTAGTCATGTTCAAATCAGTGTAACCACGAAGGCTCTATCCGCACCGGTAGCACCGACGGGATTAACCGCAACCCTTTCAGGATCCACTCAGGTTAATCTTTCCTGGACCGCTCCCTCGGATGACGGCGGAGCGGCGATTACGGGGTATCGGATTGAAACATCCGCCAATGCAGGGACAACCTGGTCCGAGCAGGAGGATGATACAGAAAGTACAGCGACCGCCTACGAGCATACGGGGCTTACGCCGGGAACCACCTATCATTACCGGGTTTCCGCCATCAACTCTGCTGGCACGGGCAATCCCTCCAATGTAGATCATGCAACCACAGGTACAGCAACTCAGCCGGATGCGCCCACTGGGCTAAGTGCAACCGCTTCGGGGCGCACCCAGATTAATCTTTCCTGGACCGCTCCCTTGGAGAACGGCGGAGCGGCGATCACGGGGTATCGGATTGAAACATCCACCAATGCAGGGACAACCTGGTCCGAACAGGAGGATGATACAGAAAGTACAGCGACCGCCTACGAGCACACGGGGCTTACGCCGGGGACGACCTATCATTACCGGGTTTCCGCCATCAATTCTGCTGGAACAAGTACTTCCTCGACTGTAGATCATGCAACTACAGAGGCTATATCTGCTCCGCAGGCACCTACCGGTCTAGATGCCCAGGTACAGGGGCGCACCCAGATTAATCTTTCCTGGACCGCTCCCTTGGATAACGGCGGAGCGGCGATCACGGGGTATCGGATTGAAACATCCACCAATGCAGGGACGAGCTGGTCCGAGCAGGATGGTAACACAGTAAGTACAGCGACCGCCTACGAGCACACGGGGCTTACGCCGGGAACCACCTATCATTACCGGGTATCAGCAAACAAGTCATCCTCAACAGTGACTCCCTCGACTGTGGATAATGCAACTACAGAAGCTCTATCTGCTCCACAGGCACCTACCGGTCTAGATGCTCAGGTGCAGGGGCGCACCCAGATTAATCTTTCCTGGACTGCTCCCTCCAATAACGGCGGAGCGGCGATCACGGGATACCGGATTGAGACATCCACCAATGCAGGGACAACCTGGTCCGAACAGGAGAATGATACAGAAAGTACAGTGACCGCCTACGAGCACACGGGGCTTACGCCGGGAACGACCTATCATTACCGGGTTTCCGCCATCAATTCGGTTGGGACAGGTACTCCCTCCAATGCAGACCATGCAACCACGAGTGCAGCAACTCAGCCGGATGCACCCACCGGGCTGAGTGCATCCGCTTCGGGGCGCACCCAGATTAATCTTTCCTGGACCGCTCCCTCCAATAACGGCGGAGCCACGATTACGGGATACCGGATTGAAACATCCACCAATGCAGGAACGACCTGGTCCGAGCAGGAGGATGATACAGAAAGTACAGCGACCGCCTACGAGCATACGGGGCTTACGCCGGGAACGACCTATCATTACCGGGTTTCCGCCATCAATTCTGCTGGTACAGGTACTCCCTCCAATGTAGATAATGCAACCACGAGTACAGCAACTCAGCCAGGTGCACCCACTGGGCTAAGTGCAACGGCATCAGGACGCACCCAGATTAATCTTTCCTGGACCGCTCCCTCCAATAACGGCGGAGCGGCGATTACGGGATACCGGATTGAAACATCCACCAATGCAGGAACGACCTGGTCCGAGCAGGAGGATGATACAGAAAGTACGGCGACCGCCTACGAGCATACGGGGCTTACGCCGGGAACGACCTATCATTACCGGGTTTTCGCCATCAATTCTGCCGGAACGGGCAATCCCTCCAATGTAGATAATGCTACAACCGCAGGTACAGCAACTCAGCCGGATGCACCCACTGGGCTAAGCGCAACCGCTTCGGGACGCACTGCAATCAGTCTCTCCTGGACGGCTCCCTCTGATGATGGCGGGGCCACAATTACGGGATATCAAATTGAACTGTCCACCAATGCAGGTTCAAACTGGTCTGACCTGATGGCAAATACGGGAACGACATCAACGACCTATACCCACACCGGACTTCTGGCCGCAACGACCTATCATTACCGCATCTCTGCCATCAATTCGGTTGGGACTGGCAATCCGTCCAATGTAGACCATGCAACGACCGATGCTGCATCGGCACCGGATGCCCCTACCGGCTTAACTGCAACCGCTTCAGGACGCACCGCAATCAATCTCTCCTGGACGGCTCCCTCCGATGATGGCGGGGGCGCAATTACGGGATATCAAATTGAACTGTCCGCCGATGCAGGTTCAGATTGGTCCGATCTGGTGGCGAATACGGGAACGACATCAACGACCTATACCCACACCGGACTTCTGCCTGGAACCACCTATCATTACCGCATCTCTGCCATCAATTCTGCCGGCACGGGCAATCCTTCCAATATAGACAATGCGACTACCGATGCGGCATCGGTGCCGGATGCCCCCACGGGATTGGCTGCGACCGCTTCGGGGCAAACCAGCATCGTTCTTTCCTGGGCTGTACCCTCGAATGACGGCGGGGCCACGGTTACAGGATATCAAATTGAAATGTCCACCGATGCAGGTGCAAACTGGTCCGATCTGGTGGCGAACACAGAAAGCAGTGCAACAACCTATACCCACACAGGGATTCCCGAAGGCGCAACGCGCCATTACCGCGTCTATGCCATCAATTCCATTGGAGCGAGTGATCCTTCCAATGTGGCCAATGCAACCACGGGGGCTGCAATAACCCGGCCCGGTGCCCCTGCAGAATTAACCGCAACGGCTTCAGGACGAACCCAGATTCATCTTTTCTGGACGGCTCCCGCTAACAATGGTGGAACGGCCATCACCGGGTATCGCATTGAGACATCTCCCGATGCAGGTTCAAACTGGTCCGATCTGGCGGCGAACACCGAAAGCAGTGCAACGACCTACACGCATACTGGACTTCCCGAAAGCGCAACACGCCATTACCGCGTCTATGCCATCAATTCCGTTGGCGAAAGTGCCGATCCCTCCAATGTGGCCAATGCGACCACGGATGCGCTCTCGGTTCCCGATGCCCCCACAAAACTCACTGCTTCAGTTTCGGGAGAAACCGAAATCAATCTTTCCTGGACGGCCCCGGTGGATGACGGCGGAGCCACCATCAGCGGGTATCAGATTGAGGGGTCTGCGGATGCAGGAGAGACCTGGGCCGATTTGGTCGCAGACACAGAAACTACAACCACAACCTATACCCACACCGGCCTGCAACCAGGATCAACCCATCATTATCGCATTCGAGCCATCAATTCGGTTGGTGCAGGTGATCCGTCCAATGTGGCCCATGCAACCACCGTAATCCTCGTGAGCGCACCTGGGGTGCCGGTGAATGTAGAAGCACAGGCGGATGGACAAGATGCGATTAGCCTGTCCTGGTCCGCTCCCCTGGAGGACGGCGGATCCGCCGTCACCGGCTATCAGGTTGATGTATCCGAGGATGCCGGGACAATCTGGCAGAAACTGGCGGAGGATGTCACCACCACCAGTTATCGTCATACACAGCTGCCCCCTGGTTCCACACGCCATTACCGGATCTTAGCCAGGAATGCGGCTGGGCTCAGCACGCCCTCCATGGTCGTTACCGCGACGACAGATGAAGACAAAAGAACCTCCATAGCACCTTTAGGGGAAGAGGTTCCTGCAGACTTTTCGCTGGAGCAGAATTATCCGAACCCATTCAATCCGTCTACCGCCATTGAATTTTCGCTGACCCGGACGGGGCAGGTTACACTCACCGTGTATGATCTTCTGGGGCAGAAGGTGCAGACACTGCTGGACGGTGTGCAGCCTGCCGGTCGCCATAGCGTGCTGTTTTCCGGGTCGGGCCTCGCCAATGACACGTATCTTTATGTTCTGCAAACCCAGCAGCAGAGAGCCGTCAAGATGATGACGCTGCTGAAATAATGGTCTCTACGGCAGATTGCCAGAATCTGGCCTATGCGCAAAATGTGCAGGATGATCAGGTTTTTCCATTCTCGGCTTTCAATGCGGGAGATGTATGCAGAAGGTTCATCCGAACGCTTGATTGGGATCAGCAGTTTTGGGGGTCTTTTTGCCTGAATGAATCTGGGAGATTTCCGGGCAAATTCATGTTTTCTGGTGGATACCGCAGCGCTCCATGCCGAATGTCCAGACCCCGTAAGATGTTCTGTCACCGAAAAATATCCAGGCATTAGAACCGTGCATATGCCAGACCGTGTAGTTGCAAAATATCGCAAAAACGATGATAATGTCACCCGTATTCAACCGCCGGGCTTCTGGATTGCGGAGACGGCCTGAACGAACCCCCGCGCAGTGAAGGGGCTAGCACTGTAACGGCAACCCAGGAGAATCAGAGGCACCGTTGTCCTTCTTGCGACCTCCAAAGCGAACGGACCGATAGAAGGTTTGTGCCGGCGGCGACTTTCCATCCCCATCACGAGAAGGTCACTCGAAGATGCCCTGGACACAATACTGGCAATCGGATCGTCCACTACGTCGATCTCCACCTGATAGGGGCCCGCAGCTTCGTCTCTGGCCAGACGTTGGATCGTTTGTCGTTGTCGTCGCTCGGCATCCGCTCCTCTGGCAGACGACAGCGCCTGTATAAACGTCAAATCTGGATGAATTTTGCGGGACAGGCTGGCCAGCAGACGAGCACGCAGTGGACTATGCACGCGCTGCCCCCGGACGGGCACAAGGATACGCGTCGCCTCGGAGATACGCCACCGCGGCGGGGCACGTACAATGACTACATCCGCATCAATGGCTGAGATCAATCCTTCTAGTCGGGCTTCTACTCCGGGTTTCGCAATCCGAGGCAAACCGAGCAGTACAGTTTCACAGCCGTGCTCGTTTGCTACACGGGCGATTTCCTCCCACACGTCAGATGCCACTGTAAACAGTGTTTCTGGACTCGCAGTGACATCAAGACTTTGGCCGAAAGACTCGGCTAAAATGTCTTTTGCGTCGCGGATTATTGCATCGTTGGGAATTTGATCTGGGCGCAGCACTGAAAGAAGAACCGCCTTCCCCGCATTCGGGGTACACACCGTTGCCGCCACATTGGACAGGCTTGCGGCACTTGCCGGATTTGCGATTGGCGCAAGAACAAGCGGATTTCGGCCCCTTGAGTGAGCCAGTTCTGGGTCTCTGGCTTCAGCGCTCGCATCAGCCACCCTTGCGCCCGGTGCGAGCGCCATAAGGTATAGCGCCACGCCAACCCCTAGCCACAGGGCCGCAACACGACCCGCTTCAGGCACAACGACGGCCTGAAATGCTGCTAAGCCTAGGCAGAGAATCATCCCGAACACCGGCAGCAGTGGAAAGCGGACCTCCCCCGAGCGCCGGAGAGTCAGGATTGCGGTACAATGTACCATGGCGAATGAAACGAGAAATATCAGGCTTGCGGCGGCTCCTGCTGCTGCCACATTGTCCACTGCTAGAACAATCACAACCATCATCCCCCCGGTCGTGATTACCGCGATGGCTGGTGTTCCCGTCCGCCCGCGTATCTGTCCAATTTGACGTGGAAGTGTGCGGTCGCGGGCCATGGAAAACGCCACGCGCGAGGCACCGTACAAATTGGCATGCAGGGCTGACAGCATCGACAAAATGCCGGCACCGATCACGAGCCAATAACCGGGCATCCCCAAGTACCGGTCCACGGCCTCAGCAACGAGCCCCTCGGGATGCGCCTGCGCCGCTGCAAGAATTCCCTCGGGCGGGGCCCCTACGGTTGCAATTACAGCAAGAAACGGTAGATAGATCACAAGTGTAATGGCGAGGGCGGAGTACATCGCGAACGGAACGGTACGCCGCGGGTCTTTCACTTCGCCCCCAACGGCGGCGATCAGGTCGAATCCCTGAAGTGCGATGAAGGTATAGCCCATTGCCTGCACAACCCCCAGTGCACCACCCGGCGCAAATGGACGCAGGCGCTCGAAGGATTCGGCTGGACTTCCATTTAGCCATGCCCACACTCCCCCGGCAACGAGCAGCCCAAAGACAATCACCTTACCTATCGTGACCGAACTACCGCCTCCTGCCGAGCGTCCTACAAGAATCCAGGAGTAAACCCCGACAGCAGCAAGTGCTAGCAAGAGTTCCCCCCGCCCGTCTCCAATCCAGTTCCACTGCCCCATAAAAGCTGGAAATATCCGGATTGCACCCTCAACGGCAAAGACAGCAAAACCGAGTGCATAGAGCACACCAGCTACAATTGAGGCGAACCAGACCACCCACCCTACGATGAATGCAACTTCAATTGGGACGACTCGCTTTGCGTAGGCGTATGTGCCGCCGGACTCAGGATAGCGGGAGGCTAGCCGTACGAAACTGACAGCGGTCAGGAATGCAATGCCGCCATTGAGTGCAAAAGCGATAATCGCCGCCGAACCGGCAGTGGAGAAGGCGACCCCGGCAAGTGCAAGAATGCCGCCCCCAACGATTGCGCCCACACCAAGTGCGGTCGCTCCAAAACGACCTAAATGCCGTCCGTCACTGTCGCTCATCTACTTGTGTAAGGGATTTGTCTTAGATTAACCGCCTTTGCATAAAGTCAGGGGTTTCAGAATTCTAGAATCAATGGGATATATTACCAGGCAGCATCTATGTTCAGATTTGGTTCTACCGACATTGTTGTGCATAGCAGCCCGTGGACAGAGTATGACCACAGAGTTAAACAGCACAACTGTGTATCGTAGATGGCCAAATCATCTATTTTTCACCCTCTGATCCCGCCTAGATACACGAAATCGTATATTTTTCGTCAAAAACTCTATCTAGTGCTATAAGCGTTGGAATCGGATTGTCCTACCCGCGCACCAGTTATCATTTCACAAACCCCTGCGCTACATCATGTTCATTCGTGCACGACTCTATACCACCGTGGAAGGCAAAAAAGGGCAAAGCTTTTCCCTCCTCCAGTCCCAGTTGTCGATGGTACGCCCCGACACTTCCCCCTACTGAATCTCAGTCCAGATTTCTCCATATCCCCAAGAAGACTAGGGAGAACTCACTCAATGTGTCGTTCCCCAACTGAAAGGGCCAGGATATCATCTCCCGCAAAGAAGACGATGAAGATTTCCAGAAGGCCCTAAATCTCATCGTGAAACGACTCCAGGACAAAGGTGTCTATGCGAAGCCGCCGGATTACCGCGACAAGATCCTCACCTATGAGATCCGCCATACGGAATCCCGCACGGTTGCCGGGGAGCGGATGGCACTGGAAACCATTGAACATGTCAAGTTCCCGCAGATTCTTCGGGAGCTGATGAATACACATACACACCGTTACAGCACCAAACGTTGATGCACGGGACATTTTTATGAGCGGCAGCAGCACCACCTGTATTAATTCTGGGAACGCGAACTGCTTTGCTTCCCGTCCACGGGATACAAACTCACTTGCTTCCCGAAAATGACAAAATATGGAACATTAACTACTTTGCTTCCCGTCCACGGGATATAAACTCACTTGCTTCCCGAAAATGACAAAATATGGAACATTAACTACTTTGCTTCCCGTCCACGGGTTACAAACTCGCTTTCTCCCCAAAAATACCGAAATCTGGAACATAAAGACCTCGTTTTCAGTACACGGCATTAGAATCGTTTTTTGCTTGCTTGTATGCCGCCCGCTCATTATCGTTTTGAAGCATTCCCGCCAGATGACAGAATCAACTGGTCAACCTTGATCCCAAAAATCGGCCCCGCCTATATGGCCCTTGCCAAATTTGATCAGTTATTGTCCGATGCACCTAACTCTAAACTCTTTCTGGGCCATTTGCAATTGAATGAGGCAGTTCATTCCTCCCACATTGAGGGTATCTATGCGTCATCAATAGATGTGATGAAGTTTGAAGGCGGTCACCTCCCCGCCTCGACCGTATTGCTGGATAATATACAGGAGATATTGAACTGCCGTGAAGCACTCAATCACGCAGCCACATCAATGCATGAGGAATCGTGTAGACTGTCTATGGATATTGTTAAGTCTGCACACTCTGATTTAATGAACAGCGTTCGTGGCCGAGATAAGTCGCCTGGAAAATTTCGAACATGCCAGAATTACATAGGGCCTCCAGGAGGCACCATCCATGACATGAGATATATTCCCATTGCGCCCGAAAATCTCGAACAGTCAATTCGACAATGGGACGATTATCAGTCTGCTCATGTGCAAGACCGGCTTGTGCAGAGTGCAATCATGCACGCAGAATTTGAAGCACTGCACCCATTTGAGGATGGTAATGGGCGAGTCGGCCGCTTGATCATACCGCTGTCCATGTGGCAATCCGGCCTGATTCACGAACCAGTTTTCTTTATTAGCCAATGGCTTGTAGCGCATCATCGTGAATACTATGACCGGCTACTGGCTGTGTCAAGAGACGACGATTGGACTGGCTGGTGCAGTTTTTTTCTGGATGCTGTTAGGGAGCAATCCATATACTCGCATTCGTTGGTAAAGAGAATACAGAAGCTATATCACAAAATTGAAACACGCATGGAGCAACTGATGCGCACCAGATACGATCCCCAGGTCATGGAGGCTGTATTCTCATGCCCAGTATTCAATATGGGTCATTTCAGCGATCAAACAAAAATCCCCTCAAGCACCGCCCACAGGCTATTGGCAACGCTTTGTGAGCATGGAATCTTGCAGCAAATGAGCGCAGGGAGTGGTCGTCGGCCTGCCTTGTATGCTTTCCCCGATCTATTAGATATTCTGTGTGCAACCTAAAAATTCCAAACATCTCATCATATGATCTTCCAAACTAATGACCAATAAAACATTCCAAGTAGCATTGTCGTTCGCTGGAGAGCAGCGAGATTATGTTGAAGAAGTAGCTCATCATCTCTCAAAAAGGTCTATCCCCGTTTTTTACGATGGATATGAACAAACATGGCTTTGGGGACATGACGGCTTAGAAATATTTGAAAAAATATTCGGGGAAATGTCAACCTTCGCAGTAATGTTTATTTCCTCTGACTATGTGAAAAAACGTTGGCCAACACACGAGAGACAGATTATACTTGAACGTGCATCCAGAGAAACTTCAGAATATGTCATTCCAGTGCGTTTTGACGACACACCGGTTCCTGGGCTACCAGAATCAATTATGTACCTCAAAGCCCAAGAGTGTACCCCGGCAGAGCTCGCAACTATCATAGCCGAAAAAATTGGGATGGACCCGCGTGCCGAAAAAGCTTCAGATATCCCGCATCCAAGAATGACATCTCAAGTCGGGGAAGTTGTTTTTGATTACAGCAACTTTAATGGCCGGTACACTATCGGATCTGGTACCACCAAATTTGAGACACAATGGTCAAAGGCAAGTAACGGCTCCATACATATCTATAATGATCCCGATTCTATCCACGGTGTTGCTTTGGCCAAAAACGAAACCTTTATCCACGAAATTTCTGCGGCAGAAGAACTAGACTACACCTCACGCGCCCGAACCCCTCAATTGAATCAGATTGTAGTTTTACAGAACATACATGGATTTTACGCTGCGCTCCAAATCCTTGACATCAAGGATGATACACGGGAAAATGATTCAGACGAGTTGCGGTTTCGGTATGCTATTGAAATTGAAGGTTCTGGTAATTTTCAATCCTATGAAGACAAATTCTAGAGAAAGAACTTGTTACAAGATCGGACTTCGCAAAAAATCGACTATGTTGAGATTTTTGCAAAACTAATAATCTAGGTGAAAAGCGCTCCTGGGTGCACTCAGGTGAACAAAAATCTTCAAGATCGAGAGTTTTGCAAGATGCTCTGTTACCTATGATGGATTTTCTTAACTAAACCGATCATTGATTTCAGCCCTCTTTAATGTGATATCTACTGAGCACTTGGGGCGGCAAAGAAGGTGATTTTCTAAATACTGATTTAGTCACGCACACTCCTCATGACAAAAACCTTAAGTGCCATTGATAAAAAATACATGTACTGTTAGATAAGTGGCTGACTTCGCTTACAAGATTTCGGAAAACATGTACAACTATAAGTTTGAACACGTATATCTAGTGCAACTACTCAAGGACATCCATGCTCTCGGAGAAAAAGTATGATTTGGAACGGATCTCGTCATTCCCTTTAATCATTGCCCATCTCCTCTTGTCCCTGCGACACTCTTCCACCCGTTAAACTGAAATGCTCCTGACGCTTGAAGGCATAGATTGCCTGATTCAATATCTGCGTGTTAAATACACCCAGTTTGCACAGAGCATCAAAATCTCCAATTTTCAATCCTGTGACCTTCGTGAAAAGGGCCGGCTCTACATTACGAATCACATCGACGAGACTCTCCTCTCTGTAGTCCGTCAGGTACATAAAAATGGGAACTCTGGTCAAAAACTTCAGGAGAGCTTCCTGGATTTTTTTGCGGCGTTTCGCCATCTCCCTTTTCTCACTGCTAACCGTGGATTTTTTCTTGCCTTCTGCCTTGGCCTTCCTTATGGCTTTTTCCGATATCAGTATTTCCGAGGTATGCTTCCGCAAAGCGCGAAAGGCCTCCATATTCTCCAGTGACTTCAGAAGATCTTCATTGTTCAGAATTCCCTCCAATGCAGCACGACTCAGATTAATCATGCGGGATGACTGCCACCGCTTGGCCAGCATCACAGAGCCAACCCCGGATGTTGCTTTATCCATCAGATCTGTTGCGTTCAGTTTAACTAATTTGCCGTCCTCGTATGCCAGAATGGGGAGAAAGTTCAGAAATTCACCTACCTCGGCTTTCACATTACCGTCCCCCTTTGCATTGACCTGTTTTGCACAGAATCCGTATACCATTTCCAGTGCACGGTTTTGCGCAAAATCAAACACAAATGCCTCCCGCTTGAGGATCTCTTGGATCTTTGGGTTACTGTCTACGGAACGAGTCCAAGGCGATTGAACCCGAAATGCGGCCTGAAAATAGGTTTCGGCGGATTTTGTATCCCGAAGCATAAAGATTGCACTCCATTGAGGTACGGTAACCCCGGTTAACAGCTTTCCACATGTTAGGGTAATGGTTTTCGTGCGTGAACCATCACCAATTGCATTTCGCACAGGCCCCAATGCTTTAATCCCTACACCTGCCCTCGCTCCTGCTGCACAAATAATTTTGTACTCGTTAAAATAGAAATTCTGGGGTTCCTTAAGGAGCCTTTCCATCGCTCTGCAGGATGCTACATCAGGAAGATGCCATACAGTATGATGCAGGGAACTACGGAGTTTGGGATCGGCAAGGGGCCCTGGGTGATCGTTCTGTTCGGTGATCTTTACCCGCTTATGCAGCCAGTCCAGCCACTTCTGCACATCATTTTCTCTGCTGAATCTTGGGATTCTGTCCTGATATTTCGCCTGAAAGAAACCATTCAGGCTGAATTCATCATCGAATGTAGCCTCCGCATGAGACCGGGTCGCATCGCTGATCTTATAGGTGAATATCTTCAACTGCGGTAAGGGAGAATATGGATTCTCTTCATCGGGTTCTCCCTGCCATGCCTGTTTGGCCTTCTGCTCATCCGCATACGTCCAGTTGTATATCTGATCTTCACCGAACTCGCCCTCGGCCAATGCCCTAAATGGGGTACCCGACAGGTAGAGCCTGTGTGCACCGATAATTGAAAAATCCTCCCTCAGCGATCTATCAGGATCATAGTCGTCCATGAACTCTGCTTCCTCATCAGACTTGTCAGATTCATAAAGCTCTTTTGCATTACTTCGCCAGGCACCGAAGTGATATTCATCAATAATGATGCAGTCCCATTCAATGACGTAGATTAACTCGTGACGGTCTTTTATTTCCCCCTCCACAGTACGCTGCATCATATCCTGAAACGAGGCCATCCATACGTATGGAGCCGACTCATCAATACTGCCGAAGCCTTCTCCCTTGCCAATAAATTGCCAACCCTCAAAATCCTGATGCCGCTCCAAATCATCCCTCCAGGAATCCTCCACCGCGGGTTTGTAAGTGAGGATTAGCAACTTCGTCCAGCCCATTTCAAGGGCCAATTGATAGGAGGCAAATGTCTTCCCGAATCGCATTTTTGCATTCCAGAGGAACCGTCTGGCCTGATCCTCCACCTGCCCTCGGAAGTAAGCCGCTGTCTGCTCCACGGCTTCACTCTGTTCGGGGCGCATTTCAAAATTCTCCGGTGCGGCTACTCTGCGGCCTTGTTTGATCTCTGCAATTGCAATTTTTAGTTCATCCAGAGTTGCCTCAAACCATTCATTGTGTACTTTATGCGCACCATTCTTGATCAACCGCTTATGTACTTCGTTATCTTTGAATGGCTGGCCATGATCAGATATCGCATCCTCTTCCCATAACAGCTTCACTTCACCGGGAACGCTGCCCCTCGTTTGTTCTTTGACGCGCTGGGCAACATCTTTCTCGGTATAGCCCACCTTCATCCATCCATGGCCGCCACTGCGGTGCTCCCATATTTTCTCACAATACTCCCCGTAGGTGTATGCATAGATTTTGGGAGCTTGGTCTGTATTACTTCTACCCATCACCTAAAAATCTCCGGTTCAATAGCCAAATTTTTGTTCCATGTGAGGCACTGCCGTCTCATTAGTTCTTGCCCGTCATCGGTTATCGCTACTGACTTAACTTGGAAAAATTTGCAAGGTCGTGCGTCACAATTTCAATTGATCGGCTTAATCTTGCTCTCAATATGCGCAATCTCTGAACTCTCTAGTTCAAAGAGCTCATACAAAATCTCATCCGTCCAATTACGATCTAAAGGTAGTTGAGGGACGAACCCGAAACAAGTCTGGGAGATGTTGTGAGTCGGTGTTTTCAGCGATACGAGAAATCGGAAAAATCTTGATTTAACGTAATCCAACAGCCGCCCTGCAGGTTCATGCTGCTGAAAGAGATTGATGACAAGGTACGTTTCCGTACAAGCGCTATTCGGGGGAATCACCCGCGGCTTGCTAATAACAACACGAAGGCCCTGTTTGTCAGCTTTTCCACCTTGGGGATTTGTTTTGGAGATGATGACCTTCCAGTGATTGATCGTTTCTGCGTTTTTGCTGACAGCATCTTTTGGGATATACTTGTCGCCATCCTTTGTCACGAGCATTGTCGCCTCTGAAGAGGATTGCTCGTCCGTCACTGACGATGGCAGTTTGTGTGCTTGTAGCCCGTAGAAATTCCTTGGCCGCACAATGCTACTCATGACACCCCATCCTTGCGCCTGCGTCTTCGCCAGCACCTTCTCAAGTATCGCAACATCTCGACTATCTCGGACAAATACCTGATGTGCATCAAGCCTCCGAAGCGTTGCTCCTCTGGTTTCCCCGTTCGGAAGGACCAAGCAGTCCCCTTGGTGATTTTTATCCCGCAAAAATGAGCAAATTCCTCCCGCAATATCTACATCTGGAAACACATCGCCGGAACGCGGATAGTCTACCAGAATTGATATTTTTGTATCAGATAACATTTCTGATCGAAAATTGTCCAACCCCTTGCCACCCGCATACCAGCGAGCAGGAATGACAAAGGTGAGCAGTTCAGGGTCTATCTCCTTGGCCTTTTCTACAAATCTGTTGTAGAGCGGAGTAGCACTTTTTCCAGTGCCTCCTCCATCCTGCATCTGATAGGGAGGGTTGCCTATGATTATATCAGCATGCATATTGTCTTCTTCGAATATTTTTCTTAAACTCATGTGGAGGAAAGGGTGAATGTGCGCTTCTCGTCCCTCTTCAATCCTCTTCTTTGCCTTGCTCACTCCGAAATGAATACGTTTTCCCCCCTTCCCTTCAAACTGCACTTCAGGAAAACGAATGTTACCCTCCGGATTGTCAAACCTGACGATGCTGTATGCCCCGAGACTGGCATCCTTGCAGTGATATAGGGTACGGCGAGAAATCAGTCCCGTAAGTTCCGAAATCGCAATACCATAGAGCATATTGCGATAAATGTGCTCACGACGATCCCTATAATCGGGGATCTCCGATTTGAGGCCCTCCATTAATCGCTGTGCCGCCTCATAGAGAAAAATACCACTCTTTGTACATGGATCAAGCCACTTCAACGAGGGATCCCGCCAGACCCGATCTGGTAGACGGTCCAACATACCCCTGGCAAATGCCGGCGGCGTAAATACCTCGTCACTGGATAAATTCGCAAGGCATTCCAGTACGTCAGGCCTGTGCATAATCAACTCTCACTACTGACCGTAATGTCTCTCCAATGCACAGGTGGCAGAATTTTGGAGGGTTCCAGCATTTCCTGGAAAAGGGTACTCTGCTGATGTTTTTTAGAACAAATGATCTGTGCGGGCCAGACTCTCCGCTCAAATGAGTTTTTACTGTGCGGAATCCATTCTACCAAAGAATAATCGTCCGCCAAAAAGTCGCCAACGACGATATTGGTCTGAAGAATATATTTAACTGCACAGTCAAAGTCAATGTCCGGTTTACTCCCGACTACCGCTTCATACGCTTTAAAAACGATGGCTGCCATGCGCTCTCGTGCCTCGGTAGCGGTGTCTGCGTTAATATCAACCCCGTACACCATCGATAGAGCCCGCATACAGTCGAATTGATATTGCTCGTGATCCAGTGAATCTGCAAAAAGTTTGGCAGCGGTCACCAGTTTGCGCCGCAGTGCCTCGGTCAGAAACTGCCCGTTTCCACAGGAAGGATCGAGGGCTGACTTGTTCAAATCCGCAACAACGTCACCCGGCATGTGGTCCAGCATCTGTTTGACAAGCCAGTGCGGAGTGAAAACCTCACCGTAATTATCTACGCGATCTGTATCACGTACCAGTATGGGAGAATCATCTTCCTCCAGAGCAGTTTCAAGGTAGTTATTGACCCGATTCCGAATAGCCTGCGCATGCGATTGCTTACTGTCGGCAACAGGCAGATCCTTAGTTGGGACCGTCTCAGCGGGTATCGTATCAAAAAGAGGAGCGTTCATGCTCAAAAAAATAATCGTTCTGTGCCCGAATCAAATGTACCGGATCCGAGGTGCAAATACAAAACATTCAGGGATCACCAAAGCAGTTAATCCAGCGATATCCAGCAAGCAAGCACCGAAAAGCCCTATTTGACACTTCTTTTGGCATACCGTAACCTTCTAAAGAAAGTTGACTGATCATCGTGAATCATTCCTGACGCAAGGAAAGATAATCTAATTTGGGGGAATAATAACCTGAACGCCGTACACTGGTGTCAGGGGCTTATGGGTTGTCGGTAAATGCCGGCGATATCCCACCTGATGAACGGTTAGAAGGAGAACCAACCTCTGATGGCTGTGGATCCCTTCGCACTGCACGCCGAATCGCAAGGATCTCTTCATAGTCCTCATAGAACACCCCCTCCGGCCAACTGCTCATTGTACCTTCATCCGTGATCTTAATCTGCTGTAATCTGGAACCATATTCTGGCATGTTATAGATCCAGTACACAATTACATGATCAGATGGCAACTTCCCCTCTGCGATTAAGCGTCGTATGCGAAGCAGGATCATTTCAGAGTGGGTCTCAATAATAACCGGCCTGCTGAACCCTGGAAGATTCTTTGCGAAGAGTTCGGCAACATCTGCTTGGAAAGCAGGGTGAAGACCTGCCTCCGGGAGTTCAATGATATCAACTCCCGGCCCCATCCTCCTTGCTTTAAGAGCGGTAACAGCTACCGGAAAAACTTGTGACAACCCGGCACCCGACTGATCAAGAGATACATTCGTGCTATTATCCAGTGTTCCCACGGTAATATCATACAGATCGGCTTTCGTGTTCTTATTGAGACGAACCCCGAAAACATTTCGGTACCACTGCCTGACTGCATCTCGGAGATCATCATCTGTAACAAATTCCAGAGATGCCGTTGCACCTGTAGTGCTGTGAAAACTTGGCGAAAAATTATTCACTGAAAAATTGAAGGACGGAAAACTGCGAGGACATGTTAAGTAACGAACCCCTGATGCCCATCCCCTGATCATGTCCATTTTCTCATTGGCCCAATCTGGGAATCTATTAGACCTTGATGGAAGGAGACCTCCCCAACTGATCTGTTGCAAATCTTGAAGAACACCAGAGACAGTGATCTGATAAAGAGCCTTTTCGTGAAGCGATTCCCGAGTTGCTTCAATCTCATTACCTCGGCTACGAAGGCTCCAATGCTTGATCACCCCTGTAGATTCAGACGGTTTGGATGCGTTGACTACATTCTGAATCTCAACCGATAATTCGTCCTCATCGCTACCATTTCCAAATACTGCGGACATGGATAACTGACCATGTGCAGCATGTCGGGAGACTAAATCCTGGAAAATTGTCCCATGAGTAATCCCCTCGGAGTTCAACAACAGAGGCTCTCGCCGGTCGTTACTTGGAAAAGCCGAACTGCTTGAAACCAACTGAATGGCTTGCGCCGATGCAGTCTTGCCTGAATTATTCGCCCCCACCAGAATAGTTAACGGAGCAATTTCAAACGATGTGTTTGCGTCAAAACACTTATATCGCTCAAGGTCTAGCCTTCTAAGTTCCATTAATCTCTACGACTAAACTCTGCAGGATTGAACCGCCGCACCTGAGATTGTTCCACATTCCCTACTCTGCCTATTCTATAAAATATTGGTCTGTTTAAGTCTGTCGACCATCTTTGTCAAGCAATAACTACGAGTGCCACCGTCCTTGACATATGCCACTGCGAAAGATCGCTCATGGGCTCGGACAACTCTGATAAGAGGCGGTCAATGACGGACTCAACCGTTATCCCTCACTCTCTGCATAGAAATTTGTCATGACGCGGTAACGAAGGACCGGGGGTGCCAAAGTGTGAATGCTCTCAATAGCAACGTTGTAGCGGCCGCGCAGTATAGCGCACAATTTGCCCCCAAGAGGGAGGTAATGCGTGGCCCGTAATCCTGCGCCCCAACTCATCCAGTTCGAAACAAACTCCAGAGCGTCCTCCGAATTGGGCCGCATACTGCGAACCAGATCCACCGCAAACCGGGCGACATTTCTGAGAACGAATACATTGCAACCTTATCCTGAAACGCCAGAATATCCGCCCCGATAATACCTTCCCACCGACTCTTGGTCATGTGTGTATTCAGATGAATTTACGAGGAGTCATTTATCCTCCGCAATATGCGATCAATATTGTCCTGTTGGTGGCGTACATCCCGACGGATTCTTATACATTCGCCCTCTGAAGTGATTTTCTTGCAACTCTTCTATAGTAGAATGGGCATAAGTATTTCTCTCGTCAAACAATCGTTTAAAGTCTTTAAGCTTCCTAGGTTCTGTCATCTGGCAGCAAATGTAATAGAACCTCACCTATAGCTTCTGCCATCAGAGGCGGAACAGCATTTCCTACCTGGGTATAGCGTGGACATTCGTGTTTCCGGCGCTGCCCCCCGGTTGTATATTTACCTTGAAAATTAAACCAGTCAGGAAAAGACTGGAGCCGGGCATTTTCGCGCACTGTAAGGATCCTTGGTTCCTTATAGTGGATCATATCGTCAGGAAGCGTCGTAACTGTCCGTGCCAGTTTTGAGGGATGCAATGGGGTAAAGGACTGTTTCTTCATTCCGAATTTCTCCCGATCTTCCTTCGACAGATGGACACCTCTGGGGCACTCTTCCAAAATCCCCTGAAAACGGATACGGGTTCCTTCCCTGTGATTTGCAAGACGTAGGCTGTTCGGCTCAAAATTTCGTTTCACATTTCGGCGCATCAGTTTTTGATAATCGGTGAGATGCCGCCTTCCATCGTAGTTGATCTGTTTGAAGCCAGAGCTGTCAACGCTTGGCTTAAGTTTTCGAGCACGGATCTCTAAGTCACTGATCGCTTCACGGACTCCCGTTTCATCCTCATTCAGGCCCCTGATTTCCCGAAAGTAAGGCAGACTATCCTTTAGAGCATCGAATGGATTTCTTTCTGATTTGGGCTGGTCATCTCTGATGGCAATCATTATAAAGCGGGAGCGCGGCTGTGGTATCCCAAAATCGGAAGCACTCAACATTGATGAGTAAACCCGATAGCCAAAGTCCGAACAAGATTCCAGTGTTTTCTTGACAATTTCCGAATAGGGAATCTCTTTGCCGGGGAATTTCATTTGGAATCCTCTCACATTTTCCAATAGTAAGTACCTTGGCTGCAAGATTTTCACTATATCAATGTACTCTTGTGTAAGTTCATTTCTGGGATCGTCAGGATTCCGGAGGCCAGCCGACGAAAAACCCTGACACGGTGGACCACCTGCAATCAGGTCTATCCTCCCCTTGAATTGCCTTAATTGGCTGGCATAACTTGACAGCAGGTCTTCGGTAGACATTGCTTCGCAAGGCAGCCATGAAGGCCATGCGAACCTCAACTTGGACTTTTTTTGACAGAAATTATGGCGAAATGTCTCAAATGCATCTACCGACTTCTCAATCGCAAAAACGCCATCCCAGCCGGCCTGCATAAGTCCGAGTGAGAGACCACCACATCCAGCGAACAAGTCAATAAAGGTTTTTCTTTCCCTAATCGCCATGGTTTATTTGTATCTTGATAGTCACACCAGATGTATGTTAGTCCACCCTCCAGGAAGAAAAATCCATGAACTCATGTTGAGAATTCTGCGGGAAAACTGACAGCCGTTCATGTTGACCTGATTAGCAATGTACCCAAATGATTCGATAAACATTTCACAACTGGTAAAGAAGAGGATTGGATTTTTTAACCGCAAGTCACTTCAAAAGGCAGAAATATTTCCAGATAACCGCTTCTTGACCTTATACCCAAAGAACGAGAAGGATACCATATGCGTGTCTACAAAACCAAATCCCATGCCCCCTGCGGACTTGATCTGGTTCCCGATTATGCCTCTATCTACCGAAACATATCTGAATCCAAACATTGTGTTTCATGCTCCTTAGCGAATTCAGGAATATACGAAACTGCTCGGAGTTCCCTGATGATATGTCTATCCATCACTCTTAAGCTACATCACGCCATAGACAGGACGCTAGACAACGCTGGCCGAATTCACGGCAACGATATCATTGTAGACGTAATTCTGATCTTGCGATGAACGTTTTCTGTTCGTCAATAAGTGTGGTTTCCATGCCATCTCTCCTCTGTGATCTGTTCTTTCGCCTCTTCGCTGTCACCGAACAAATTTCATTGGGATTCGGGCAACAACTTCAAGTATCCCCCCTGAATAGGCCTCCAGCCTCCCTCCTGTTGAAGTTCCATCAAAAGACTGAAGCACCGAAAGACCGCCGTATACACGTAAGGAAACGTTGCGGAGCCCCGAACGGCCGAGAGGATGTATGAGTTCAAAAACATCTTGCTATGATCCTTCTAATGTTTGCATGGACGAAGTTGCCGTGCTGAGTTTGTGCAAGACAAATGCTGGACAAAAACGCAAATGTCGACCGTAACCCTTCCCTTAAGCCCTCACTACGAAAGACCGCTCTTTAACTCAGGCACCTCCGATAAAAGGCGGTCAATGACGGACTCAACCGTTATGCCCTCACTCTCTGCATAGAAATTTGTCAATACACGGTGACGAAGGACCGGATGCGCTAAAGCGCGAATGTCCTCAATGGCTACATTGTAGCGGCCGCGAAGCGCAGCACGCACCTTGCCTCCAAGAAGGAGGTACTGCGTGGCCCGTAATCCGGCCCCCCAGCTCACCCAGTTTGAAACAAACTCCAAAGCATCCTCCGAATTGGGCCGCGTACTGCGGACCAGATCCACCGCAAACTGCGCGACATTCCTGGGAACGAATACATTGCGAACCTCATCCTGAAACGCCAGAATATCCGCCCCCGATAATACCTTCTCCACCGATTCCTGATCGCGGCTGGTCGTCTCCAGCGCAACCGTCAACTCATCCTCCGCAGACAAATAGTCAATCACAATATTGAACATAAACCGGTCCAGCTGCGCCTCCGGTAACGGGTAGGTCCCCTCCAGTTCAATCGGGTTTTGGGTTGCAAGCACGAAGAAGGGTTTATCCAGCAGATACCGCTCCCCCGCAGCAGTAACCTGATACTCCTGCATCGCTTCCAGAAGAGCCGCCTGCGTCTTGGGCGGGGTACGATTAATCTCATCCGCAAGGATAATGTTGGCAAAAATAGGCCCCTTCACAAATTCAATGGTCCTGCGGCCGGTGGTGCGATCCTCATCCAGCATATCCATCCCTGTGATGTCGGCCGGCATGAGATCCGGGGTAAACTGAATCCGCTTATAAGATAAATCCAGCATCTCGCCAAGAGACTTGATGAGCAGGGTCTTTGCGAGGCCGGGAACGCCCGTTAAAAGACAGTGACCGCCCGCAAAAAGTGCAATCAAAACCTGCTCAACTACATCATCCTGCCCAACAATGCGGCGGCGGATCTGCGACATAATCTTGGACTTTCCCTCACGAAGGCGCTCAAGTACCCGGACTTCGGTCTCTGGAGTTGTCAAAATCAATAGAATTTAGAAAATGCACACCTGATACTGCACAACTCGAAAAATGTGGCTAATCCTGCCCTGCGCATGATCTGACTGGGCCTGTCCTCAGTGAGTAAGTGCATACATTACAAAATTTATGCCCATCTGAAAACTCACCGTGGAAGCATTCTCAAAGTCCCGGTCCGGGTATTCCCAGCCGTCACCGATATCCTGATTACGATTTGCAAGTGCAACCAGGCGGCCGCGGCCGTCAAAATAAGCCATGTACATGTCCGCGTCCGTTGACCCGACATACCCGCTCACCAGAGACGGGGCGGCAACCGGATCAATATCAAAGTAGATACTCCAGATCGGATGGGTCGGAGGAAGTTCCACCGGCTCCTGATCCGGAAAGATCCGCTGCATCTGCTCATAAAGGTTGTACCACTCAAAATCCCCCCGGAAATCGTCAAACAACAGGAAGCCGCCCCGGTTGAGATACTCGCTCAACTGCTCTACCTCTTCGTCACTCATCTGCCAGTACCCCGGTTCACATAGATACAGGATCGGATGCTCAAAGATCGCTGGATCCAGTAGATCCAGCACCAGATTAGGTTCTTCTACATGAATCGCGGTCGTCCGCTTCAGAGCAATATAAAAATTCTGCTCCGCTACCGGATAATCATGCGCCCACATCGGGCCTCCACCGCGCCCCCACCCCCGTTGCTCCATCCCCTCGGCCTCAAACCGTACCCGCACAAACCGGAACCCGTAATCGGCCTGCGCAGCCGCTTCCCATGCGACTCCAGTCAAAAGAAAAATGGCCACAGTCCGCCAATGCCATTTACTCATTGGGATGATCTACAATTTGCAGGAGAAGTTTTTGGGCCTCACGGTAGCCGGGTGCAATTTCCAGCGATTGCAGGACCGCCCGCTTGGCTTCGGCTATCTGCCGGTTATGGTATAGACTGCTCGCAAGCGCAAAATGTGCTTCGGCACGGTTAACCGGCTGAAGCGCCAGAATGGCCCGCCGCTTTTCTATCTCATGTGCGTGCTGCCCGGCATCTGCATACAGTTCTGCCAGTTTCCCTAAAACCTCCATGTCGTAGGGGACCGTGTAGCGCGAACGGGTAAGATAGTGCACCGCTTTTGTCGTGTCTGCCCGCTGCAGTAAAATCTCTGCCAACTCAACCGCGTACGCATCCCCATAGGGCTGAATTCCAAGGTAGTCCTCCAAGACCTGCGCAAGTTCCACCGTCTGGCTGCGCTGACGATAAATTCCTGCCAACCCCTCATAGGGATTCCCAATCCCCGTGTAGTCGGGGTAAAGTGCAATTGCCCTTCGGTAGCCGGACTCCGCCGCTTCGATATCTCCCGCTTCCAGCGCCTCCTCGGCACCCGCAAGGATCCCGTAAAACGAATCCTGCCCCGCCTGTGCCAAATAGCTGGCCAGATTCCCGCCGTGCTGTTCCTCGGTCAACATATCCGGCCATCCCCGAAGCACCGGATCAAGCCGTTTGCGCTCCCCTTTCAGGTGATCACCGAATTCCCTGTCCAACTCTCCATGTGACTTCCCGAACACATTCTGCATTGCCATCGCTTCCGTTTGCCCCCGGCTCAAAGCACCCAAAAGTTGTGTCAGCGTATCAAATCCGTACTCCGCTGAAAGAAATTCAACCACCCGGTACGCGTGGTAGTAACTCAACAGAACTTGCCCTGGAAACGTCGGACGCGTAAACCCGCGATCCATCTCTTCAAGTTTATGGAGCCGGCCCTGATCATATGCGGTAAAGAACTGAATTTCCATGTCCCGCCGCCAGGCCGGGTTTGCACGCACCTCCTCATAGACCGAGAGTCCCTCGGTCAACCATCTTGATATACGGTAGTCACTCAGACCCACCGTCATAGTGTGCGCCAGTTCATGCCAAAGCGTACGTGCCCAGTTGTACGGCCTGTCCGATTGCGCTGCCGGCGTATTCATTGCCACAACATCCCCGAAACAGACTCCGAGCAGCCCTACATGCGGAATCCCTGCCACGCGGACTGCAAAATCATCCGCGTCATTGTAGGCCTCCAAACGAATCTTCCCTGCAGGCTCATACCCGTACTGCGGCTGCAGGACATCATAGGCCCGCTCGGCTTCCCGCAACATGATCGGCCCTAAAACACTTGCCTCATCGGAATGGATACGGAGCGTAAAATGTTGACTGGTCAATGTCGAGAATTGGTCCAGTTCGTCCAGAAGACTCAAACCATTGGCTGCATATAGATTAAAGGCATCACGCTCATAACTGCGCTCCAGATAGGCCCGCGCTGCCTGCACATCTCCCAGACGCATGAGCGCGGTCGCATAGGTCGCATTGGCCGCTGCATCGTCTGGATTGGCTTCCACAGCTTTTTGCGCGTAGACCGCCGCATCAGGGTACCGGAACCGGAGGGCCAGATCTTCGCTCATCACACGATAAAAGGAAGCCGTCCGGCTGGTTCGCTGACGCACGGCGACCTCGGCCTCACTCACCGCTTCAAGGTTTCCCTGTAAAAACTGGGCAGCAGCATAATGCGCCCACGCCTCTAAATATCCCGGATCCCGGTCCAGCGCCGCGTGTGCCGCGGCCGCAGCCGCTGTATAACTGCCATCTAGTAGATGTAACCTGGCGGTCAATGCCAGCGCCGGCGCAAACTGCTCTGAGATCTGGAGCGCCTGCCTTGCCAATTCTTCTTTTCTGGCATAGGATCCCGTCACCGAAGCCAGTCGTGCGTAAATCTCCGGTCGGTCGGGGTTCACAGAAAGAGCTTTGCTGTACCGCTCATTTGCAAATGCCTCATCATGGGTTTGCGTGTATAGATCTCCATGCCACAGCAAAATCTGGGTATGATCTGGATCCAGCCTTAACGCGGTGGAGAACGCCTCATTGGCCTCATGATAATCGCCAACCTGTCTGGCCGCCTGCGCCCCGATAGCGAGGCCTTCCGCGGTGGTGAAACCACCTTGCCGCAACCGGCGGTTGATGATGGTGTACAGGCGCTCCGCCTGACGGGAATTTCCGCGAAGGCGATGCAGGTGGGCCAGTTCCAGCCCGGCACGCCAGTAATCATTCCTGACTTCAATGGCCTGGATGTACGATACTTCGGCTTCCTCCCAGTTTCCCATCGCCATATGCAGTCGACCGATTGCATAATTCACATATTCCGGCTCAGACACACTCTTTAACAGTTCCTCCGCTTCTCGAAGACCCGCCTCATAGCTGCCTGTCTGTAAATAGGTCTCGAAGTACCCTTCAATGTTCTCCCCATAAAGACTGTCCCTGAAGGCTTCACGCGCCTGAAGGTAGTGCCCTGTATTTAACAGATCTGATCCACTCTGCGCATGCGACACAATTGGAGAGTATCCCAGAAGAACAGCAGCCAGAATGGAAATTCGCATCGAATCAGTTGGAAGGACGGTTTGATTCTTCAATGCGGTCTAAACGCGCCTGGATGTCTTCGCGGGAAAGCCAGTTCCCGCGAACCATCACGCCGGAAAGATCCTTCAAATACTCTAGATCCTCCAGCGGGTTGCCCTCCACCAGAAGAAGATCTGCCCGGCTTCCTTCACTGACGGTACCGAATGTGTCCTTACCCGCAAAGTATTCGCCGACTGCGCGTGTACCTGAATCAAGAATTGCATAATTGGACATACCAGCGTCCACCATACGCTCCAGTTCCCGGTGCAGAGAAAATCCCGGTACACTGAAGAATTGCGGGGCATCCGTTCCCAAAAGAATACGAACCCCCGACTCGTAAAGTGCACGAAGTACACGCATCCGGGTGCGAATCAACTCCAGCGCGGCAACCCGGTCATATCCAGGATTACGCTGTCGCTCCTCAACCGCCCGGAACCAGTAATCCACAACCCTCCGCGGCATATACTTGAGTTCATCATACGCCCGCAGATCCTCCAGATCAATAGTCCCATGCAGAACCTCCCACAGGGCCATCGTCGGCACAACCCAGGCCCCTTTTTCTTTGGTGAGTGCAATGGCTTCCGCCAGCATTTCCTCTTCGGGGCGATCCTCTGAACCAAGATATTCAACATACCCGTCTACATGATCAAACGTCTCCTGATCCATGTTCAGGGCATGCATGAGCCCAACCTCTGCAGGTACATGTCCGGCAAAACGGATCCCTTCCTCTGCCGCCACCCGGGCCATGGCATCAAACTCCGCTTTCGTCAGGCCTGGATGCACCTTCAACAAATCCCATCCCTCGGCCGCCTGCGACCGTGCCATTGCCGCTGCCTGCTCTGGTGAACTGACTGAATTGCCATTAAAACTGGGCCCCGCCAAATACAGGTTCGGAGCCATCAACTCACTGCGGTTTGCCCTCTCCCGAAGTGCCAGCTGCCCCTGCGCCCCAAGCATCCCCCGAACAGTCGTGATCCCATTCGATACATACAGGAACAGAACATCCTCGGTGTATTGTGCAGGCTCATCCGGTCGAGGAATATGACCATGCATCTCTCCGAGGCCGGGCATCAGATACTTGCCTGTCCCGTCAATCCTGCGTGCACCATTCGGGATTTCGATGTCGGCTCCAACCGAGCGGATACGATCCCCCTCAACTACAACCGTCTGCCCCGGTAAAACCCGATCTTCGTCCATCGGAAGGACCGTCACATTCGTAAATGCCGTGATCCCCTGCGCCTGAACTGTACTACAGATCAAAAAACTGGCAAAGAGATAGATGCTAATTTTCGTTTTCATGTTAAAACGGGGATAGAGTCTGTATTTTGATGTCCAGTTCTTCCAGTATCAATCCTACATCAGACTGAATTTCCATTGGAAAAATCCCGATCACTCCCAGTCTAACCAGATTATCCGACGGCGAAAACTATTCGGACTTAGGGCTCACCAAAAAATAAATTACCCATCTTGGTTTCATTGGATGCTCCCCGACATCTCCATTCTACTGTATCACGGGGCTGACGTTTCGCCTTTCTTTTTCAGTTCGTCGAGACAGGCTTCTAATGTGGACATCTTGTCGGCGGATGAGTTTTTGGGATTGAT
>JAJECE010000033.1 GCA_022822185.1 Rhodothermales bacterium | reverse complement strand
CGCTTAACATATTAAACAGCACTCCTATACTTGGAGGGTCGGTGTAACTATCTCTTGACTCATAGATATGTATAATGACATCAGCTCTGTCTGCTATCCTCAGGGCACTTTGAGCATGGAATCTCTGCCAATTCGTTCCTTCAATAAAAATTCGTCCGACTTCCATAGCAAATGCGTCCAGTACAGCAGATGGGTATGTATTATAAGTCTCATTGAGCACGGCCGCCACGGCAAATCCTGCTCCTATATCTGGATAATCCAAATCTAAGAGCTTACGCATCGCCGTTTCCGGTGTCGGGGCCTTCCATACACCGTTTTCCAGGATCATACCCTGTATCCATAACTCAGATTCCTGGGCTGACCCTGTTTTTCCAAATCCACACAGGAAAAGGAAAAATATAACTCCTGCGGTCCGCCTATAGATTGAATTCATCATTGTCATACGTTTTCGTGATTATGTTAACAAGGTACGTTCGCGCTATGGCCTCCACCCGAAAATGACTTGTAGATCCATGTGGTTGTAAATCGATAAAAGGGGCTTGGATAATTGACATCCGATGCCCATTGTCCCGCTGCTTCAAGTCTGGTCCAGTAAATTCCCCATGTTCCATTTTTATCCGAGACCTGATACCGCACATGTTGATGGGTTCCCGTAAGTTTTTCCAGATCCTTGAAAACCTGCTTCGTTAGGTTGCTGTTAAGACATTTTTGATACCCTGCCGCATGCTCTTCTTCATGTCTAATAATTTTTCTATGACCCCCTTATAGGCATTTAAACTCCCACATTTAGTATTTACATCTCTGTAGTTTGCCGAAGTAATCTTAGTATCTTGCAATATTAGATTGCAAAGCGTCCCCTTCAGGGGGTAGACCGGTTGTTTTTTAGCATTAAGGTCATAGTCTGCCGCAACACGAAGTTCTCCCTGAATATCTGGTGGATTCTTTATGTAGAAGCGGTCATCCCACGGCCCTGTCCCTTCGGATATATTCTGAGCAGGAGTAGCACTCCCTTTTAGCCGATAGAAGCCAACTCTAGTAATATTTTGTATCCGAGGTTCACCCGTATACATTGCTTCAGTATCTAATTTAATTCCCGTGGAATTCCACTGTCTAGCCGTTACTTCAATATCAGCGCTTGCGCTCCAGCCGTTAGAGGCGGTGGCCGTAACTTTGGCACTTTCCGTTGCGATTCCTCCCCAAGCGTATCCTGTCCTTTCTTTTGCTCCTAAACTGGACGACCATAGAAAGGTTTGTCTTTCCACGGGATCTTCTGACTCCCCCGTAAGAGCAATCCTGCAGCTCGCTCTGGCCCCTCGCTCAACTGATTTATCACAGGCCAAATCAAATTTTACATCACTTTCTTCCTCCTCGGAATCATCTCCAGTGCCATCATTTCTACCCTCCTTTCCACCACCACTGCCACCTCCACCGCCAGGTCTGTCTACACTGCCACCACCTCCTCCGCCACCATATCCACCTCCCCCACCGTCGCCGCCGCCACCACCGTGACCGGGAGTAATTACACATGTAATTTCAATTGTCTCAGTTTCGTAACATACACCAGAATCCGGTGCCCCAACCGGGGTCGGCTCACACATCTCAATTGCGTATCTATCAGTAACCCAGCAGTAAACACCGTCTAACTCCTTACCTGCACTGGTTTTTAATTCCAACTTCATCTTGATTGGTTGGGGGTTCTCGCCAGGTTTATACAAAATTGCTTGAGTAGAAGCGTATCCTATCGTGTATTCGGCGACTAGTATCTACATTTCCCCAAAATCAGCCACCAACCACTGCTCTACATAGTTTCTGAATAGAGATGCATCCAGTCCTAGGCTCACAAATTCAACCAATCGGCCAGAGAGGATTTGTCCATCTGAATCCACATCTGCAACCAAGGTGCGAATCACTTAAATCCGGCTATCCGAGTGACTGGTTGCAGATTCATCAATCTCCAGCACCGTCGCAGCATAATATCCACCACTCCCGTTACTCCATGTCTCGGTCTGATCCCAGTCGGGCGGATATTTACGTACCATTGAAGCCAAAACCGCCGCAACTGTACTGTCATTGAGCGTTTTGTTAACTGCCCCATCTGGTAAAACCGGCGGCATACTCTGCTCTTTTGCGAGGGCAGATTCATACCAATCCTGAACAGCTTCCACCCGATCAGAGGCCTCCTCCAATGGCAGAGTCTCTACATCCGGTACGAAAGAGCTGTCACAGCGGGCAAACAACAGCATGCCGCAGAACAGAACAATTAGGGCACCGCTACGAAAAACAACTGATTTCATTCTGGTAAAAAGCATCACGGTTCATTCAAAGATAATCCTTCATTTGCTTACTTGAACCCTTTACCGAAGATCAAATCCCATGTTCCCGGCGATCAGACGAAAATTTCCGTAGAACTTGATCCGCAGACAGCTGATGCGTCGTCATCGTGTTCCGGGCAAGTTGCCGCCGGAAAAATGCAAAGTCAAAAATCAAACCCAAATAGAATCCCGAAATGCCATTGGACCTGCTTCCCGTAACTGACACTCGGCTGTGAGGTGATGAAGGCATCATCCAGTTGAATCTCGAATGTATCGGCTCCATAGGTTGCACTCACAAAGAGCGCCGTGGGCAAAAGATAATAACTCCCCGTCATCAGACGGAGTTCCGCACCGATATCTTTACGGAGTGCGCGGCTTTCCGGTTGAACCTGCGCCCCGTCTGCATAGAGGCGCATAAACGCTTTGTCCAAATAAATGGGCCCGACCTGACGCTTGATATCAGGAAGCAGCGGGAAAAGCCACGATGCCTGCACCCATAAGGTCTCCGTCCCCCCTAATCCGTAAAAGGGGTAGCCCCGGGCCCCTGACAACCCTCCGACATACTCAAAATAAAATGGATCTGCCCGCTTGCCAAATAATGTGGTTGCACGCATTCTCATGCTCAGTCCATGTGAGGTGCCATGAAACTGCCCCGGCAACCGAATGCCACCTTCTAGGTCAACCCGCAAGCGGTGTAAAATGCTGCTGCTGTACACGGGCACCAACTGCCCGTCCCGAATATCAAATTGATCCAGAAGGCGACCGCTTTCCCGCTCATAGGATGCCGTCATACGAATCCCGGTTCGCATGATATCCGATTCACGATGCACACGCTGCAGCTCAAAATATACACTGGCCATGTAACTGCGCCCAATGAAGTAACGTGAGGACGAACTAGGGATCCAATCCGCCAATTCCTTTGAATAAAACCGATTGGTGGTTACACGGTACGGGCTATAGCGGTATCCCACTTCAAATAATGTGCTTCGATGCACCTTGCTGCGCAGATAAATATTCCCCTCCCACAGACCATAGGTCAGGTCCGCATCGGTGGTTTGGGGCAGGCATGCCGTGCAGGGATGCTCCTCAATGGATAACCCGTTTTCCACCGTGCGCCGGATATTAAAAAGCTGGATGGATACCTGTGGCGACCACCGTTTCGGGATGACCCGGAAGCCCCGTGCATAATCAAACTGAAGGAATGCATCCCGCTCCAGTGCCAATAAATTTGCCGGAGCAAAAAATTGACCGCCTCCGTGGGATCCGGGGCCAACCAGCAGCCCGCCAAACAGACTCATGCCTTCCAGAATTTCTCTGGAAGAGACATAGGTGCCAAATTTGAGATTCCGCCAGAAAGTCTCCGCCCGTCCCTGTATACGCCCCTCCAGTTCACGCTCCACATATTGATCCAGCCGGATGACCGGGGAAATCGTAAAGTCCGTGAACGCAGCCCCGTACGGTGACACCTGCAATGAGTCAACCCCCAGAGAAGTGTCCTCCGCAATCATCTCCACAAGTTCATGCTTCGCCATCGACCGTATATCTGCATCGCTTTCCGAGTCATGAGGCAGTGTGTTTTTTGTGATCAATTCCGGGGCGGTGTAGGGAATCGCAGAATCCAGAACAACGGGATTCTTTAACTGTGCAATCTTATATCCATCCCACTCATAGGCGGCATAGACAAGTGCACCATCCGGCCCCATGTACGGCATAAAGGCTCCACCGGTCACCTGGGTCAACTGTTCGTGTGTATCTCCCTCCATCCGATAGATATTGTAGATCCCGGTTGCATCCGAGGCATAATACAGAATCCCGTTGGCCATCATGGGGGACCGCTCATCGGCACTCGTTTGGAGGACGGGGATGGCATCGGAGCCGTCCATTCTGATTTTCCACAGATCGTTGCCGTGCCTTCCGGGATCCAGCCTGGCAAAATAAATCCAGTCACCATCCCATACCGGCCCGGTAACCTGCGTACCATTTTCAAATTGCGTAACCGGCGTGGTCACTCCGGTCTCGACATCCAAAAGCCATACATTACTCGTGCCGTCACTGGAGGCAACATAGGCAATCCGTGTCCCCGTAGAATTCCAGGCAGGCTGTGATGCGCGGGCATCATGTGTCAGTGCTTTAGTGGTCTCTGTCTCTAGTTCAATCAGATGAAGATCCGTATAGAGGAAGCCTTCCGAGGTGGTCCGTTGACGCGCATAGACGAGTGCCTTCCCGTCCGGCCTCCATGCCGCTCCTCCCGTAACACCGGACTTGATCCGATGCCCAAGAGAGCAGATATGGTCATGAATCAGATCTCCCAGATCATGGGCAACGGTGGTCTCCGATGTTAAATCCCGCACATACAGAGTAATCCGGCTGAAGTGTTCTCCCTTATTGGAGATGTACGCAAGTTGGGAACCATCCGGCGAAAATCGCGGAAAGTAATTTGCAAATCCATCCGGTTCAATGATGGTCCCTTCCACAAGAGATGCCTCAATGGGGGCTATCGCACGGCGATAGGCCGCCTCCATCTCCCGAAGCCATTGAGCATACACCTGCTTTCCTTTCACACCGGTCGCCAATTCAATCGCTTCCTCCACCTGCCAGGTCCGCCACCGGCGCAGATTACGGGTGATCTCAGATAGAATTTCCGGCCCATATCTGCTGGCCAGATAGAGCGTAAAGGCATAACCATAGTTATAGACTCCTTCACGCATAAGGCTGCTCTTTGAGTAAAAACTGCCGAGTTCACTCAAAGTGAGCGTTTTATTTTCTAAAACCCGGGTGCGCAGTAACATATCCCGGTGCGTATCCCACCGGTCATAGTGCAGATGATCATGCTGATACTGCGCCGTCCCTTCGGCCAGCCATGCCGGATTACTCAATCCCATAATGGGATAACTGACCAGCACATTGGGATAGCCGTACAACACATCCGGGCGTCGTACATTCTCATAATCCAGGATCTGCAGATACCCGAAAGGCATCGTTCGGGGCAATTTCATCGCTGCCTGAACCTGAACAATATGCGTGAATTCGTGGGTAATCACATTCCGCAGCCAGTCATGCGCCCCGCGTAGTGATGAATTGAGTGCCGGTGCCCAGATCTCAATCTTATTGTCAAAAAAGAACGCCGCCCCATTCGAGTAATCTTCATAGTCTTTAAGAATGATGTGCACTTTGCCCTCTGGCTCATATCCGTACATTTGCGTAATCGGCCCATAGACATCCTCTGCCACGCGTGCAGTAACCTGCGCCGACCGGCTTGCCCCCCTTCCCTCTTCGTCCAGGTGAAACAGAACAACAAAGTGCTCGGTCTCAATCTGATACCAGTCCAGGGTGGGCCGGGTAAAATCCAGAAGGGAGGGCGAGACCTGTGCCTCCACCTGTGCAAGGGATCCTGCCACAACAATGATCAACATAAACCACTTCTTCATCGGATAATCGCAAGCTTAATCAGGCGCGAATCGGTCGCCCCTGAGATGGACCGTGCCTTTACTCTGGCGTAGTATACGCCACTCACCGCATCGGTCGTCCAGAGAATTTCATGGGGAACCCCTGCAGAGGTGGTGAAGTGAATGCGGTCAATCATGGAGCCGGCAGCATTGACCACCGTAACCGACACCTCCGAAGGCTCACTGGTCATACATCGAAAAAATGTGGATCCATCCCGAATTGGATTCGGCCAGTTATAGGTTTCCGCTGCACTGAGCAGAGATTCGCCCTCTGTAACCTCTGCGGTCAGCGTAACAAAACTTGTATTTTGCGGGCTGCCATATTTTTCCGACCAAAGAACACGGTCAATGCCATTGAGTCCATAACTTCGCAGAATACCGGATCCCGTAACAACGGTTAGGCTGTCCTTGGAGAGTAGCGGCGTAGCTTCCAGCGAAAATCCGGCAGAAAGAGGGAATCCTGCAAGCAGTTCCCCGCCCTGCCCTAGATCCACTGCATGAATATTCCCATCCGTCGCCGTCACGATGACCACGACCGACTCCCCTGACTCATACATGAGCGGAGCACTGGTTGCCGGGGCATCGATCTCAATGGGAAACGGAGGCAGGAGCGCCCCTCCCTGAGAAAACGCAACCAACTTACTCCCCGCTGTCGTGACGATATCCAGCACGCCGTCCTGATTAATATCCGCCATGGCGGCTGACTTGGAAAAAAGATCTTCCCCGAAGTAGACCGAAGCATCAATTCGGAGGACCATCCCGTCGGGTTGCAAAAAAAGCATCGCTCCAGGCTCCGGGATTGCCCCCCAAAGCCCGGTCCTGTCCCGCCCCATGACCGGATGTCCGGCATCCTCACTCGCCGGGTAGGTCCATAACGGAGGAGCCTCAAGCGGCCCGGCCCGGGACTGCCCGAAAACATAGAGCCCTTCATCGGTGGCGACCAATCCCAGCGCAGTCTCATTGAGGCGATAGGAATCAATACTTTCTGCAATCCGAAGGACTTCGGATTGGTCCGTTCCCGTGAATTGAACATAGTGCGCATCTGCGTGATACACAACCGGGCCCGCTGCGGAAAGTTGCGTAGGAAGTACAATAGACCGGACAAGTTCCAGTCGCCGATCTGTGATTGAATAGTGTTTAAAGGTTGCCGCAGTACCGTTCTCCATGTCTATCGTGGCAAGACTGCCGGCACCAAACGCCGGCCGTAACTGCGCATTCACTTGACCTATCCCCGGGATTATGACCTCGGTCCTCGTAAAGACTGCACTGTGGCGGGCAACGGAGCTGATACTGCCTTCTGCGCCAACTCTCACATCCAGAGAAACGATGCCGAGATCCGCTACTGCCCCATCCTGACTCTTTCGGAATGAAAACGACATGACGGGGCCCGATGCTGAAAAGTCTTCCATGATCAGGAAGCTGTCCCCTCCTCCACTGGTTCCACTGTCCGGGTTCGTGTCCGGTCCAAACCGGTTCTCATAGAGCGGAATAATCCGCCCGGAGGGGAGTTCCACGGAGGAAGGGTTGCCTTCAAAATAGAAGTCAAACGGTGCACCGACATTTCCATCAAACCCGATATCCTGCGCCCCGTCCGCCTCCTCTATGTCTACCGCCAATCTCCTGGGATCATTATTCCCCGTCCCTGAAAACTGGCGCTCATCAACATGCCAGATCAGAATTCCTCCATTGTACTGCTCTCCATCTGAATCCCAGCCCGGCAATGCAAAATCATACGAACTTGCCTGGGTGACGACACCCCCCTGAAATCCCTCTATGTTGAACCGGCTGAAATCCTCCCGCACCACCGGAATGGTTTGCGTTAAAACGGCCCCGTCCCGATAGACCTGCAGTGCAAGTCCCTGACCTTCAGGATCACGTATACGATTTTCCAGCAGGAAGTATTCGGCCTCGGAGATCTCTATTTTTGCAACCTCACCGGCCATCAGTTCATAGGATCCCGGATCCTGAATGTGTCTGGGATTCGTCCAGCCCAATACCGTTCGTGTCCAGGCACTGGGCAGCGGGGGAAATAACCCGCCATATGCAAATATCCCCAGAGGATCCATAAGCCCAAACGGGCCAATCACGGATTCCCCCGTGTCTGTGTTGAACAGATCCGGCACTCCCAGAAAACTCATGAAGCTTGCTGCCAAAAGCCCGTTAATGGAAAGCTCCAGCAAAAAGGGTTCATCCGTAATGGAATTCAACCCCGAACGCGTTTCTGTGCGCGGGATGATCATTGAATGGTCCACCGGCATCCCCTTAAAGTTCAATTGACCGACACCGAATCTGCCCAGTAACCCGGGACTCATAAAAATTGACGGGAGGTCTTGCGGGGTTTTATCTAGTGTCGTTCCAATCAGCTCAATATCACGCCCGACCCCCGCATGAAACAGAATAAAGGCGGTCTCTGCCTGTTCAAGCTGCGCCGGGTCAAACGTACTGATCTGATCCGCCCTGCTCCAGGCATCCCGAACCAGCCTGCCCAGTTTGGCTAATTCGGGATCACTTTCGGAATCCTCTCCCGTCGGGCTGTAGGATTCCATGGGCTTGTCCAACTGGATAACTTCCGGGATGAGATAGGTGGAGAGCGTGGTCCTGCCTGCACTGGCAACGCCTGTATAGTGCTCCAGAAAAGCAAGATGCGCCCGAAAATAGGCCGCATCATGCGGAAGTGGATCCACCTTGGGGTCCACCGGAAAATCAAGTCCGGCAAACGTCCCATCCCCCGTTGTGAACCGGGTGGTGTCGGCAGAAAACTCAACGCGCAACGCAACCACATTGTAGTGCGGATCGGCGGGTTGAACCATCTGGGCCTGAACCTGTGACAAAGATACGACCCCGAACACCCCGGCAAGGAACCACCTCATCCCGCTGCGGCCTTGACCCGTATTAACGTGCAAAGTTCAGAAGGAGTGAGAAACGCATGGTGTTCGAAAGCGGATGATTTTCCTTCAGCGCGTACACATACGAAAAATCAACGCCCACAATGTTATAACGAATCCCCGCACCGAACGTCATGAATTCCCGATTGCCATTGTAAGGATTCTCATAGAAATATCCCCCCCGGGCCGCGAACAGGTTATTATACCAGTATTCAAAGCCAAGCGACCATAGAAGCTGGTCAAACACCGACAGGTTTTGATATTCCCGCTCTTCGCTGTTTACGGCGGATGTCAGAATTTCAATGGGGGTCCATGCAGAAAAAATTGCGCGATAAAACGGATCCGAGGAGAAGGTCGGCGTACAGGTTTCTGAATCGTTTTCGTCAATACATTCTTCCGACACCCGCTGCCGCACAAGAATTTTGGAAGCATCTGTGGCCAGTGTAATCTTGTTATAAGCATCAAACTCAAGCGTCAGTGCCTGTCCAAGGCGGATCAGGGTCGGAATCGGATCCGCCTGTTCACTGTCCGAATACTGAATCTTGGGCCCCATGTTGGTAAGATTAAATCCGAGGTTATACTGGCCGGCAATCGTGCCGAGGTAGAATTCCCGGAATTTATATAGTGCGGCAATATCCACCCCGACGGAAACCCCGGGGCGTGTTTCCTGTGCACCAACACTGACGCTTGCCAGATTCGACCGGATCCAGCGCACCCCGGTGCCAAGGGATAAATTCTTCGTCAACTTAAACCCGTACGAAACCCCGACCGACAGATCATACGAGCGAAAGGTTCCCAGCGGAGTATTGATTTCATCCCGGTGCTCGTGCTCACCAAGATTGAGAAATGTGACATGGGCACCGACGGTCCCCCAGTTCTTAATGTGATGCTTTGCAACCAGATACTCAAACGAGAGATCGGAGGTAAGTTCGGGCAACCAGTTGCTATGTGTCAGTGCAACCTCGGTTCCCACCTGATCTGCGAGGCCTGCAGGGTTCCAGAACAATGCATTTGCATTGTCAGCAACCGCGACTCCCGCATTCCCCATGCCTGCAGCCCGGCTATCCGGCTCAATCATGAGAAATACGACCGCTGCCGCCCCGGTCTGGGCATTGGCCTTTTGAACCAGATGATGACTGCTGACAACCAGAATCAGTAACGTGAGGATCTGGATAGATCTGAATATGTGGCTTTTCATACCGATAAATCTTGTAAGGAAAAAAGTTCTGAACCATACATTAGCGCACAATGGCTAATTTTTCAATGATTTCAGCAACATGCTGTGCTTCTGCTCCCGCTGTCTCTGCTCTCAACTTATATAAATACACGCCGGGGGCGAGACTTGCATAATCATTGTCCAATCCATCCCATAAAATTTGTATTGGTCCTGCAGATAACAACTCATCGGCTTCCAATGTTCGTATGGGCCTCCCTGCAAGCGTATACACCCGAACACGCACTTTTACCGGCGTACCTGGAATTTGATTATGTTCAAAGACAAAACGGGTCGGGCCGGTGGTCGGATTCGGATAATTAAACACGTTGCGGATCACCAGTTCTTCAGTATCTGTCACGACAAAATCCAGTGTGGTTTCGCCGGAATTATTCAGCACATCCCAGGCCCGAAGGCTGATCGAGTGGGCCCCTGGAGCAAGTGCCTCATCAAAGGAATAGGAAACGGATCCTTTCTGGAAGGAATCTTCGTCGCTCTCGTACCGGTTCCCGATATTGATTGCATCCATTTCGTTCTCATCAATCACCAGCAGCATCTCATGCCCGACTCCGGCCCCGACTGTATTGATCCCGCTTTCATCATAGATACGGGCAAAGAGTTGGGGCTGGGCGGGGGCCAGCCCTCCACTAGTGAACGTTTCATCCCCCAGGAAGAGTTCAATCTCTGGCCCATCGACATCATTTGCAACATCATCTGAGGTTCCGCCAACAATAAATTGTTCCGAATACCCATTTACATGCTCCGAGTCGCCCTGTGCATAGAGCGTGATTTTTCCAGGCTTATTTGCGTACGAGATATCTTTGGGAACCACAAACCGTGCGGTAAACTCCCCGTTGGTGACCCGTGTTCTGCCCCGCCATATCAGATCTTCCCGCACTTCATAGTACGGCTGCGGCATATACCGAAAGATCTCTCGCGGGATCGGCACCTGCCGCGATGCATCAAATACAATGAGTGACACGGTGCCGGTAAAGGATGCATTCCTGGAGCCGTCCGGTTTGCGAATTTCGCCTTTCAGTTGAATCCGTTCCAATGCACGCATCTTTCCCGTCGCCGTACGGAGTTCCTGATCATTGATATGGGTGACGGCCGCATAGTCCGCAGGCAGTCCTAATCTTAGTGTGGGATCTCCCAAAAGGTTGAATTTCCGGTTATTTCCCTCGTAGCCCACCCGCCGGTTCTTCGTTCTTCGGAGTGCATCGCCCAGCCTCGGAAGCAGGTGATTGGGCTCACGCTGAAAGAGTTCTTGATTGAGGGCGACATTTAATCCCACATTGAGCGTGGTGGCATCGCCCGATGTATATACCGTGCGTACGGTCGTTAAGAGGGCAATGGCACCCCCGGCAGGATTCAGGAGCAGTTCCTCTGCACCGGTTTGCATGTTGCCTAAATCCCATCTCCCAAACGAACATGTCGCCGTAATGAATACCGGAAGTGCATCATAATTTTGAAGACTGCGGGAATCTTCTACGGTAAATAAATTTTCCTGTGCGAGCGCCTGCTCCCCCCCATGACCGCTAAAATTCACCACCAAAGTACCCTCGTCAATCGAAGACAGCAGGTCCTGACGTGCTTTGGGAATACGCCAGGTATTCAGAAATTCCCGGTTATAGGAGATGGCATAGATCTTCCGCTGATTGATTTCCGGTGCAAGTTCCTTTACTGCGACTGCCACGACATCCGTGTTTTGTGTATGCAGGTCGCGATCATCCTGAATCCCGGCGGTTCCTGTAGGGCCGTCATCTGCCAGAAACAGATAACGATTCCGCCATTGACCATAGGTTGCGGGGTTTTCATAATGTGCAATCTTGTCGATCATCAACTGGGCTTCTTCCACGGTGTGTACGGTAAACCGGCCAATTCCTATATCTACACGCTCATTCAGGTGCGCATTCCCACCTGAAAACGTTCCCCGTGAAAATGGCCACCGCCCCTCATTATCATCCAACAGTCCAAAGTAGTCATCGGTTGTGTACGACCTTTCGGGGTTCCATGATTCTTCCGTCTCAAATGGCGGAATCAGGTTTGGGAATGTTGCAGAGGCATCCAGGTTGCGATAGTCATAGTGCCCGTCACCAAACAGGAGTACATATTTGAGGAGCCGCTCTTCATCCGGGCTTCGGTCATAAATAAACTTCAAATAATCTCTTATTCCACGTACGTCCTGCTGGCCGCCGGAGAATTCATTATAGATCTGTTTGATGTCAACAATCTCAACTGTCATGCCCTCTGCCCTGCGACGATCGGCCAGAGCGCCTGCCTGTGTAAAAAACTGACGCGGCGAAATGATCACAAAATCCGGCCAGGATTGTATCCCATGCAGATTCTGAGCGGCCACATTGCATTCTAAACCACATACAGCCGTCGTATTCAGGGATTGAACCTGCTCAGGGGTAAAGGCAATCAATTCTCGGGGTTGATCCACCGATAACGCAGTGGCCTGGACTAGAAACCGATTCCCCTGCGATTGAACCCCAAGCCAGCGATAGGCACCCGGTTCGGTTACATCCAGCACAATCGGAGCCGAACTAAATCCCTGCAAAGTGAAGGTAAAGGTCCCTTGTTCGGCCAGAGGCGTACTGAACCGGAGTGGGGTTTCGCCCGCCCGCAGTACTTTTGGATAGAAGATACGTACCCAGTCAAGGGCGGCCTGCGGCCCCCCAACCTGATCGTCAAGGTCTGCGGTCAGGGTAATGGTTTGATCGGCCGTTACCGTCTGTTCAAACTCTGCAATTCCAGAGCGGGCAATTGAAGACGTAACTGCACTGGAACTAGGTCCATAGTTCACACTATACAGAATCCGGCTCCCATTTCTGTAATGCAGACTAGCGGCAGGATTACTCTGCACCGCCGCACGAATTTGATAGGTTAATGTGCCGCTCCCCAGTCCAGGCAGTTGGGTATCCTGAAATATGGTACGCCCTGGCCCTGCCCCGGGAATCAGTGTACTGACCCATGTATGGCCGGAGTGCCCCCCTTCGCGTCCCCACAGGTATTCATCCATATCCACAAAAAAGCGCCCCTGCACTTCTGAAAGTACGGCCGTTGCCGGCAGATCAGCATAACTCTCCTGGCGATACGACTGGCTTTCCGCAGTCCCGACATCCAGGAAGTAATAATTTGTGGAATCAAATGGATGTACATAGTGCGTCCACCGCCGGATGGGCTGTCCATTCTCATCCAGGATTGGCTCTTCTCTGGAATTCGTCAACTGTCTACTGTACCACCCACTTGGTCCCTGCCCGTAGAACCACACCGCATCCCCCTCATCAAAGCTGCCGTCTCCTCCGCCCTGAACAAAAACCTGATTTTCCGCCAGATCTGCAACCCGGGGGATGCTGTTCAGGGCCGGAACCGGTGCGCCTCCATTCCCGAATACCCTGACCCGGTCTGGATCAATATTCTCCACAGAGGTATTCAGTCCCGGCAGGGACTCAAGGAATGTACGGTCAATCCGGTACATTCCTGTCTGCGAGATTGCAATCTTGAAAAAATTCCCGCCTGCGAGAACGCTCCGCCCGACATTAAGATGTGAATTACCTGAACTGCCGTAGCGCTGTATGGCCTCTTGGGACGTGGAATAGGTCACCTCAATACGCGTACGTCTATAGCGCCGCAACCGTTCAGAATCCGAATCATAAGTCACCAGCCGTGCAACCAGCGTTGCTGCGGGCCGCTTTCGGGAGACTCCTAATCCAACAATTTCAGCCGCTGCTCCACCAATCCCCTCAACCTGCTCAAATGGATATTCATCGTACTCAGCCTCAACTACACGAACGGCAGGCTGCACCAGTGCAGGAAGATCCAATGCCTCTGAAACCTCTAAGAGTCCACCTGTGGACGGCGCTGCATCGCCCCATTCTGCAGTCAGTTCATAAAGGCTGCGGCCCGGCTCAGATTCTATGAGACGAAGAGATGCATCCTGCGCAATAGCGGACATTGTGAGGCCCGTCACCAGCAGGAACAGAACTGTAAATATCTTTACCTGATACACCAGTCTAGAGAAGTGCTGTAAGCACTTGATTAATAACTCATCACGGCCCGCAGGCCGTACTTCTATGCACACTGGGTAACTTTCGCAGGCAATAAGAAAAATGTCAGGTGAAGGACAGGTTTACCTGTATCCTGATCAAGGGTTCCACAAATCAAAATATTTCTCCCAGTGGCCTGAACCTGTCGGCAACAATGCCCTTCTCTGTATCACACAGACCGGCAATGATGACGTTGGCATCATGCTCAAAAAAGAGTTGCCATTGGTGCCTGAGTGCCTTGCGAAGAAACGACTTTTTTTCCTGGATTGTGACCAGTGGCTGCACATCGTATGCCATAATCCAGGGACCGCGTACATGATGAACCGTTGGTAGAAGATCCGCGCAGAATACAAGAGTTCCCGCCTCTCCACTGATCTTGACTAACTGCTGTGCAGTTGTGTGTCCATTCATGACCAACAGGTCAACCCCCGGGAAAATACAGCTTTCGCCAAGATGTGTTTTTAGCTGTCCTGCTGCAATGAGCGGCTCAAAATTATCGGCAAAAAAGGATGCCTGTTCGCGAATACTGGGATTTTGGGCTTCTTCCAGGTGACGCTGCTGCAGATGATAGGTGGCATTCCTGAATTTGGGTACAATGCGGGTGCCGCTGCGTTCTGTGCTCCCGCCTGCATGATCAAAATGCAGATGGGTCAGAATGACATCGGTCACTTCATCCGTACCGAAGCCTGCTTTCCTGAGAGAATCTTCCAATAAACATCCTTCCAGTGCATAGATATCCTGGAATCGCCGGTCATACTTGTTTCCTGCGCCGTTATCGATGAGAATGAGCCGTCCATCTCCTTCCAGAAGAAGTGATCTCATGGTCATCTGGATACGATTGCGATCATCGGGAGAGATCCGGCGCTGCCATAATACGCGGGGGATAATCCCAAACATTGCACCTCCATCCAGACGAAAGCAGCCGCATTCAATCACATGCAGGGTATACGGCCCGATTTGTGGCATTTGCAGTTACTGTTTTCGGGGAGGAAAGTCCTTGAAATGCCCATTGGACATCACCCGCTGGCGGATTTCCCATTTTTCGACCACTTTGGGGATCAGTTCTGCCAGATATTCGCTCAAAAATTGAACCCGATCACGCTCACATTGCATTTCAAGCAGGTGCTGGCGCTGCTCCAGTGACAGTCCGCAATTGCGCCCGATCAGCCAGGATACGAAGTGTTCGGATTGATAATATTGCGGATCAATTGTCCGTCCGGCAATCTCTAAAAGTTTAACATGCTGTGCAATCAACTGCTCTTTTTTGATCAGAGATACCGATTCCGTTGTATCATTATACTCTTCCAAGATCCCCTGCTGATATGACCTGGTTCTGTCTAGTCTGATAATCTGAACCCGATGCTTCCCTTCAACCCGGATATCTACTCGGCCGTCTGCATATTGTGCAAGGATGGCGGCGATCTGTGTAACGCAGCCAATTTCGCTGATCTGCCTGTCATTCCCGCAGACAATCACAAATGGCGTATCTCTGGCCAGACAATGGGCCACCATTTCTTTGTAGCGCGGCTCAAAGATGTGCAAATTTTTCTCCTCACCTGGATACAGAACAATATCCAGAAGAAAAAGGCCCAGTTTATTTGGTATTTCAGCACTCATAGCAGGTTCGTATGAGAGTAACGCGTGTGTGTTTCCTTTTTCGGGTTGGCATGGCCATATATCGGTTTCTGCTGTTTAGCCTTCTCACTTTACCACTCTCGCTTGCAGATGGTCTGGCACAGGATGGCTTCGGGGGTATGAATCGACTGTCGGAAAAGCTTGTACGACAGCGCTGGCAGACGCATCAACAGGTTGATGTCATGGCCGGGGTCTCGCTGATTGGTGCCCAATGGAGGGGACTTGCCCTGCTGAACCTGGAGGCGGCCAGCCACCCGTTTGCGCTGCGACTGCGTGGAAGCGTACGGCAGGGACCGCTTGGACATTACAGCCCCGACTGGGATGAAGCCTATGATTTTTTACGTCTCATTCAATTTGCCCGTATCCGGACGGAGCGCATTTATGCCCGTATCGGTCCAATTCAAGATCTGCGTCACGGGATCGGGCATGTGGTGAATCACTACCGTTCCTCTACATCCTGGGATGGACGAACCATTGGAGCCGAACTGGCCTGGAGCCGGGGAATCTTTGAATTCAGCGGATTTACGGCTGACCTGCTTTTCAATAATCTGGTTGGTGCAAGAGCGAGTCTGAATCTCCCATATGCCAGCAGGATCGGGCTTAACTATGCCAATCATTCCCCGACCGGTTTGACGGCCTGGAGTATTGATTTACAGAGCGAGTTGTTTGAGACGGGGCGTATCGCCTTTGCACCCTATGCCAGTTATGCATGGTATACACGATTTGGGGATGGTTTGGCATTTGGTGCAGACGTACAGAGTTCGGGTTTTCTGGACATATTAAGTTTTCGGATAAGAGTTGGCGCCTTCTACAGCAGCCGTCATTTCATCCCCGGCTATATCGGAACCTTGTTTAGCGTGAATAATGATCGGAACCGCATCCTCCGCAGCGGAACGGATCTGCAGCATATCACACCGGGCGATTTTGCCGGTCTGCGCCTTCAGGATGCCCGTGGCATTCATGATTTGCTGACCGAGTTTGAACTCCAGATCCGGGATACATTCTGGCTTGCCTATAGTTGGCGGCGGCATTACGGTGCGCAGCGGCTCAGCGAATTTTACCTGCGACTGTTCATGAAGACTGAGGCCTATTTTAATCTTGAAGCAGGCATTGATCGCCTGGGAGAGCGCACCTTTACGGATATATTCACCGCCTTTCCCGATCAGAGTTCCCTCATGTTCGCCACGGTCCTCCGCATCCGAGGTGCAATCCTGCTCCGTACAGAGGCCCGGTATACCTTTGAGCCGATAAATTCCGTACCTCACTATCTAGTTCAGCGGCGCTTTGAGTCCACACTGGGGGTTCGCGTGAATTTTTAGCGGCTTAACCTATCCCGTATTGACCATCCTCGGGGGACATCAAGACATTCACGAACAGATACCAGCGTGATGAGCAAATCGGGCCCTAGCAGCCCGTGGATAAAGTCTAGAAAAATCTGAGTAACGCTTTTCGGGTTGGTTTTTGGAGATTAGACCGTTCAAAATAGTCTAGAAGAGATGTTTTTCGTCCTTTAAAGTCTCAAAAAGGGCGAAAAACAGATGGTTTGGACATCTACGACATGCAGTTGTGCTGTCTAACTCTGTGATAATACTTTATCCACGGGCTGCTAGGTAACGGTCAGAGTCGGGGAGTATGGAGAAGGCCACGAGTGAAATCCCCCGAAGTTTGATCTAATGTTCAGCAGGCGGGAGATTCGGGCAAGGAAGAGATTGGCCGGGTGGATCCCGCACGATAAAGTAATTGTCGCTGAACCAGGCAAACATGGATGGGATCGGGATCGCATAGCGCCCATTCCGGTGGTCCAGTACGCCTTTTTTAAGCGCACGCTTGAAGGCGGTGTCTGCCTCCTGCCTGCCGACCGCCTTCACAAGGGATTCCATAATTGCTTTCCTGGTCTGTGTTTGATCCTTGCGTGCACTCGCAAAGGCGCTGGCAATGGCCGTACGGTGATCCTCGTCCAGCCCCTTCGCACGGGTTTCATAAAATTTTGTTCGTTTCCTCCGCCCCACTTCGAGCACCGCCTGCAGCCCCCGTGGAGTCATCACTTTCTTATCCGTCCGCACCTGGAGGGCGGCAGACTGCGCATAGGCGGCCACATGCTGCGGCCAGCCATGAGTCTCCCGCGCAATCGCATCAATCCAGGGCGTAGGATCCCCCTTCGCCCGCCCCTCCTTCTTGAGCCAGTCCTCAATGACCTTCCGCTCCGCTTCCTCTTTCAGAGGACCCAACTCTACATAGCAGTTATCCTTGAATCTGGACACATCCATGCCTTCAAATGCATCCGCCGTTGCACTTAAACCGGCGACGGCCAGCATCACGGGACGGCCCATGCCGCCGTTGTGAAGACTGTCAAGAAACACCTTCACGGTTTCGTAACGCGCATCCGTGGGTGCCATCCCCGTCCCCAGTGTTTGCGCCTCGTCCAACAGAAGAAGGAGTGGATCCTTCCCCCGTTCGATGATACTTTGAGGTGTGTGACCGGGAAGCTTAAACTTCGCGGCCCCCTGGATTTGAATCCATTTATCAAATCCTGCATTTACGGCGATCTCATCAAGCAGATGCTTCCAGCCCCCCTCCAATATCTGACACATGGCATCTGTGTCCCAGAGCGCCTTCGTGTTTATCCTCAATGTCTCCCATCCCTGCCCTTCCGCCAGTTCCTCACATTTACAGAGTAGTGCACTCTTGCCTGCACCAGGCGCGGCCTGGATCAGAAAGGTGGTTCCTTTTTTGGGATCCTGCTCCGTCCACTTCAGACGCCGCTGGAACCTACCCAATATTCCCTTCCGTCCGTGGAAATACTTGGCTTCGCCCCGATCTTCTATATCTGGATTTGTGTCTGTGAAATCATTCATGATGTATGGTGGCGACTATCTGTGGTACAGGGAATGATCTCACAGATAATTTGTTCCGCTGGCCCAATAGGGCGGGACAGCGGGGAACAGGAGCGGCTATTGATCTAGGTTATGGTCAGAACCGGGGAAATGGAGATAGCCACGAATGAAATCCCCCGATGGTATGTCTAGCAGCCTGTGGATAAAGTCTGGGATTCTAGGAATTCTAGATATGACGTGGTATATTATGGTTGTGTCCCTAATTTCAAATTCAACTCTATCAATTCATGGCTGTAGGAAAGCGAAAGGAGTGTAGACAGGGGGAGTTGTTTTTGTGTGCTCACGAGATCAGTTCTTCGTCCAACTCCTTCTATGAGGCCTTCAACAAAATGCTTAGCAAGAACGGATTTGACGCGTATGTGGAGGAACTTTGCGAGCCATTTTATGCGGACGGTAAAGGTCGTCCAGGCATTCCTCCGGGGGTGTATTTTCGGATGCTGTTGGTGGGGTTTTTAGAGGGTCTGGAGTCGGAGCGTGAGATTGCGTGGCGGTGTAGCGATTCGCTATCGCTGCGGAATTTTTTGGGGTATGAGATAACCGAGTCTCCCCCGTGTCACAGTACGTTGTCTAAAACGCGAAAGTGGTTGAGTTTAGCGGCGCACGAAGCGGTATTTGGTTGGGTGTTAGCGTTGTTGAAGAAGGTGGGTTTGTTACGCGGTAAGACGTTAGGTATGGATTCCACAACGCTGACGGCCAATGCAGCGATGCGCTCCATCGTTCTTCGGGAGAATGAGATGAGCTATAATGATTTTTTGAAGAAACTGGCGGCGGAGGCCGGGATTGAGAACCCCACTCGGGAGGATCTGGTGAAATTGGACAAGAATCGCAAGAAGAAGGGTTCGAATGAGGTCTGGATGTATCCCGATGCACCGGACGCACGGATTACGAAGATGAAAGATGGTCGGACCCACTTGGCGCACAAGTTGGAAAATGCGGTGGATATGGATAAGGGGACACTGGTGGCGATGACGGTTCAAACGATGGATGGCGGGGATACCGCCTCGCTGTCGGTTACGTTAGATGCGGCGGAGGCGCAATTGGAAGCAGTGGGCTTAGTGGCGGAGGAGGTGGTTGCGGATAAGGGGTACCACTTGAATGATGTCATGATTTCGCTGGAGGAACGAGGGCTTCGCAGTTATGTGAGTGAGCCCAAGCGTGGGCGTCGGAATTGGAAGAAGAATAAAGAGGCTCAGAAGCCGACGTATACGAACCGTCGGCGGATTCGTGGGGCGCGTGGAAAGTCATTACAGCGGCAGCGGGGAGAGAAAGTGGAGCGTGCGTTTGCACGCCTTCTGGAGACGGGGGGAATGCGAAGAGTTTATGTTCGGGACAACCTTGAAATTATGAAGCGGATGGTGATCCAGGGGGCGGTATTTAACCTGAGTCTTTTAATGCGAACCCACTGTGGTGTAGGGAAGCCGAGGGTTCTTCAAGGGAATAGTTCCGTCCAATTGGCGCTTGTAGTGGCGTAGTAGTGTCACTTTTCGTCCTTTCTTGGATAAAAAAGGGGCAAGATTGTACATTTTGAGCGATTTTGCGGCCTCTGGAGCGCTCGCGGAAATATTTCGCACTCAAATGGGCCCAAAAGAGGACCTATGCCGAAATTCGTACTTCCGATGACTTGGTCTCCAAAAAGGTACTTTACCCACGGGCTGCTAGTACGAGGAGATCAGCAAACCGTTCCGGGAAGTGTAGGGAATGAGAGTTTTTTTCTGGTCGATAAATGTGTACATCTGGCATCTATCGACAGCCAAGCCGGATTAAAAGTGCTGTCGATAGACCGTCCGGTGTGCAGTGTAAAAACTTGGCGAGTCACCTGTTATCTCGTTCTCTGCGGCAGATGAAGACGGACATGTACGAGAGAGATGTTCTGGAGATTTGGGCGGTGGAAACTTTTGTCGATCCCTCCTATTCGGGAACCTGTTTTACGGCAGCGGGCTTTCATTGGGTGGGACAGGACACACCCGGCTGCCATTTTCTACTTTAATTCCACAATTTCCCAGATAACGGCGGATAAAATCTTCTCCTATCTCGCCTCTGTTGGTATTTCCTAATACATGATATCCAATCAGGGGCGAATCAATCCAAATGTTTTCCGGAGTATGTTCTCGAATAATCTGTTGCAGAAGTGCAACTACATTTATTGGTGCGCTTGCCATATCCTATTTCCGTTCATGTGCTTCCAAAACACCAGAAAGTAGGAGTGGTTTTTGCGGGCATGAACCTGCTTAACCATTCTGCTTACTCCCGGGTTGTTGGTTCGAACGACTACGAACAAGTCTTCCGCTATAAAGCCCAGGTTGTTATAGGCCTCCATAATTTCAACATGGGTAAATCTTTGTCGGTTTGAGCAGACTTCGTCCTGACATTTCACGATTAGAACCCCCCTGTTTCGCAACACCCGATGTGCTTCAGCACCTGCCTCGACATAGAGGGATACGACCGCATCGTGATACTTCACACCGGTCTGATTTCCACTTCCGTTATTGCGATAATGCTCTTCAAATGCTGTTTGACCTGCATGGGTATTCCCTCCAGGTGAATGCATATACGGAGGATCCAATACCACACAATCCATTGATTCCCGCTCATAAGGAAGTAATCTGCAATCCGTGCCGGTTCGTATGTCTGTTGGCAGCAATTGATATTGATCCGAAGGAGTATTGCGCCAGAAAATACCCTTCCCATAGGTCACATCCGCTACAATGCTTCCCGGTTTAACGTAAACCCATCTTCACAATTTCATAGTGACATAAAAATACGGATCTCTCCTAATCCCATTTTTGGGCGTTTTTTTTTGAGGGGCCGTAAGTGCGTGTCTTTACAGAGTCGGTCGGGTTGATTTAAGGTGGCTTATGTAGCGG
>JAJECE010000107.1 GCA_022822185.1 Rhodothermales bacterium | reverse complement strand
CCGCATCTTCGTCTACGCTGGCGGATGCCGAAGCAAAAGCCGCCTCCGGCGTGGTATCATTGTCCGTAATAGTCAGGGTATGGATGTTTGCATTTCCGACATCGTATCCCGTACCGCCTGTCAGGGTCAGAGTGATGGTTTTACTCTCTTCCTCGTCGCTGTCATCAATAATTACGACCAGGATATTCACCGAGGTTTCCCCCGCAGTCACGGCAACCGTCCCGGAACCACTGATGCTGTAGTCCTCTCCTTCAGTTGCTGTGCCGCCCAGATCATAATTCAATGTGAGATCCGCTTGCGGCGCAGGAACGATATTGACGATTACATTGTGTGTACCTGCATCTTCGTCCACGCTGCCTGAAGCCGAAGCAAAAGCAATCTCCGGTGTAGCCGGCGTGTCATTATCCGTGATCGTCAGCGTATGCGTATCTGCACTCCCCACCGTATATCCCGTACCGCTTTGCAGCGTTAGAACAATGGTTTCGTTCCCCTCATCATCATTGTCATCGGTAATCACAACCGGAATATTCACCGAAGTTGCCCCCGCAGTCACATCAACCGTCCCTGACAGGCTGGTATAGTCCGAACCACCTGTTGCTGTGCCGCCGTCTGTGTAATTCAGGGTTACCCCTCCAGAAGGCGCGGCAGGGCTGAGATTTACCGCTACGCTGTGCGTACCCGCATCTTCGGCTACGCTATTTGAAGTGGAAGCGAACGCGACCTCCGGTGCAGCAACCGTTCCATCATTATCGGTAATCGTTAAGGTATGGACGTTTGCACTCCCCACCGTATATCCCGTACCGCCGCTTGTCAGCGTTAGGATGATGGTTTCGTTCCCCTCGTCAGCATTGTCATCGGTAATCACAACCGGAATATTCACCGAAGTTGCTCCCGCGGTCACCGAAACCGTCCCGGACAGGCTGGTATAGTCCGAACCATCTGTTGCTGCTGTACCGCCGATTGTGTAATCCAAGGTTACCCCTCCTACAGGCGCAGCAGGGCTAAGATTTACCGCTACGTTGTGGGTACCCACATCTTCGGCTACGCTACCTGAGGTTGAAGCGAAAACTACTTCGGGGATATTCGGCGGAGGATACCAAGATGGCAGTGGCTCTGGTAGATCAGCCTTCGTATCGACAATGTGTACATCAACACAGAGAATTGCATTATAGCCACATTTCAAAAAGCCAGCATCTCCAAAATGGAAAGCTTGTGGCTTAAATCCAGTGGTAACATAATCGTCCGATTCAACCACAGCAAGCCAGCCGATTACGTCCTGTCCACAAGGTTTTATTCCGGCGTAAGATTCATTTGCAAAAGTAATCTTTGTTGTGCGAAGCACCCATTCAGTTTCCAATGGAATTAGTGGATCCTGGCACTGGGTAAGTCCACCCGGTACATTGGGATCTCCTACATCATTAATACCCTTGACCAGCCACAATACACCCGTAGACTCCGTAACCTCTGTCCAAACCGCGTCGTCACGTGACTGGTATTCCCACCAAGTCTGCCCAAAAACAGAACCCGGAATGCCAACCACAGAAACAAACATCACCAGTAGAGAAAAATTGAAAATGCAAAAACTTTTATCCCAACCCATAACCCATCTCTCCTAATCTTCCGAGATTCGTCTAATCCAGAGTTGATCAATATTGAAACGCCCCCTGCACATTTACTCCAATATTGCTTCTTGCATCGCTGTATCCATATGTAAAACCAAAAACAGAGAATGTCACTCGGTCCCGTGGACGGAATTCACTTCCTAACCGATACATTACCCCCTTCGGTAACCGGGCAACCCCTGCGACGGAACGAGCCACCCCATCCATCCACGGAATCCCATACCCTAACTCCAACTCCGTCCGGTTCGTCGCAGTTCCAAGTGATGCTGCATCTAAAATTGTCTGTTGCCTGTACAGGGACATTCCCCGCCCCCGTCCCCAAGATGGACGCAGACGCATCATTATTCCCTCCGATCTGTTGCCCACCTGCAGCAACCCTGAGATTCCCCATTCGGTAAACCCGTCCACTGTATGCATTACTAATCCCTGTGTGTGCATATCTCCTCGCAAGCGCCATGCCGGATGGAAAAACCGTATGCCACCACCCAGTTCCAGACCTGTACCCGTCTCTGCACTGCCACCATCCTGACGTACATTCGCTTCAAGATAGGGACGAATTGCCCCTGTGATCCGCGCACTTGCTTCCAGACCTGCCCGAACCCGGTACACCTCTGCCGTGACATCATGGTCGGCAACCTCTGCATCCGTCATCAGAATATCTCCATGATAATTCAGACCAATGGTACTGCCGGATGCCAGTTTCCCCCGCATTCCCAACACCCCAAACCGTGATACTATATCCCCCTCTAACTCCAACATCTCCACTTGCCCGCGCCCTATTCCCGCGCTCCCCCATACATCCCATCCCATGCCGGTATACGACACATAAGGATAGACTCCCGTCAGTCCCGACATGATATCTCCAGACTGATCCGCCATCTCAAATGTACCATCCCCCTGACTGTGAGACAAAAGCATTCCCACTAGCCATCCCCCCTGCCAATGGTAGTCCACGCCTAACATCCCCGTAGTGACATCTCCGTGAAGTGTTAGCGCATCCTCTCCCCGACCATTGAACTGCCGGAATGCGCCCTGCCCCCATACACCGAATGATCCACTGGCCAGAGGCATACTTTGAGACATGTGACAACCCGCCAAAAGTTCGCCTAAAGATGGATCCCACGAAGATGTCGAATACCAGAGCTGTGCCATTTCTGCACGGTCTGCAGCCGCGCATATTACGCCATCTGCAGCCAAGCGGAATCGACCTCCGAGTGCATCCGCCACCTGCACCGAAGCAGTTCGCACAAACCGCGCAACATACGCTTTCATGATCTCTTCACTGGCGACGGGAGACTCTTGAATCGTTGCCAGCCCAACTGCTTTTTCAATCTCTGCATGCTTTGCGGACAGTAGATGCACACTGAATGTCTCCTCCTGCCAATCCAGCCCATCCTTCAGTAATGGTACCGCAATTATGGCTTCCATCATTCCCGGCGCTATGGTTACGACTCCAGATACTTCTTTATAATCTTCACCTGATTTTGCCGTTCCGTCCTTTGTTCGATATGCCGCTGTCACTGTCTGGTGCTGCGGCTGTGACAGGAATACGCGAAACTGAACATCGCCCTCTTCTTCCATCACCAGTGCATCGTCTACTCGAAGTTTTGCGCTCCCGTCATTGTCTAGGATTGTACCTACACCAACTGCACGATGAATTTCAGCGTTATCACTGGCATTCGACAATGTAACATTAAACGTCTCATTTTCTTCCAGAAGTTGATCATCCGTGATTTTTATTTCAATCACACCACGGGTTGCATCTGGATCAAAAATCACAATCCCGCGGGATGCCGTATAGTCCAGCCCCGCCTCCGCCTCCCCTATGTCCGAACTCGTATACTCCACCGTCACCGGCTCATCTATCGAACGATTCAACTCAATGCGCAATTGAAGATTTTCGTCACTCTCCATTCCTTCCTGATTCAAGATGGAAATCATCAACGGTGCATCATCGTTATCCTTGATTGTTACAGTGGTTGTATGTGTAACATCGTTATAGCCGCCTCCTGATGCGATCAGTGTTAAATCTATCCTGTCGTTTATATAGTCCATATCATCTTCCGCTGCGATCAGAGTCACCGCCTGCGAAATCTGCCAGTTCGTGGCCGCAAACGTGATGGGAACTCCGCTCAATGTTAGATCTGAGCCTGTGTGTCCGGTAAAGTTTATCGTTACAGGTTCCGAGGGCTGTGCTGTTAAGCGAACCATCAATGGGTATATGCTTCCTTCATCCATCGTTACCTCCTCTAATGCCATGATTCCCGGCTCATCATTTTCGCGAATTGTGACGGCAACATCATGCGTCACACCCTCATACCCTCCCCCATTTGCACGCAAGGTAAGTGTCTCGAAATCGGGCAGAAAATCATCGTCCTCTCTTGCTGTCAGGGTAATTGATTGAGGCGTTTGCCATGTATCTGATGTGAAGATCAGATCCGTAGGTACCGCGGTGATGTCTCCCACCGGGCTGGGAACGATCATCGTCACGGTGCCAGAAGGCTCCTTTACGAGTACGACATCCAATTTTCCTGAAAGCCCTTCAGGAACGACGACGGATGCCGGTGCATTTATGCCCGGCCTGTCCTTATCAACGATGGTCACTTCAACTATTTCTGAAATACCTGTGTAACCGCCCCCGCTTGCCGTGAAAGTTAACGGCACTAGTTCGTGATCAAAATCAAGATCTTCCACTGCACGCAATGTCACTTCCTGCACTTCGCTCCAATTGCTGGGCAGGAAGATTCTAACCGCAGGGGTCAGTATCAGGTCGGTACCCGCATGCCCGGTTATCGTCACTGTGACTTCGGCCTGTGGCTCCGATGTTAACGAAAACTGAAAAGTCTCCGTTTGCCCTTCCAGTATTGATACGGCGGTCAGTGCCTGAATCCCGGCCCTATCATTATCAATAATCGTCACCGTTATTGGAGAAAGATTCGCAAACCCGACTTCGTCTGGTACCCCCTCTTCATTTACCGCCACGATGAAGGTCTCATCACCTTCCCGTGCCTCCTTGTCATCGTGGATGGCAATCTTATACTCCCCGCGCGTCTGTTCAACTCTAATCTCCACCTGCCTTGGAGTCGGTGCCCGATAGTCCTTCGGCTCCGCGCTAATCGGGGTCAGTAGCAAAGGAATCGTCACGCTAGAGGATAATTCTACGGGCAATTCCACCGCCACCGTAACAGAATTTCCCTCCTCCACTATCCTCGGGGCTACCGAAAACCGCGCCTGTACTGGTGGTGCCGAATCATTGTTCGTGATCGTAACCCTTTCTGAAACCGGGCTGCCAAGGTTTATCCCGGCAGGCAACAGATCCTCATCAATGGCAACCGTAAAGGCCTCATCTTCCTCATAGGAATCATCGTCAATCGTACGGAGATCATCTGATCCGGTTAATGCTCCAGCGGGAATTACAATACTCCGAAGTGAATGATAATCATCAGACGTAGCCGGATAGGGATCAAGGGGAATGTACGTCAGAGGAATCACGACATTACCAGGCTGTTCCGATGAAATTGTTACTGTAACATCAACTGAAGCCCCCTCTTCTACCCGTTTAGGATTTGCAGTCAACATCACCGTAGCTGTTACTGGTTGATCATTATCTTCAATCGTCACCGTATGCTCTTTCGTACTTCCAGTCGTATATCCCGTACCCGTTATCAGTGTGAATTCTATCGTCTCATTGGCCTCAACCACGCTGTCATCGATAATCACGACCGGAATGCTTGCCGCAGTTTCACCGGCAGCTACCGAAATAGAACCGGAGTTTTCGATACTGTAATCTGTATTCTCAGCCGCCGTACCACCCAAACTGTAATTTAATGTCAAGGCCACAGGCAGCATGGGGATGATATTGATGGTCACATTGTGCGTACCCGCGTCTTCGCTCACCTTAGACGAAGCCGAAGCAAAATTAACGACTGATGTCTCATCATTATCGGTGATGGTTAATGTGTGGGTATTCGCATTTCCCACATCATATTCTGTACCGCTTTTCAGCGTCAGGAGGACGGTTTCCGCCTCTTCATCCTCACCGTCATCGGTGATCATGATCGGAATACTCGCCGAACTTGCACCAGCCCTCACTGCAATCCTTCCGGAATTGTTAATGCTGTAGTCCGATCCCTCCGCTGCTGTGCCACCCAGATCATACTCTAATGTGAGATCCGATTGCGGCGCAGGATTAATGTTGACGGTAACATTGTGGGTACCCGCGTCTTCGTTCACACCCGACGAAGCCAAAGCAAAATTAACGACTGGTGTCTCATCATTATCGATGATCGTCAGCGTATGGGTGACGATATCTCCCAAAGTATAGTTCGTTCCGTCCGTCGTCAGCGTCAGGATTACTGTCTCATCCGGCTCATCCTCGCTGTCATCAATTATCTCTACCGGAATGAATGCTGACGCACCAAAGAGCAGATCTTCGGACTGACCAGCAATTACTGAAATCGTCCCTGCATTCTCAATCGTATAGTCGTCACCGTAGGTTGCCGTTTCATCAGCGTCATCAAAAGAATAACTCAATGTGAGTTCCTCCGTTGGCATAGGAGAGACACTTATTGCTATACCATTATATGAACCAGAATCACCACCAGAATCTTCCGACTCTCTAGACTCAGACGAAACAAAACGAACAACGGGCTCATTGTCCGTGATCGTCAGCGTGTGGGTGTCTATAGCTCCCAAAGTGTATTCCGTTCTGTCCGACGTAAGCGTCAGGATTACTGTCTCTGGACCTTCCACTATCTGATCATCCTTAATCTCCACATCGATATATGCCAACGTTTGACCAGCAGACACTATAACTGTCGCTGCATCAATGGTGTAATCCGCTCCCTCTTCTGCCGTCCCCTTCCCCACCCAATCATAGATCAATGTGATCTCTGCCGATGGTGCAGGATCAATATTGATCATGATATTGTGTGTACCCGCGTCTTCATCCGCATCAGACGAAGCCAAAGCAAAGGCAGCCTCCGGTAAGGGCGTATTGTCGTCATCCTCAATCGTCCACATAATACTCGGATATTTGGTCCCCACATTGTATCCCTCACCATCTGTCAGCATTAAGATAATTGTTTCGTCAGGCTCCGGTACGTTGTCCTGAAGTATCTTCACAGAAAGCACACCGCTATTCTGATTTCCAGGCACCAAAATAGTCGACTCAGCAATCGTGTAGTCCTCACCGTTTTTCGCGTTTCCACTAAGTTTATAATTCAACCTTAGACCTTTCTCGGGTGCAACTGAGTCGTTGATTATGCCAGGTATATCAGGGGCCGGGTGAAGATTACCATCATCCCCCAAATACACACCATTGCTCAGATATACAGTAATGCTCCAGATCTGATCTGATTCTAGTCTTGGGAATTCGCTATCCCGATAAAAATCAACATCCGAAATAATCGTCGGATCACCGGACTCTATCGTCACAGTATGGACTGAATCACTTCCCAGAGCATACTTCCGATCATTAAGATTGCCCGGTTTCAATATCAGGATTATTGTCTCGTCCTCCTCGGCATGCCAGTCATTGTCAATTCTCAACCTAATCTCCGCTGAATTATCACCAGGAAACACCCGAATTGGGCTACTGGTGATCGGGTCAAGGGTATAGTCACCCCTTCCCCCCAAGCTTTCGGCCGTGCTACGTTCGCTAATCGCGTACTCCAATTCAAAACGATCCGTTGATGGAGGTGTGATGGTTATCCCTATAGTTAGCTGTGTGGAATGCTCATGAGCCTCCTCGTCTACACGGCTTGAAACTGACTTAAAACTGACCAACGGCATGCGCATCGCATTGTTTGACCACCCACGAATCGCCTTCACATTCTCTGCTCCATCCACAACGCTATCTGAATAAGACTGCAACGAAATCTGACCAGAAGCAAGATGCGGCACTACCACCAACACTGCTGCAACAATCACAGACAGAAGGCGCAAAACCGCAAGGATCTGGAATGATCCACCCGTTACAGGATTCAATGGTGACATGTTCTGGACGTTTTACCGTTATTATACATAGACCCCCTTCATCCAAAAGGTCCCGCCCCATTGGGATGCGCCATTGTTAGTTGGAGTTTATGAAGCTTTTGAATGTATAAGATAGTGTTTTTGGGTTTGACTGTATCTGTCCGGTACTGAACAAATTCCACATGAAAAAAGAACTGACTCACGCAATATGGCGTGCGCTTATGGTCACTACCGTCCCTAGACAATCTCTGCTGTGGATTCGAAAACTTGAACGAAAACCATGTAAAACATTGCGGTGCAGAGTTACCGCAACAAAAAGGGGCAATCCCGGCAGCGCATCATCCGCACATGGACAGTGTCCGGCCGGAGGCCGTCCCGGCTCTGGTAAAGCTGGCTGAACTGGAAGTGGCACGAATCCCGAAAAAGAGGTGCCCCTCTCTGTTTTCCGCGGAATCGTAAATTGAGAAGTCGCGACCGCATACAATCCGCCTCAGGAATCCGGCCCACCGGGGATCCAAGATGCTCGAAAGCTGGAAGAAGTCCGCCGGCTGTGTCTGGGATTTCACGAAACGATGGGCACCATGTGGGATCAGATTGGATTTGCCCGTGTCTTTGACAGGCGATATCTCGCCGCCTGTTCAAACAGGCGGTTCTGTTGCATCATCCGGTCGCTCCGGGAGACAGTAAACTGGCCCATTCCCGGCAGAAGTCAGGATGTAATTCCCATTCATAAACTTCCCTGCATCTGCAGGATAGCGAACATAAACACAAAAATACTCGTCACCAATCTTTTGACTCCAATCGATCCGGGATATGAATATGGAATAGATGTCTCACTGAATTGGCGGACGCTGCAAATGAAAATCTGTCGCAGACTGATAGGTATGGGCAAGATGCAGTACCTCGGCATCTGCGTAGAGCGGTCCAGAAAAAGTGACGCTGCGGGGTTGGCGGCGCACAGAATCCGGCAGATCTTCCAATACATCAAATCCGTTCGGAACCGTCACAGATGGATGCCCCGTCAAATTGGTAATGGATAAAGTTCCTCCCCCAAATGTCGGAGACACAAATACATCCACCTCCCGCATCACTTTATTCATGCGCTGCAAAAGGATGGACCGGCACCTTGAGGCCTGAATATATTCAACCGCTGGTACAAAACGGTTCAGCCGGAATTCATGCGGCCAGGTACCCTGCCCCTGCCGCACCATTTGATCCACCCTGCCACCTAAAGTCAATTCATCAAACGCTGCCGCCGCTTCCACTCCCAACGTCGTCAGCATTGCCTCAACCGGCAGATCATCCGGAAGTGCAATCGGAATGAGATCTATCCCCAGCCTGCGCAATACACTCAGAGTTGCCGCATCCGTTTCGTGTCCTGCATAATCGGATTCAAAAGTTCCCTTCAGATACCCAACTCTCAGGGAATGAATATCGTTTTCCAGAGAAAATGAAAACGGTGCATCAATGGTTGACATGTCTCGTCTATCTGCCCCTCTGATTGCCTCAAATATCAGCGCACAGTCAAATGCAGAACGCGCCATAGGGCCCAACTTATCCATGCTCCAGGAAAGTGTCATTGCGCCATGGCGGCTCACTAATCCATAGGTGGGACGATGTCCCGTCACGCCGTTTCTGGTTGAAGGAGATACGATGGATCCCAGAGTTTCGGATCCGATTGCAAACCCGACGAGCCCCGCTGCGACTGCCGCCGCCGGTCCTGCACTTGACCCGCTGGATCCCTGCTCAATATTCCATGGATTCCGGGTCTTTCCTCCATACCATACATCTCCCCAGGCAAGAGCGCCAAGCGAAAGCTTTGCAATCAAAACGGCACCGGCAGCCTCCAGACGATCTACCACCGCCGCCCTGGTATCCAGAACCTGATCCTTGAATGGCATTGCCCCCCAGGTCGTCGGATAACCGGGAACACTGAGTAAGTCTTTCGCTCCCCAGGGGACACCGTGTAAAGGCCCCCGCCAAATCCCTGCATCCAGTTCTATGTCCGCCTGAGCAGCCTGTTTATAGGCTAGATCCTCGGTAAATGTAATGACGGACTGGAGGACACCATCATATTTCTTCAGCCGTTCGATGTACAATGCGGTCAATTCAACCGATGACACGGCTCTTGATTTGAGTAGATATGCCAACTCTGCAACCTGCATGAAGGCGAGGTCCTCTGCTTTGGCCGGACGCTCTACCGGAATGGGAGTCCAATTCAACCCCTGTCCGCTAGATGCAGGCTGTACTTCTGATCTGCTCGGATCAAAGATGAGTGCAGGAGGCACATCATTGGGCAATGCCAATTCACGGATGGAGGCATAATAATCTGCATGCTGCTCCAGATCTTCAATCAACTGTTCCCGTTGAGTTTGCGTGAGTTCAATCCCGGCGATCTCCTCTGCACACGCAACCGTCTCTACCGTGATGGGCCCTTCATGCCGGGAAAGAATATCGGCAAACGCTCCGCCCATGACCCCGATAGAAGCACAGGCAGTCATAAAATGGCGTCGGCTCAGGGACATCTGGATTGCCCGTTAAAGAACTGCATCCTTTCGTCTGCGCGGGTGATCTTGTAATTCCTCACTCCAATTGCGCCGAGTGAGCGCTTATCGTCAAAGGGGATCCAGAACAGTCCATCTGCATCTCCTGTTTTCATTTCCAGCGGTTCCAGAGAACCTTCGACATCCGCAGATACTTCCCCCTTCGGGGATTCAAAGACAATCGTAAATCTGTAACGGACACGGTACTTGTTCTGATTCTGGAGCATCATCACTACCCCATCATTGATGGCATCCGCCTTGGGATAGAAAACATACAGGAACCGGACTCCCTCATGCTCAAAAAGAACCTTCCATGCTTCCTCTCCCGCAAATTGTTGCGCTGCACTCGCATGAACAAGAAACATGATTACGCAGCCGGTTACCCTACGCAGCATACTTATGCATCCGCTAAAGCCTGCCGTGCCACATCGGCGACTCGTTCCGCATTAAAGCCAAACTGTTCAAAGAGGTCCTTCCCAGGTGCAGACGCTCCAAACCGGTCTATACACACTGTGTGACTAGCATAGCGTTGCCAGCCAAGCGATATGCCTGCCTCAACGGCAACACGAACCGGCACTGAGTTCGGGAAAACTTTTTCCTTATAGGAGTCGGACTGCAGTGCAAATAATTCCCAGGAGGGCATACTCACCACGCGCGTGACAATTCCCTCAGACTGCAAGATTGATGCGGCTGCAACCGCATACTGTAATTCGCTCCCGGTTCCAATCAGGATCACATGATGGGCACTTCCCTGCTCCCCTTCCACGATATATGCACCCTTGGCGACCCCATCCAATTCTCCCGTGACCGGGGGAACGCCCTGCCGTGTTAAGATCAGAGCCGTCGGACCATCGCTCCTTTGGATCGCTTCACGCCATGCGTACCGGACCTCATTGGCATCCGCAGGCCGCAAAACAACCAGATTGGGAATCGCCCGCAAAGACATTACCTGCTCTATACCCTGATGAGTCGGTCCATCTTCACCGGTTCCAATGGAATCATGCGTAAAGACATAGATCACAGGAAGTCCCATAAGCGCACTAAGACGCAACGACGGACGGAGATAATCACTGAATACCAGAAACGTACCACAATACGGACGCAAGCCACCGTGCAATGCAAGTCCATTGCTGATCGCAGCCATTGCATGTTCCCGAACCCCGTAATAGAGATAACTTCCCGATAAATCATTCCAGGTAAGGGCGCTTTGGGCCTTGCCCTTGGTCTTATTAGATCCCGTCAAATCCGCAGAACCTCCGATCAGGCCGGGGACGTTGGCAAGAAGCGCCTCTAACACCGTCCCACTTGCAGCTCTGGTCGCCACCGCATGCTCCATACTGAGATTTTCAACATCCTCAAACCAATCCGATGACAGTTCACCGGTATACAAGGCATCTAATTCTGCCGAATTTGCCGGATGCAGATGTGTATAGGTTGATCTCCGCGCAATCCATTGCTGTTCCTGCTCCGCCCCGGATGCAGTACAATCCATCACCGTCTTCACCTCCACCGGGACATAAAACTGCGGATCCGCCGGCCATCCCTGAGCCTGCTTTGTTAACGCAACTTCATCGGGGCCAAGTGGGGCCCCGTGTGCAGCAGCGGTTCCACCCTTATTGGGACTTCCATGCCCAATCGTGGTGCGAACACAAATCAGCGATGGCTTACTCGTGCATTCCTGAGCTTCCTGGAGCGCCTCCCGGATTGCTCCCGTGTCTTCGCCATCTATTCCCCGAACCACATGCCATCCGTAAGATGCGAACCGCCCCGGTATATTCTCAGAGGATGATAAATAGAGACCACCATCAATCGTGATCCGGTTATCATCCCACAGATAAATCAATTTTCCCAGCCCAAGATGTCCAGCCAGAGAGGCGGCCTCATGAGAAATTCCCTCCATAAGGTCCCCATCGGATACAATTCCATAGGTGTGATGGTCGATGATTTCGGCCCCGTCACGATTAAAGCGTGCGGCAAGATGTGCCTCCGCAATCGCCATACCGACCCCGTTCCCAAACCCCTGTCCTAAGGGACCTGTGGTCGTCTCAACCCCGGGGGTTACACCATGTTCGGGGTGCCCCGGTGTTCGGCTCCCCCATTGCCGAAAATTTTTAATCTCCTCCAGAGAAAGATCATATCCGGTCAAATGCAGCAATGCATAAAGGAGTATAGACCCATGCCCGGCCGACAGGACGAAGCGGTCACGGTTCACCCAGTCTGGATTCTGAGGATTATGTCGCATAAACTCAGTCCATAATACATACGCCATGGGAGCAGCCCCCATCGGCATACCCGGATGCCCGCTCCGGGCACGCTCAACCGCATCCACCGCCAACATCCGTATCGTATTGATGCAGAGAGATTCAAGTTCTTTTGATTTCATCAATACTATAATTGAAGTTTGGCCTGCTCAACGAAATGCTTAAGGCATGCTATACTGCGACTTGCACTACTGATACGCTGCCCCTGAACAATGATAACCGGAACCCCGGTGAATCCCATCCCTGAGAAAAACTGGCGGGTCTGAACGGTCCTGGATGCAAATTCCCGCTCACTCAATGCCCTGCGAAAATCCCCCTCATCCAACCCAAGATCCTTTGCAAAGCCTGCCAGAAGATCTACCGATAAACCGGTTGCCGGAGATTGATGCTGGAAGACTAAATCCAGCATCTCCAAAAACACCCCGTGATCATTCGCATAATAAAGAGCCGCAATTTCATCCATAGAATGGGTCGGACCTCCAACGATGGCCACCGGTTTGAATACGACACGGACAGAGTCAGGATATGCTTCCGCCAATGCCTTTAAATGTGGATGTACCGTCTTACAGTGGTTACAGTTGGGATCAAGAAACTCCATCACAATGATTGGGGCATCTGCCGGTCCAAGGACAGGATCGTAATCCATGACAATCTGCTCCAGATTATCAAAGGTTGGAGAATCCGGGGCATATGTGCACAAGGCGGAATCTATATCTATCTCGTCCAAAGCCGTAAGTGTCGGTATCGATTCATTCCTGGGAGCATTTGAGTAGTCCCATACGAGAAGCCCGAGCAGCACTGCCGCCGCAACACCATGAAACTTGGACTCGCCCCGTGGAGCGCTACGCAGAGAGCGTGCATTGGATTTCTTCAGAAACGAATAGAATGTAACGCCTGCAATCAGGGTGACAATGGAGAACGAGTAGAGGCATAACTGACACCACCCCTCAATGGCCGTTGCCTGCAAAATTGTCAGAAATAACGAATATATCCAGCCAAATACAACGATGACAGTCCGCCCCTTTGTGAATTGGCTCCCCCATCCGCCAACATTTTTTGCAATCAGAATACTGCCAATTGCGACCACCGCATAGAACAGGAACCCCCACCATGCACTTGGAATGCCAAATGGAGCTGGATCACTGGCGATGACACCGGTACAGTCCGAGCCAATCCCGCACAGTGGATCCTCACCGGCACTCCCCCCTTCGGTGTACCAGAGCGCAATATGAAGCGTTAAACCCACTCCGGTAAGCGCCAGTATATAAAGGATTCGTTCAAGATTCTTACGGTATGCAAAAAAAGCCATAGCTCTTGTGTTTTGATTCTCCTAAAATTAATGAATTCTACCCGGTTCATCCACCAAATGTGTGCAAAAATACGTACCGAAATCCACCGCGCCAGATTATATGGCATTGAATTGCCGAATTGTGCGTATAAGCAAGTATGACACGCCATGAATTTTACTCAGTGGTTGAACGAGAGCATGCAAAGGGGATTCAGCACTTTGTTGTTCCGGTAAACCGTCGCTTAAGCGCGGATCTGCTTACTCCGGTGAGTGCTCTTTTGGCCCTGCGGCAGCACAGCCATCATGCATTCCTGCTAGAAAGTGTTGAAGGAGGCGATCACATGGCCCGCTATTCGTTCCTGGGCCGAAACCCCTATCGGATTGTACGGTCTTCGGGAAGAAAAGTCACCATAGAACATGTTCGCAGGAAGGAGACGGTAACGACTCCGGATACGGATGTATTTGATGTCCTTCATCGCTTTATGGATGAGTTTGTCGAGGTTAAGTTATCTGGACTGCCCCGGTTCCGGTGTGGCGCAGTCGGTTATCTGGGGTACGATAATGTACGTCTTATTGAACATTTGCCGGATCCGCCAGCCGACGACCTGAACCTTCCTGATGCAATCTGGTGCTTTTACGACAGTCTGGCCGCCTTTGATCGTTTAAAGCATCAGATTGTACTGATTGCAAATGTGTTTATTACGCCGGACTCGGATCTTGACGAAGAATACACCCAGGCAACCGAGCGCATCCAGGGTCTGGAACGTGATCTGCAAACTCCGTTTCGCAGTCCGGACCCGGTCAAGCTGGGCTCTGGAGAGCTAACGTCAAATTTCGCCCGTGAGGACTTTGAAGCGGTCGTTACCGAGGCAAAGCAGCGGATCTATGAGGGGGACATTTTTCAGGTTGTGCTCTCCCAGCGATTCTCTCTCTCCTTTGAAGGCGACCCGTTCAATCTATACCGTGCACTTCGCCAGGTCAACCCTTCGCCCTATCTTTTTTACCTTGATCTGGGGGAGGTTTCACTCATTGGCAGTTCTCCTGAAGTTCTGGTACGTGTGGAGGAAAAACATGCCGAGTTACTCCCTATCGCAGGGACACGCCCCCGCGGAGAAACGCCGGAAGAAGATGAACAGCTTGCCCGGGACCTTCTTGAAGATGCCAAAGAAAGGGCGGAACATCTGATGCTGGTCGACCTCGGGCGCAATGATCTCGGGCGAATCAGTAAACTGGGGAGTGTAACCGTGGACCGTTATGCATATGTGGAGCGTTACTCGCATGTTATGCATATTGTAAGCGCGGTTTCCGGACTGCTAAGGGATAACATGACCACCATGGATGTACTCCGGGCCTGTTTTCCTGCCGGAACCGTCAGCGGCGCCCCCAAAGTAAAAGCCATGGAAATTATTGATGAACTTGAGCCGACACGCCGGGGCATTTACGCCGGCGCGGTAGGATACATTGACTTTTCTGGAAATATGGATATGTGCATTGCCATTCGGACCATGGTCGTTCAAGAGAATCATATCTTTATTCAGGCAGGTGCAGGGATTGTTGCAGACAGCATGCCCGCACTGGAATACGAAGAAACAAAAAACAAGGCCCGGGCACTCCGTCAGGCCCTGTTCATTGCAGCCCAGGGACTCTTGTAGGAACCCCCATTTACTTTGCAGCGCACAACCGATTCATGACCGTTAAAGAAATCAAATCCGCTTTACTCAAAAAAGGCTGGGCAGGAAAAACCATCAGCCGTAAAGAAACAGCTGAACGACTCAATCCGCTGATTGAAGCACATGTGAAACTGAAACTTTCCTACGCCAACTTCCTGCCGCTTCTTGCATCCGATACAGAGCAACAGGAACTGGAGCGTATTCTGAAGACGCTCCGACTGGATGTGGGGAAACTCAAGGAACTTGTATTCAGCTGCGGGGAACCGGCATTCAACGGCACCTCACTGGAACCCGGGTCCTTCAAATTGGCCAGTGATGACGCACTTTCCGACTTGCGGGAACGTGAGCAGATATTCCGCGAACGGCTGGAAAGAGAGCGCCCGGTTCAACACCAGATCCGCAGCGAAGCGGTCATGGTGCGTCTGCTGGAGAACAGCGACAACCGACTGGCTTTTCTGCGAAAGTGTGCACACCGTGCACTCACAGCCGCGTAAGACTCCCGATGGCACAGTATCCCTTTTCCCCCGGTGAAACTATTGTCGTATCCGGTATCCAGTCCTCCGGTGCATTGCATCTGGGGAACTACTTCGGTGCGCTGCGACAGCATATTGCGCTCCATCACAAACACCCATCCTACTACTTCATCGTAAATTATCATGCGATGACAACGGTTCGGGATCCGGATGCACTTTACGCACATACTCTGGATGCGGCAATCACTTATCTGTCCCTCGGATTTGATCCATCCAGAGGAAATCTTTTTGTGCAGAGTGATGTGCCACTTCTGAATGAGTTGACCTGGATTTTCTTCTGCCTCACACCGGTATCCCTACTGGAAAAAGCCACCTCATATAAAGATAAAGTGGCCCAGGGGCTTTCAGCGAACTGCGGCCTGTTCAATTATCCCATTCTACAGGCCTCCGATATTCTCATTTACGGGGGAACCATCGTTCCTGTGGGGGCCGATCAGAAACAGCATATTGAAATCTGCCGGGATACGGCGCAACGCTTTAACCGGATCTGGTCACCTGACCGGCCGCTGTTCCCTGTACCTCATGCGCACATTACGGAACAAGTAGCGATTGTTCCTGGAATTGACGGACGCAAGATGTCCAAAAGCTACGACAATACGATTGGAATTTTTGACGAAGGCAAGGTGTTAAACCGTCGGATCAAACGGATTGTCACGGACTCCACCCCCCTGGAAGATCCCAAGGATCCAGACCAAGACAATGTGTTCGCCCTGATTCGGCTGTTTGCCTCGGACGAGCAGCAGCAGGAAATCAGAGAGGCCTACCAGCGTGGAGGATATGGCTATGGACACGCCAAAAACGTATTGACGGAACTGATTACGGACTACTTCGCGGAAGCGCGTGAACGAAGACGGGAACTGCTGAAACAGCCTGACTATGTTCGGGATGTACTTCGGCAGGGAGGTATCCATGCGCGGGAACGGGCCGAAGCGTGTATGGATAAGGTCCGGGAACTGACCGGCCTCATAACGACGTACAGGGTTTGATTTTAGTTATTGACAATTACGACTCCTTTACCTACAATCTGGTGCAGCTTATTGGCTGTACCACGGAGGAGATTCGGGTAGAGCGGAATGATGTGCTGACTCCGAAAGACATTCGGGGCATGAAGCCGGACGGGATTGTGATTTCTCCCGGGCCGGGTCGACCCGCAGATGCAGGCATCTGCAACGAGGTCGTTGCCAAACTTGGCCCCAAGATCCCGATCCTTGGAATTTGTCTTGGACATCAGGTGATCGGAGAGGTGTACGGAGCCGAAGTAACGTATGCTCCCACACTGATGCATGGAAAGACCAGTACGGTCTGCCATCACGGGAATCAACTCTTTAAGGGGGTTCCCCCGCAATTTGAGGCAACACGTTATCACTCTCTGGTCTTAGATCCCCAAACCATTCCTGACTGTCTTCAGGTTACCGCTGCAACTCCGGACGGGGTCATCATGGGCGTGCAACATAGGACCCACCCCGTAGAGGGAGTGCAGTTCCATCCGGAAAGTGTGATGACCCGTGATGGCCCTACATTAGTGAATAATTGGCTCGCACGCCTCGGATTTTGATCATGACCGAATATCTTCAAATTCTTGCGCAGGGAAAATCCCTCTCGGCAGCGCAGGCCGCCGATGCAATGCATCAGATCATGCAAGGCAAAGCCGATCCTATTCAGATTGCCGGTTTACTGATGGGGATGCGGTCCCGCGGAGAGTCGGTTGAAGAGTTGACGGCATTCGTGCAGGTCATGCGGACATATTTTGTCCCGGTCATATGCGAAGATCCGCATGCCATTGATGTATGCGGGACGGGCGGAGATGGCAGTCATACCTTCAATATCTCCACGGCGGCGGCGCTCGTGTGCGCGGGTGCGGGCGTGACCGTTGCGAAGCATGGCAACCGGAGCGTATCCTCCAGATCCGGCAGTACAGATGTGCTTGAAGCCCTAGGCGTAAATGTGAATCTCAACGCAGACGAAGTTGCCTCCTGTCTCAAAAAAGCGGGGATCGGATTTATCTTTGCCCGACACTATCATCCGGCAATGCGTCATGTAATGCCGGTTCGTACGACCCTCCGGTCACGCACCGCCTTCAACATCCTGGGACCGCTTTGCAATCCCGCAGGCGTAAAGCGGCAGGTGATTGGCGCCTTTGATCTGGAGACCGCACGGATGATTGCCGCAATCATGCACAGACTTGGTGCCGAACATGTCCTGACCCTTCATTCTGAAGATGGTCTGGATGAAGCCTCCATCTCCGCCCCCACCGTGCTCATTGAGTATAAAAGAACCAGGATGGAGCCAAGAGAAACTCGCATTGAGCCGGAGACCTACGGCTTCAAGCGGGCAGATCCCGCCAGCCTTGCCGGCGGGGATGCAGAAGAGAATGCTGCAATCCTTCGTACCGTCCTGCAAGGAGACCAGGGGCCGTGCCGGGATGCCGTACTCCTCAATAGTGCACTGGGATTGTGGGTGTCGGGCCGTTATGCCGGGATGAAAAACTGTATCGGAGCTGCACGGGCAAGTATTGATTCGGGAGCAGCACTCACGCGCCTTCAAATGCTCTGCAAAATCAGCAACGGTCATGACGGTTCTTGATCGTATTGTCACCGATGTTCGGGCACAACTGAGCACTCGAAAGCGGTCCATTTCGGTGCATGAACTCGAGTCACACATCTGCACGGCTGCGCCGCCGAGGGATTTTCGGGCCGCGCTTCAGACACCCGGGCTCTCAATCATCGCAGAAATCAAACAGCGCTCTCCCTCAAAAGGACGTTTGAGGAAGCCATTTGATGTCCACTTTCTGGCCCGGCAGTATTCAAATGCCCCCGCAGATGCAATCAGCGTTCTAACGGAAGAAGCACATTTTTCCGGATCCCTCGCACACCTCACAACGGTGGTTCAGTGTACACATCTTCCGGTCTTGCGGAAAGACTTTATCATCGATCCCTATCAACTCTACGAGGCTCGTGCTGCCGGGGCAGATGCGGTGCTTTTAATTGCCGCCATCCTTGACCGTCCCCTGCTTGGTGACCTGCTCCGCCTTGCTTCTGAACTGAATCTGGATTGTCTTGTTGAGATCTATGATCCGATTGAGTTGGATAAACTTGACTTTACCCAGATCTCCATCCTTGGAGTCAACAACAGAAACCTGCACACGTTTGATGTGGATATTGAGCATTCGCTTCGAATTTTCGGGATGGTTGACAAGGATCTTGTGAGAGTTTCGGAGAGCGGACTTCAGTCGGCGGATGATTTGGCCTACCTGCATCAGAACGATGTGGATGCCGTCCTGATCGGCGAAACCTTCATGCGTGCAGATGCTCCCGGGACGGCCCTGCAGCGACTCCGCAGAGAAACCAATACGCTCCTTCAATCAAAGCAGACCGAATGCTGTGCAGAGTAAAAATCTGTGGCATCACCACGCTGGCGGATGCACGATTTTGTGCCGGTGCCGGTGCGGACTATCTGGGCTTCATTCAACATCCCCCCAGCCCGCGATACATTGCGCCAGAACAAGTCAAAGAAATCAAAGCATGGATCTACGGCCCTCAAACCGTCGGTGTATTTGTGAACGTAGATGCCGAAACGGTGAATCGAAGTAGCGAGACTGCAGGCTTTGATCTGATCCAGTTGCATGGAGACGAGTCGCCGGCCTACTGCAGACGTATGATCCGCCCGATTATTAAGGCGTTTGCTGTCCGCCCCAACAGCACTGCCCGCTCGCTTTCAAGGATTCTGGCCGCCTACGAGGACTGTGTGGGCACCTTTCTATTGGACACCTGGCACCCTGCCCTGTCTGGAGGAACGGGAATGTCTTTTGACTGGAGCATTGCAAAACAGTTGGCATCCGATTATCCCATTATCCTGGCGGGAGGACTCAACACCGAGAATATAAAGGAGGCCGTGGAGACCGTCTCGCCCTGGGGCGTTGATGTATCCAGTGGACTGGAGGATGTCCCTGGACGTAAAAGTTCTGATCTGGTAACAAAATTCTTTGAATCCATCTCGAAGGATGAACTTGAACTATAACGCACCGGATGAAAACGGGCGATTTGGACCCTACGGGGGCGCATTCGTACCTGAGGTCCTGATTCCCGAATTACGAGCTGTTCAGGCAGCCTTTGAACAGTTCTGGCCGGATGCAGAATTCCAGAATCAGTATCTTCATCTGCTGAAGACCTATGTCGGGCGCCCCACGGCGCTGACCTTTGCCGAACGGCTGAGTGAGGAACTCGGCGCAGGACGAATCTTCCTGAAACGAGAAGATCTATGCCATACCGGGGCGCACAAAATTAATAATACCATTGGGCAGATCTTACTTGCCCGTCGCATGGGAAAAACCCGGATCATTGCGGAGACGGGGGCTGGGCAACATGGGGTTGCAACCGCGACGGTTGCCGCCCGGTTCGGGCTCCAATGCGTGGTCTATATGGGGGCGGAAGATATGAAGCGTCAGGCACTGAACGTGGCTCGTATGCAACTACTGGGCGCAGAAGTCCGCCCGGCAACGAGCGGGAGCCAGACGCTTAAGGATGCAACCAATGAAGCAATCCGTGACTGGGTATCCAATCCGTCCGACACCTTCTACATCATCGGATCTGTCGTTGGCCCCCATCCGTATCCCATGATGGTACGCACGTTTCATCAGGTGATCGGTGAAGAAGTTCAATTGCAGGTAAAGGACAAGACCGGGAAAAATTTCCCCGATGTGCTCATCGCCTGTGTTGGAGGTGGATCCAATGCGATCGGAATGTTTTATCCATTCATTAATCATCCTGAGGTGAAGATGTTTGGGGTAGAAGCTGCCGGCGAAGGACTAGATGAGCAACATGCCGCCACACTGTCAAAAGGTTCAATGGGCGTTCTGCATGGTGCCATGAGCTACCTGCTGCAGGACCATGAAGGACAGATCTCGCTTGCGCATTCAATTTCTGCAGGACTGGACTATCCCGGGGTTGGCCCGGAACATTCGTGGCTGATGGACCTTGGCCGGGTAACCTACCTTGCCGAAACCGACGAGGCGGCGCTGCGAGGTGTGATCCTGTTATCGAAAACCGAAGGGATTATCCCTGCACTTGAAACTGCGCACGCAATTGCGGCGCTTGAGAAGATTGTGCCGAAGGTGGCCTCCGATTCTGTTATTGTGGTCAACTGCTCCGGGCGTGGAGACAAGGACATGCAAACAATCATGGATCATCTATGAGTTCCAGGCTGACCACCACATTGCATGCGCTCCAGACACAGGGCAAGAAGGCCATGGGGATCTTTCTCACCAGCGGATTTCCTCACCCTTCGGTCACCAACCTGCTTCTGGATGCGGTTGACCGGGGAGGAACGGACTTCATTGAATTGGGGATGCCGCACAGTGATCCGCTGGCCGAAGGCGTGCCGATCCAGCACTCCAGCACCTGTGCACTGCAGGCGGGAGTCACGATGCAGGATACGCTGAACGCGGTGATCGCCTTCAGGAAACACAGCGACACTCCACTCCTGCTGATGGGCTACATCAACCCGATTCTCCGCTTTGGCGTGGAAGAATTTTGCAGACAAGCGGCCGATGCGGGCGTGGATGGATTCATTATCCCGGATCTGCCCCCCCTGGAATCCGCTCCACTGCGTGCCCATGCACAGGAAAAGGGGCTGGATCTGGTATTTCTGGTTGCTCCGAATACGCCGGCTGAGCGCATGAAGGAGATTGACCGCATCTCGAACGGATTTGTCTACTGCGTATCAATTACCGGATTGACAGGAACCGGGATCACCGAGCGGATGGAGGCCATCAATACCTACCTCAAACATGCGCGTCAGTTGATCACCAGCAACCCGCTTCTGGTGGGATTTGGGATTCAGACCCGAAAGGATGCACAGCGTCTGTCAAAACATACGGATGGCTTTATTGTCGGGTCTGCCGTAATCAAACAAATTGAACAACTCTGGGCACGCCCTGACCTCTCATTAACCGAGCGGGGCAGGCTTCTTACCCAATTCGTGCACTCCCTCAAATAACCGGTTTTGATCATGGACAGCGGACGGGGATGCATTGGTGATTGCCCTGATTCAGGTAGGGATATTGGAACCCTTCTGGAGGAAGGAGATCGTTCAGAATGCTCGGCCGGGGGCTGGATTAAGCATTCGGAAAAATAAAGTTGTTATTGTCGTCAGACAACAGGTGCACGACATCTGTCAAAACATCCGGTTAGGCTTATCGTTGAATCCGCCGGGATCAGGCGGATAAAACGACTCTGGATAATTCTCGCCCTCTCACAAATCAGGCGCAATCGGCTTCCGGCACGATTTGTGCGCTCCCCTCAAATAATCTGAAACCATAAATATTATGCACCGCTCCATTTTGCTGATTGCCCCGATTCTCTCATTACTGGGCTGTGGGGATGGTGGAATCCTTGGAGGAGACTACCGGCCTGATGCGACCGGCCTTGAAGGGCAGATTACCGTTGTGGTTGATTCCTCTCTGTGGAGTGGCCCGACTGGTGAGGCGCTCCGGAATCATGTGGGCGGTGCAATTGAAACGCTTCCGTCCATAGAACCAGAGTTTGATCTGGAACTGGTCAGACTCGCCTCACAGGCCGCTCTGGATATGGCCCAAGACCGCAAGAATGTGCTTTTCGTGGGATTGATTACGGACTCAACCTCTGAGCAGAATACTCCTGAAAGCGAATATCTGAACATCCTGTTTCAAAATGACTCTCTGCGGCAGACGATCATGGCGGGCTCCCCTGCTCTGGTTGCCAGACCGAATCACTGGCGCAGAAACCAGCTCGTCTACTACCTGGTGGCCGGGTCCGAAGAGGACCTGATTCGATCCATCGAGGCAAATTCGGACGACCTGAGATACCACTACAATCTGGTCTCCCGCTCTCGTCTCCATCGGGACATGTTTGATATTGGCCGTCAACACAGTGTCGAACAGACCCTGATGAATCGGCATGGATTTGCGGTCCATGGGCAACATGATTATTTTATTGCGATTGACACCACGCAATTTGTATGGCTTCGCCGCTCCCTTACCGATACATGGCGAAGCTTGTTTGTCTATTACGAGGAGAATGCCGATCCATCAAAACTGAATGCAGAATGGATCGTTTCCGCCCGGGATGCACTGACGCAGCGCTATATAGGCGGTACCGCAGGAGGATGGATTGAAGTGGACGGCCGCCGGCCGCTGACGGCGCAGGAAATCAACTTCAAGGAACGATTTGCCATTGAACTGCGCGGACTCTGGCACATGGTCGGCGAGGAGAATGGACGTAAATTCCCCTTCGGAATGGGAGGTCCCTTCGTAACCTATGCCTTCTATGATGAACCCAGCCGGCGACTTTATCTCATTGACGGGATGGTGTTCGCACCGAACTTCCCCAAACGCGAATTTATGCGGCAGATGGAGGTCATTGCGTATACATTCCGCACCCTTGAAGAGCAGGAAGATGAGCGTGGTTAGCCGCTCCCTTACCCTCATTGTCCTCGGGTGTATGAGCAGTTGTTCTCCCGCGCCGAAAGAACTGGGAACGTTGCCGGTCGACAGCCTGATGATTGAGATTATGGTGGATATTCATCTGATCAATGCACGTGCTGAACTAGGATATGGAGGCAGTGAACTGCCGCTGGATACAATCATTGCCCGACATGGCCTTTCCCGAAAGGACTACGACCACCGGATCACCTTCTATACCGATCACCCCGACACTTATCTGGCCGTCTTGAATAAGGTAACCGAGCGCATCGGACAGGATGCCCGGCTGGTCTCCGGGTATTAGCACAATCCGATCCAGACCACATGAAGACACCACAGGTCGCCGTCATCATCGTCTCCTACAATGGACTCTCCATTGTACAGGAATGCCTTCCATCCGTTGTGCAAACGAAATGGGACAATCTGCAAATTGTCTTTGTAGATAATCACTCTTCTGACGATTCTGCTGCCTGGGTAAACGAGCAGTTCCCTGACATTCAGGTCATTTCAAACCCGGACAACTGGCTGTTCAGCCGTGCCAACAATGAAGCGATCCGCCAAATTGAATGCGACTATGTGGTTCTGCTGAACAATGATGTCGCCGTTTCTGACAATTGGCTGGCCCCTCTGATCATGTATGCCGAAAACTCTTCCCGCGTTGCAGCACTTCAGCCAAAAATTTTACAGTTTAAGCGCAGAGAGCATTTTGAGTACGCCGGAGCCTGTGGCGGATTTCTTGATCGGCTTGGATACCCCCTTGCACGCGGCCGTATTTTTGAGCACACCGAAGAGGATTCGGGGCAATACGATAGACCGACAAAGATTGACTGGGCCAGCGGAGCCGCTCTTCTGTTACGACGAAGTGCACTGGAGGAAGTGGGACTCCTGGATGAGTTTTTTGGACTCCATATGGAAGAGATAGATCTCTGCTGGCGACTCCGCCGGGCAGGGTACGAAATTGGAGTCGTTCCCGAAAGCAGAGTTTTTCATATCGGCGGGGCCACCCTGGCAAGAACTAGCCATCGCAAACTCTACTACAATATTCGTAACAGCATCCTCATGCTGTACAAGAATCTCCCCCCCGCACAGTTCAGAACCGTATTATTTCAGCGAATTATCATGGACTATTCCATCGGGCTTGCCTGGCTGCTGACCGGGAAATGGCCACAGGCACTAGCCGTCCTCCGAGGCTATCTTGATGCACACAGAATGAGGCATCATTATTCTCCGCCAGCCCATGTAACGGCACGTCCCTCCTACCGGGGGCGAATTCTTCTAGATTACCTGCTTATGCGGCGCCGCCGCTTCTCCGATCTGCCTCCAGAAAAATTTGAGTATTCCATTTCCTGATGAACTCACTCAATGGCGGCTCCCCGGACTCCCTCCCATTGATTCGCTGCCGGAACACATTCATTCTCTGCCCTGTCGTACCACCGCTGTAACCATCAGATACACCGTCCAATCAGTGATACAGCAGCCACACAAATAACATCTATCCGCTCCGTCAGACATTGCATCAGCCGCGTAAGCGATCCATCTGACGCAATCGCTTGAGGTTTTGGGTCAGTACACGCACGGATAAGGTGAGAAAAATATACCCCAGCATCGGCGAAAACCTGAACACAATGGATCCCAAAGACTGTCCATCCTGATCCGACCATCCCCTCAATGCCCCCGCACTCCACAGCAGGTAATAGTAGAGGATCAAGAGCAGCACAATCAAGATCCGTACGATTTTGAGAACGCCTGCCTGCTTCCTGGGACTTCCATGAAACAGAAGGCTTGCCAGAAGAACGGGAGCCATCAGCATCAATCCGATCTTGACCGCCTGAACCGTATCGCCGGAGGATGCGGAACGATCAAAGAACAGAATCGAAAAGGCCAGTGCAGACAAAACCAGAAAAACTGTGTAGGTGTGTCCCATCAGATCACGAAAATTTTAGTTGCCTCCCCCTGCCCCGTAAAATCACGGGCTGAAGCGGTCCGGCAAAGGAATCCATTGAGCCGGTTGGTCCAGAGGCTGCATGGGATTGCAGACATTTTCGGTGTCTACCCAAAACGCAGGCAATCTGTTTCCATTCAGATCCCTGTTGACGGCCTCCCGCCATGAATATTTTCCGTTATCCATGCGATTCATTCCCCAATCAAAGCCTGATCTGCAACCTAGTTTACATCCCGCTGTATCAACCGGCCATGCAATCTACAGGCCTCCAGAATACAGAATCGCCAGCCCAGGAGTTCCGTAAACAGACCAACGAGAGACATTCACACCCATGGATATTTTAATTCCCCAAATCCAGGATAGCCTAAATTTAGGGAGCGACTGGATTATTGATCAGGTGCTGTTCGATATTGAACAGCAGTCTGTCCTTTTATACATTTCGCATTCCGGCAAATTGCTGACCTGCCCTGAGACCGGCCAAAAAACAGGGCCGCATGATCATACCCTGGAGCGAATATGGCAACATGTAGATCTGTGGGAATACAAGTGTTTTATCCATTGTCAGATTCCGCGGATTAAATCCCCCACAGGGATCAAGGCCGTCAAAGTCCCCTGGGGAGATGAATCCAGCCAATTCACCCATTCCTTTGAACATACCAAACCGGAGGCCACGGCAGCGACAGACGATCACCTCAGTAACGCCGCGTCAGGATAGATTGGCAGGTTCCTGTAGACGGCCTCCATCTCCTAAATGGCGGACTGAATTGACGCTCCCCGAAAACATGACCGGGCAATCAACTGCGAACACGTCACGCACCATTATCGGCAACTAGCCGTACGATTTCATCGGTTATACCTTCGGTAGATGCCGTGCCGCCAACATCCGGGGTCAGACTCGTCCCCTCTGCATAGGCACGCCATACTGCCTGTTCAATTCGCATTGCCGCCTCCGCCTCCCCCATATGATGCAATAAAAGCGCGGAGGTGCGAATGAGTGCCGTAGGATTGGCTTTGGACTGCCCCGCAATATCCGGAGCACTGCCATGAACTGCCTCAAATACAGCCGCGTCCTCTCCAATATTCGCACCCGGAACAATCCCTAACCCTCCAACTAGACCCGCACAAAGGTCACTCAAAATATCCCCGAAGAGATTCGTCGTTACGATACAGTCAAATGTATCCGGCTGTATGACCAGTTGCATGGCCATGTTATCCACAATCAGATGATCAAACTGAACCCCCGGGTAGTCTTGTGCAATACTGCGGGCTTCCTCCAGGAAGAGGCCTGTGGAAAGTTTCAGCACATTTGCCTTATGGACTGCCGTCAGCCGCCTGCGCTGATTGACCGTCACCCACTCAAATGCATAGCGCAGGATACGCTGCGATCCCTTGCGGGTAATCCGTGCAATTGAATCTGCAATTTCAAGACGTTCGTCGTAACTCTCAATTCCCGAATAGAGTCCCTCGGTATTTTCGCGAAAGATCACAAGATCTGTGTCTGGGAATGGAGTTTTAATCCCGGGCAACCGCTTGCACGGGCGCAGATTTACAAACAGATCCAGCTTCTGGCGGAGTGATACATTGACACTGCGGAATCCCCCGCCTACCGGAGTTGTGACAGGCCCTTTTAATGCAAGGCGATTTCTATGAATGGAATTCAGCACATCATCCGGCAGGGGCTGCCCTTGTTTCCTCACCCCGGCGTAGCCCACTTCCTCAAACCGCTCCCAGCGTATATCCACCCCTGCAGCCGCAATCACTTTACAGGCAGCTTCCGTGACTTCGGGACCAATTCCGTCTCCAGGCACCAGGGTAATTGTGTACATCTCAAATAAAACTGTTGACCGGGCAGCCCTGCTGATCATGAAAAAGGGCAGCGGCACACACTTGCACCGCTACCCTAAAGACGCAAACCAACCGATCTATCCAGCCTGCAGATCTGAATACCTGGCGATTTAAATATTCGATATATCCCGTCTGGATGAGTAACTGATCCGGAGCGTTCCGGCCTTTCGGAGTTCGCCCTGTACATCCGTGACCACCCCCATCTCTGATTCCTCATCCACACGAAGCGACACGATCAGTCTCGGCTGCTCATTCAATTTCCGGTACATGATAGACCGTACGTTGGTCAAATCCTCAATGACAGCATCATCAATCTGCACCTTCGTTTCACCAACCCGGTTTCCCGGCAATTTCTCCGGCCCCATCCACACATAGGATACGTAGCGTTTCTGTTCAATCTTCGTCAGGGCTTCCGCCTGCGGCAGAATGGTTCGCACCTGAACCTCCTGCTCCCGCAACACGGTTGTGACCATGAAAAAGATCAACAGCATGAAGATAATGTCCGGCAGTGATGCCGTAGAAATCTCGGGCTTAGCTTTAGATTTTTTTGTAAAATGAGACATGGTACTCTTCAGTTTCCAGGATCCGGTTCGGCCAGCGAAACCTGTGCCGGCCACTTCTCACGGATCTCGTTTTCCGCACCGTCCGCCAGATTAGACCGGTACTCAACATAATTGGCATGCCCCAGGGATCGGGCCTCCGTATCCCAAATCTCAAAATACGCCATCCACACCTCATCAAGCGTCTGGATATAGAGATTGTACGGGGTTAAACGGTCCGTTTTGATGGACACGACCGCCTTGGAGGGAGAGTCCGAATAGCGTGCATCCACGCCATTATTTTGAACATGGGTCAGAACCTCACTGCGGATCTGTGCAACAGACGAGGGTAAATCCTCCAAGAGAACCTGCCCCTGCGCATTAATGAGAATCTTCAGCATGTTCCGATCACTCACCGGCGGTGGCGGTGTCGTCTCATCCGGTTCCGGCGGCAAGGTCATTCCAATCCCGGTATCTACGTCAATCGTCGTAGTGACCAGAAAAAAGATAAGAAGCAAAAAGGCAATGTCCGCCATTGAAGATGTGGGGATCTCCGCACCCTGTCGCTTTTTTTTCTTGGCAAGTATACTCATTGCGATACGCGTCTAAAGATCAGGAAACAAGGTTCTTTATTCCTGAGACCAGAAGTGCAACAAGGGTTAATACAAGCGAGATGACGATGGTCATAATGCCTGCATCCGTCCAGGTTGGCAGTGCTAGCCCCAGAATCAGGAATAATACCGGCGGGACCGCAATAAATGCAAGCGATATCATCTTCACCTTACCAAACATCAAACTGCGGACTCCAGATGCCAGCATGACCAGCAATCCGAGGCCGATCAGTGCAAAAACGATATAGAGGGCAATGTTAAGCATGAATTCTTGGTTTTTTGGGATACGAGTCCCCGATTAATGATCCCCCTCAAGAGGATGACTCCTTCATAACAAGAGAGTCGATCAACTCAATGGATGCCTCTTCCATCTCAACAACGATCCGGTCAATTTTGGATACCGCATAATTGTAGAAGAACTGAAGAATAATGGCAACAATCAGGCCGAATACCGTGGTTAAGAGTGCGATTTTGATGCCTCGGGCCACCAGGCTGGGAGAGATATCTCCGGCCGCCTCAATCGCATCAAACGCTGCAACCATCCCGATCACGGTTCCCAGGAACCCAAACATGGGGGCTAATGCAATAAAGAGAGACAGCCACACCAGACCGCGCTCCAGAAAACTCATCTCGATAGAACCATAGGCAACGACGGCCTTCTCTACCGCTTCAATCCCTTCATCCGAGCGCATTAAACCGGCCTGAAACACCGCAGCGACCGGTCCGCGTGTCGCAGAACAGATCTCCTCTGCAGCAGATACCCCGCCCTCCTGCAGTGCCTCCTTGACACTTACAATGAACTTGCGTGTGTTCACATCGGCGAGAATCAACTGAATCACCCGCTCAAATGCAATCGCAAGGCCGATGATCAGAATGATCAGTACGGGCCACATAAACTCGCCCCCCTGATTGAAATAATTTACCAGTACGTTGATCATGCCCTCATCTGCAGCTGCTGCTGCATCCTGAGCCGACATGACATTCCCGAAAAGCTTCATGGACTAATCCTCCAGAAAATTGATTAGAGTTTTAAGTGTTAAGTGCAAACGACCCCCAATATACCACCTATTCAACAATCCTGCCAAACGATTTTCGAAATCAGGCAGCTGCATGCAAGGCAGATCCATCAAGGATTTTCACTAAAGTTAATGTTTTCAACGGAATTTTCAATACATCCCCGTTATTTCTGTGCAAGACTTTCCGCTTCGGACCAAAGTTTCAGGGCCTCCTGCAAGGTGCGGTCTTCTGGATGCATCACAGGGTAAAATGCTTCAAGATCAAAAAGACGCACCGCCAGTCTAGCTTTTATCCGCGCCTCAATATACGGCCTATCCAGTTCTATTTCCGCATTATCAAACGCACCTTCCTGCGTACCGACAGAAATTCCCCGTATTTGTGCATATTCCAGAAAGCCCTGATATTCGGCCTCTGGTATTTCAAACGACTCAAAAAAGACATCCCGCTGACCTCCCCAGCGGGCTGCCAGTGCCTCGCCTTCACGGTCATACCACATACGGGCATACGTATTCGCAACATCACGGCTCAAAATCTCACGCACAAAAAGCGATGCGGTATCCACATCTACGATAAAATCCGGCAGAATACCTCCGCCTCCCATCACAGCCCGCCCGCTGACCGTTTCGTAGATCAGGGAATCTGGAATACTCTCCATGATCTCCTGCGCACTCAGTAGCGCAGTGTTCTCCTGCATCTCACGCTTTGAAGTCAAATACTCTTCGCGGTCACCGCCTGCATACGGGGTTTGGATTAATCTTCCCGACGGCGTATAATATCTGGCAATGGTTACACGCATTGCACTCCCGTCCGGCAAAAGGTGCTGCTGTTGCACGAGTCCTTTCCCGAATGTCCTCCGCCCGACAATCAGCCCGCGATCATGATCCTGCAGGGCCCCGGCGACAATTTCACTGGCCGATGCGGACCCCTCGTTCACCAGGACCATGATCGGCGCATCTTCAAGAAGCCCTTCTTCCGTACCATAAAAGGAATGATTGGCATCTCGAATGCGCCCTTTCTGAGACACGATCAGTGCATCGTCTGGAAGAAATTCATCAGAGAGTCTCACCGCCATCTCCATGTATCCGCCCGAATTTCCACGCAGATCCAGCATCAGGCGCTGCATGCCCTGAGACTTAAGGTGGTGGACCGCCCGGCGAAATTCTCTGTGTGTTGTTCCAGAAAAGCGATTAATCTTAATAAATCCGGTGATGTCATCAATCATATACGCCACATCCACTGCATACAGCGGTATGCGGTCACGTATAATTGTGAAATTGATTGGATCAGGGTACCCAGGCCGGATCACCACAATATCTACCGAGGTGCCGCGCGGCCCCTTCAGTGTGCGCTGCACATCCACCGTCTCAAAGCCAATCGTGCTCTGTCCATCCACTTCAACAATTCGATCTCCTGAATGAAGCCCCACCTCCTCACTTGGCCCCTCTGGAACTACACTGAGTACGATCAACGTATCCTGACCACCCACTCCCTCAATAAACTCAAACGAGATTCCGATTCCCTCAAAGCCGCCGCTGAAATCTTCCTCCACACGACGCATCGTCTCGGCATCAATATAGACCGAATGCGGATCCAGTTCGTCGAGCATTCCTTTCAAAGCGTGTTCGGCAAGTGCCCCCGAATCTACATCCTCTACATAGCGTTCATTAATCACGAGGAACGCATGTTCAAGTTTTTTCAACGCATCCCTCGTATCGTCTGACGAACTGGACTCCAACTGCATGCCCAGCAGTACACCGGCAGCCAGCACCAAGACACCAAACACTATTTTCGTGTGCGTATTCATAAGAATTTTATCTTGTCTGCGATAAGGTCATGGAGGTAACCGGACCCTACAACCGCTGTGCGGGAAAATGGATCCAGTCCGCATAAGATAAACTGAAAAATTCTATTTAGAACGATCCATTCGCGGGGGAATCCATAGAATTGGGGAGTTATGCCTGTGCATGACCACGGGCTGGGGAGGGGAACCCACACGCCCTCACATTGTCTAATCCGTCCACAGCCACATGTCACCAGTCCCATGAGCACGCAATCCGATATTCCTGCTCCCTGTCACCTATGTCTGACCGGGATGCCGCCAAGTACTTTCACGGACGTACAGAGGAATTGCAAAAGTCTGCTGACGGGATGAAGGAAGCTACGGGGACAGATGGAGGTACGGTCTTCCTGAATCCGGGTGCATTCCGTTCCGGCAAGACCGCACTGTTTGCCGAATGTCGCCACATTGCGGAGACAAAACAATGGCAGACCGCCCGTATCAAATCACGCGCCTTGTGGCACAAGAATATATTGCTGCAGCGCACAGCCATCGCTCGTTTTCTTACCCTCATCCCAGAGACAACTGACTTTGCGTGGAAAGATCTGGTGGAGACACTCACGGTTCACCTTAGGAACGGAGACAAGGCAAAGGCAGTCGTCCAGACCGCCCTCCGTATTGGAATACTGGACATGCGGAAGGGAGTTTCCCTGTTTCGATCTCATCCATACATAACTGGTTTCCGACGAGTACGGCCGTGGCCGAGGGATTTTCCCATGACCGCCGGGGACTCAATCCCCGTCGGATCCGGGACTGGCCTGCCGAGATACCTGACTGCGCCTGAAGCCCTCATGCCCCCTGTACATCAATCCTCCAAGCAGGTACAGCGGGGAAAATCTGACCTGTCTGGTACTCCGACAGCATCACCGCGTAAAGTTCCCCTTCGTCCACTGAACGCATCCAGTAAGGGCAAAGGATTGAAAAAACCTGACATCCAAGGAACGGAGAAACGGATTACCCGTTGTTTTTTACTGACATAATTTCCTGAAATCTGTATCCGTACTGCTATGATTTAGATGACCGCCCCGAAGAGAATCCATCGCCGAATAACCGTGAATCCAGTGAATTGCCAAGTTTTTGCCGGGCCAAAATCTGCAACAGAGCAATATGCAGATATATTTGCGTGTCTTTACCGGCTGCGTGATGATTCCAGCCAATTATCTATATGAGACTGGTCGGGTGGATCTTTCTCTGGGGTATTATCTCCTTTGCCGTTATCGGTGGAGTATGGCAAAAAATGTATGACTGGAAATCACGCTTCCCCGATCAACTGGAAATCGCCGGTCTGGAATCTCCCGTGGAAATTCAATGGGGCAAATTTGACACTGCTCAAATTCAGGCGAATTCACTCTCAGATGCACTGGCAGGGCTTGGCTATGTGCAGGGACGACTGAATGGCTGGACGATTGCCCTGTGGAGACAGGCGGCTCTGGGAAAATTAAGTGACTGGTATGGGGCGGACGCAATTGAGGCGGACCGACTGGTTCAGCTTCTGGATCTGCCGGGAAATGCACAGAATGCCAGCCGACATCTGCCCCCTGCGGAAGCAAACCTGATGGCCTCATTCGGAAAGGGGATTGATCTTGCATGGCAGGATACCGATTCGATGCACGGTTTTTTTTTACAGAACATCCGTCCTGAACCCTGGGAGCCGTGGCATGCGCTGGCGATTGAGCGGTTGATTGCCTGGATGAGTACCTCTCCAGACTCTCTGTGTGTCCTTGGAGCCCCCATCTGCATCGGCACCGCTAAGCTTGACTCCATGATTCTTGTGCATGGCTTAGAATCCAGCAGTGCCTGGCTTCTTCCCACTTCACAGGGGGCAGTATTTTATCAGCGCCATGTACTCGGCAACGCAATTGCGCCGGTTTTCCAGGATGTTGCTCTGAAGATTGCCAATGAACCGGACATGTATGGTACTTCACTGCTTGGGACCCCGTTTTTCCCTGCGGGAAAGATGGGAACCCGTGCTTGGTCCATTCTCCTGCACTCCCCGAAAACAGTTCAACCTGCTGGTTTTGGATCAAAACGTGAACGGCGTTTCTCCTTTCGTGATCGAGAAGAAATCGTATACTACCAGGAATCTGACAGTACCCTTCGCATAGATGGTGCACCGAAAGAATTGGTCTGGAATGGACTTGGATCAGGAACGGATGCTCAAACTTGGTTTGCGCTGTTTCGCAATCAGCCAACCGGTTTTCAACTCTGGCGTGGCGACGGGATTCTCATGTCTTCAGACAGTTCCTGGACGGTGCTCGGTGCGCCAGATTTCGTGTTTCCTCTCCATCGTTCCGGTTTCATGATCAGCAATGACTCCTCCGCTGCATACAGTGCCTACTATCTCAATCAAACAGATCCCGACTTAACCGACCCATCGGACTGGATTATCGACACCTGGAGCGCATGGGCCGAAGATACGTTATCCGAACAGCTGGATTCTCTGCGCATTCCCGAACATGCACCGCCTCTGGTTCAGTCTGCACTGGTCTATCTTAGAAACTGGAACCATACGTTTGAAGGGCAAAGTATTGGCGCGACCATTTATAATCAGTGGAGTATCTCCGAAGGATCAACGCGGGAAATTGCATTCTATCGTGCTGTAGATCAGTTGGCACAAAAGTTCGGAACCGACCAAAGCCAGTGGCGCTGGGAGCGCGTGCACACAGGCAGCTATCTGTTCACGTATCACGGACATTCCGGCAGCAGGATGTATACACCGCTGACCTTCCCCCTGATCGGCCACCAATCAACGATGCACTGGGGAGGGAATCGTGCTGCCGCTGCACCAGCCATCTGGGAAAGCTGGACACAGGATGAATCCGGTACCCCTTATTTTATACGCAGGCAGCACCTGAACCTGCATCAGCCATTTGGACGGTATCTTTTTGACCATGCTGATTTTTCTGTATTTTCGCTACCCGCCTCGCATCTAGATTCCACAGTTCTCGTGCCTGATGACACTGAATGACTGGTATTTGGGAATTGACGCAGGTGCAACCAAAACACGTCTCTGCGCCCGTTCAAGTGCAGGTGACGAAACCCTGGAACTCCTCGGAGGTGCGGCCAATGTCCTTCGGCAAGGCGTAGAACAGACCGCTTCCGTTCTGTCTTTGCTTATCAATGATGCCATGAACCGGCTCTCCGGGGGAACCTTGCGAGCAGTTCATGCCGGAATTGCCGGTGCTAGTGATCCAGCAATCCAGAAAGATCTGGTTCATCGTATTCGCCCGCTCATCCAGTCTGAGCATTCTTTTTATCTGACCATATCCCATGATGGTGTGATTGCACTAGAGGGGGCTTTCGCCGGACAAAACGGCCTTCTGTTCATTGCCGGCACAGGAAGTGGGGTGATGGCCCGGACGGGCCCCGGGATCTCGGACTTTGACCACATCGGAGGCTGGGGACATGTAATTGGGGATGAGGGCAGCGGACATTCCATCGGCAGGTGTACATTGGCCGCCATTGGACATGCATTTGATGGCGGCCCCCAAACCCTGCTCACCCAATTCGTCAAGCAGCATCTGAACATTTATGACCGACATTCTCTTCTGTACACAATCGGCCAGTCGGACTGGAAATTCCAAAATGTGGCTCCCCTTGCCCTGAAGGCGGCCGAACTTGGAGATCATGTGGCCACTTCGATTGTGCAACAGGAAACCGAACGGCTGGCCCGACAGGCAAAGTGGATGCTCATGAGGTATCCTGCCCTGCCTCCTCGATATACAATCGTTGGGGGACTGGGTAACAGCGATTTTTACGTGGAGCGTCTCTCTGCGGCCATGCAGGCGCTCTGGCCTATCGCAAAGTTTGCTGCTCCCCAAGCCACCCCCGCAGAGGGCGCAGTTCAGATTGCCAGGCGGCAATCTACCGATTCTGTCGCTCTTCAATCAGGGAGTCAACCACCGTAGGGTCTGCCAGTGTAGACGTATCCCCTAACTCGCTGTAATCATTCTCCGCAATTTTACGAAGGATACGACGCATGATCTTTCCACTTCTCGTCTTGGGTAACGACGGTGCAAACTGGATAAAATCCGGTTTTGCAATTGGGCCAATCTGAGTACGAACATGCGCAACCAATTCCTTGTGCAATGCATCCGAGGGGGCATCGCTTGCATTGAGCGTAACATAGGCATAAATTCCCTGTCCTTTGATTGAGTGCGGAAAACCAACCACGGCCGCCTCGGCGACACTTTCATGCGCGACCAGTGCACTTTCAATCTCCGCCGTTCCCATTCGGTGTCCACTTACATTCAACACATCGTCAATTCTGCCGGTGATCCAGTAATATCCATCCGTGTCCCGTCTGCAGCCGTCGCCAGTGAAGTATTTCCCCTCGAATGTGGAAAAATAGGTCTGCACAAACCGTTCATGATCCCGATACACCGTACGGGCCTGACTCGGCCATGAGTCTCTAATTGCCAGAACACCTGCGGCTTCCCCCTTCAGCACCGCACCGTCGTTATCCAGAATTTCCGGCTGAATCCCAAAGAAGGGAACGGTAGCGGAGCCTGGCTTCGTGGGAATTGCACCGGGCAGCGGTGTAATCATGATCCCGCCGGTTTCGGTCTGCCACCAGGTATCCACAATCGGGCATTGCCCATTCCCAACAACCTCGTGGTACCAGCGCCAGGCCTCGGGATTGATCGGTTCACCAACTGATCCCAGAAGACGCAAAGAGGATCGGCTTGTCTGTTCTACAAATGAATTCCCTTTGCTCATGAGTGCGCGGATGGCCGTGGGGGCCGTGTAAAACTGATTTACCTGATACTTGTCTACGACCTGCCAGAAGCGGGACGCATCCGGGTAGGTCGGTATGCCCTCAAAGAACACCTGTGTTGCCCCGTTGAGGAGCGGTCCGTACACAATATAGGAGTGACCTGTGATCCATCCTACATCCGCCGAACACCAGAAGACATCTCCGGCGTGATAGTCAAATACAAGTTCATGGGTCATGGATGTATACACTAGATAGCCGCCTGTCGTATGAAGCAGCCCTTTCGGTTTTCCGGTGGATCCAGACGTGTAGAGGATAAACAGTGGATCTTCCGCATTCATGGATTGCGCCACATACTCTGCGCTTGCCGCGGGCACATGTTCGTGATACCAGTGATCCCGGCCGGCCTTCCATGAAATTTTGCCCCTCGTCCGCTGCACGACGAGGACCGATTCCACTTCCGGGCAGCGTTTTAATGCCGCGTCCACATTTTTCTTCAGAGGCACCCTCTTCCCTCCCCGTAATCCCTCATCCGCCGTAATCACAAAGGTGGAATCGCAGTCCAGAATTCGATCTGCCAGCGATTCCGGCGAAAACCCTGCGAAGACGACAGAGTGTACCGCCCCGACTCTGCTGCAGGCCAACATCGCCACGGCCGCTTCGGGAATCATTGGCATATAAATTGTGATGCGATCCCCTCGCTTAACTCCCATAGAACTCAGAACATTACTGAGTCTGCACACCTCGCTGTGAAGTTCGTGATACGTCAAATACCGCGGATCCTCTTCAGGGTTATCCGGCTCCCAAATCAAGGCAACCTGCCCTCCCCGATCCGCTAGATGACGATCCAGGCAATTATAGGATGCATTTAACTCGCCATCTTCAAACCATTGGATATGGACATCTGAGGATGCATAGGACACATCCCGTACACGGGTAAACGGCTTGAACCAATCAATTCGCGCACGCGCCTCTGCGCTCCAGAATCGCTCGGGATCTGCAATTGAGTCTTCATATTTTGCCAAATATGCATCCTGGGAACGCACATGCGCCCTTCTACTGAAATCAGCAGAAGGAGGATAGAGATCGGCTGGGGATTCGGATTTGGGGTTAGACATGATGTATCTGATGTATTGATTCTGTAGTTGACTCCAACTTAGTCAGCACTGCGCTGGCAAGTTTATTTCTTTGGTTTCTGTCTGTCCAGAGGAGCAAGATGCTTTGCAAAACCGCAACGGATCGTACCCCGCCATGACACGAATTCAGTCTGGCGCTTTTCATCGCCTGGGGAATTCCCGCTCGGCCTTCCCCGCCCTTTCCATGACTTGCAGCCAAATTCTGAACAGAGATTTTCCCTGCTGTGATCTTCATGTTTTTGTTGTGAGCATCTATCCGAAACTATCTGGGCATTCTATTCACCGTACTGCCCTTAATCAGTCCATATTTCTTGAGATGCGGCCTATTGTGGCAGAATTCGCTTTCAGTATTACTGCGTTGCGTGTAGAGTGCATCCTTCTTTGCCCGCTGTACGATATGCAGGCTTTGATTCAGTGCCATCCTGTGCATAGTGTGTTGTAATTGGCCACTCATTCGGATCAGGGTTCCTTCGAAGTACTGTCCAGTATAGATGGCAACCGGGTCTCCCATTCACTCATCATGACCAGTTCTAAATGCATTATCTGCCCACTGTCTGCAACCAGTTCCAGTTCACCTGCGGGCGTACTATTTTCCCAGGCATAACTGCTGGACATGAAATTCAGCAATTCCCGTTTGTACTCCGTATCGAGGTTGTCAAGGTGATCTCCTTTGGTCTTGATAGCCATGATACGTGGACCATGTCCTCCACTCTGGACGGCAAAAATAAAGTCAGGATACACCTTGCCCCTCTTCCACATAGATACAGTCCACCTTTCCGGCGTAATGGGGCAACAGTGCCTTTAATGCATGAAGATTAGCACCGTGGACAATGAGATTCCCGGTCAAACTAGGTTTTCCAATTCCTTTATCGGAATGAATTTCAAGTGATCTGAATGGTACTGCTAGATGGTGATTGTAGACAAACTCCTTGCCCTTAAAAACGATCTCACTCATAATTCATTGTTCAATGCCCTGCAAACAACAGAATAGCCCAAAGGCTTAGATGGGTACGCTATACCTGTATTAAGATTTTCCTTCATGGATTTTGTATTTGACCGAGGCCTACACAACATACGAATCCGAATCATTCAGGATCCGTCTGCGATATTCCCATTGAGGTACAGCCCAAGATACAAATTCCATTCCAGCCGAGAGATATATTGCCGGGGAAAATCATTCTTGATGAACCTTGATCTCCCGATACATCCGCAGCAAAACTCTTTTTCACCTGCGCTTCTTCTTCAGATTGGGGCTTCAATGTTTCTTCTGAAGAACTGCTTACATGCATCTGAAAACCCTTTACTACGACATGTGCCGAAGCGGGCGAATACTCCTTTAGCCATGCCACAACAGTATCCCTGTGCGTTTTATACCACTTGCAGAGATCAAACTGGGAAGTTTGGTATTTCTCAGTTTCACTGTAATCCCCTTCCGCTGGGTGCGCTTCAGTAGACATGAAACCATGACACTAGAAAAATGTGAGAATTTCACATGCACTTACCGCCAGAAGAATCTGTACACAGGTTTCCATGGGGATCCGGATCTGCGTGTCATGCTTCGCCCTGCTCTGATGCAGCCCAGACCAGCAAGACGGATAAACATCGAATGATCGAGCGCCGAAACGAGGGGATTCAGAAACAACCGGTCGTCAAACCGCTGAAGCCAGAAGGCAAACCAAATGATCGGTGAGTTATCGGGGCAACCGGGCAAAGCAAAATGGATGTATTGGTGTCTTATCTCTGAACTTCCCTCCTGCAATCCTCATCAGAGGACAAGTTCATGCATGACAAAAATACCCTGCATGCGAGGTTGCAGCGGCCGAACTGAACACAATTCTCCCTTCAATTCTACATCAATGCCGTCTTGTATATTATATTATTGCAGAAGATAATGTTTATACCCTGCGATTTTTCTGCGAATATGCGATCAGGCCTCACTACCGCCCGCCATTTGTCCGCACGGACAGGTGGCGGATCCCCGGCACATGCCATGCTGATCTGCCTCCTGCTGTTTGCTGGAGCCTGCTCCTCCAGGCTTGAATCATATCCTGATCTGCATACCCAACTCCCTGATCATGTGGATTATAATTTTCATATTCAACCGCTATTGTCGGACCGATGCTACGCCTGCCACGGCCCGGATGACAACGCACGGGAATCGGACCTGCATCTGCATACCGAAGATGGGGTACTCGTAACTGAACTGCAATCCGGCGGTCGTGCAGTTGTGCCGAAGAGACCCGGGCGCAGTGAACTGATGCGCCGCATCACATCCCGTGATCCCGAAACCGTTATGCCCCCGCCTGAATCCAATTTGACCCTGTCCGATTACGAAATCGCACTGATTGAACGCTGGATCAAGCAGGGCGCCGAATGGAAACCTCACTGGGCATTCATTCCACCCACACTGCCTCCACTCCCCTCGGTACAAAATGCAACATGGCCCAAAAATGACATTGACCATTTCGTACTGGCCCGTATTGAGCGGGAAGGCCTCACTCCCTCCAGAGAAGCAGATCGTGAACGACTGTTGCGCCGAGTAACCCTTGACCTGACCGGACTGCCCCCAACACTTGAAGAAATAGATGAATTTCTGAACGATCATGCACCGGACAGTTATGAGCGTGTTGTAGATCGCCTTCTGGACTCGGATGCCTACGGAGAACGTATGGCTACCGAATGGATGGATCTTTCCCGATATGCCGACAGCCACGGCTACCATGCAGACGGGATCCGGACGATGTGGCCCTGGAGAGACTGGGTCATCCAGGCTTTCAACGAAAATATGCCTTACGACCAGTTCGTGATCTGGCAGTTGGCCGGTGATCTGCTGCCGAATGCATCCCGCGAACAGATTCTGGCGACCGGGTTTCATCGGAACCACCCCATGACCGCTGAAGGCGGTGTCATTGACGAAGAGTATCGACTGGAATATGTCGCCGACCGCACAAATACAACCTCACGGGCATTTCTGGGACTCACCATGGAATGTGCACGCTGCCATGATCATAAATTTGATCCTGTATCTCAGGCAGAATACTTTCAGCTCTCTGCATTCTTCAACAACATAAATGAACTGGGGATGACGGGGGATGATGGTAATGCAGGACCACTGCTCATGATTCCCACCCCTGATGAGGAAGCCATACTCCAGAAAAAGCGTGACCGAATTCGCGAACTGGAAACCGCATTGACCGCACGATCCAGAGAAGTTCGCCAGAAAGCGCTGCATGCAGAAGTGCAAATGCCTGCAAATGCACTTGATTCCAAACTGGCTGCGTACTTCCCGTTTGATCAGGTATCCGGCGATGCAACCCCAAACAGGGCACCGAACGGTAAAGAAGGCAAAATCGGAGGTGGCACTCTGACGTTGGTTGACGGCCCGTCAGGCACTGCCGTGAATTTCGATAGCGACTACGATTTCCTTGAGGTTGCAGAAGCAGGAAATTTTGAGCGGATTGATCCATTTTCCGTCACCGTCTGGATCCGCCCCGACACATTGGGAGCCTATACAAGAATTGTTGGCAATGCATTCCACAAGAATACCTACTGGCGCGGCTGGGAGGTCTATCTTGACGGTCTGAATCATCTGTCCGTCCGGCTCATTCACGCACTTCCACATAATTACCTCCACATCCGTTCTGAAACACCGGTTGCCGTCAACGACTGGACACATGTCGCGTTCACGTATGACGGATCAAGTCAGGCGCACGGGCTTCAACTTTATCTGCAGGGGCAGCGGGTTCCGGTCAAGATTGAATATGATCATCTCTATAAGAGTATCCTGCCGGTAGATGGACTCTATCGTCTCACCAGCCGGCCAATGCGTATCGGGCGGAGCTACCGGGCATTCGGGGGCGATGACGGCATCTTTCTGGGAGACATGGATGAATTAAGAATCTATGCCCGGCAACTCACAGACTCTGATATCGCAACGCTGGCCCATACCTCCGCACAGGGGGATGAGTTATCTGTATTTTTAAATTACTACGATCAGCCCTACCAGAGACTGCTTCAGGAACTCAGGGAAGCGCGGGCAGATGAGGAGGCGGCAGTCAACGAAGTCATGGAGGTCATGGTGATGGAAGAGATGGGCGAGCCAAGGGCCACCTATGTCCTTGAGCGCGGTCTCTATGATCAACCTCGTGAACGGGTTTCCCCGGGAACCCCGTCCGTCCTTGGCAGCCTGCCGGATCACGTACCTCCTACCCGCCTCGGATTCGCCGAGTGGCTTTTCAGTCCTGAGCAACCACTGACTGCACGTGTCACAGTGAATCGGTACTGGATGATGTTCTTTGAACAGGGACTCGTATCTACACCGGAAGACTTCGGGTATCAGGGTGCACTGCCCTCACACCCGGCACTACTGGATTATCTGGCCGTCTCGTTTGTAAACGACGGCTACGATCTCAAAGCACTTGTCAAATCAATGGTCATGAGTTCCACCTATCGTCAATCCAGTCTTGCATCCCCCGGATTACAGGAACTGGATCCGGCGAATATACTTCTTGCCAGAGGCCCCCGCCATCGACTGAGTGCGGAAATGATCCGGGATAATGCCCTGGCCGCAAGCGGCCTCCTGGTCCATCAGGTCGGCGGCCCAAGTGTGAAACCCTACCAGCCTTCAGGATTGTGGATTGAGAAAGGGAATTTTTCGCAATTTTTGCTTCGCTATCAGCAGGACAGTGGAGAGGCACTCTATCGCCGCAGTCTGTACACGTTTATCCGGCGGACCTCCCCGCCGCCAACCATGCTGGTTTTCGATGCACCAGACCGGTCCACCTGTTTTGTACGGCGTCAGAACACCAATACCCCGCTCCAGGCACTGGTCCTCATGAATGATCCACAATTTGTTGAAGCATCACGCGCACTGGCCGAACGTGTCCAGCGTGAGATCCCCGGGGATCCCGCCCTCCAGGTGGAGCATGGTTTCCGGCTTGCGACCGGGCGCCGTCCCAGCAGAAAGGAAGTCAAACTCATGACCGACCTGTATACACAGGAGCAAGAGCGCTTTCGTGAACACCCTTCCGATATCGACTCCCTTTTTACTGTCGGGGAACTGGTTGCAGATGCATCTCTTGATCGCACGAATACGGCTGCATTAACCATGGTTGCACAGCTTATCCTGAACCATGATGAAGCCTATACCAAACGTTAAAAGCCGCCATGCACGAATGTCACAATTATGACCAGCAGTATACCCGGCGGGATTTCCTGACGCGAACGACGCTCGGGCTGGGGGCGGCAGCGCTGACTTCACTTCTCAATCCGGTATCGGCCACCGGTGCACAGATCAGCGGGGATCCCGTACCGGGAATTCTTGGAACCACACATTTTCCTGCGCGGATCAAGCGTGTGATTTACCTGCTGCAAAGCGGGGCCCCCTCACAATTGGATCTCTTTGACTATAAGCCTGCTCTCGAATCTCAGCATGGTGAGGAATTACCACCATCGGTGCGGGGCATGCAGCGACTGACCGGCATGACAGCGGGCCAGAAGAGCTTCCCGATGGTGCAATCCCCTTTCTCCTTTGCACAGCATGGGGATAGCGGTGTCTGGATCAGTGATCTGATGCCCTACACCTCCCAGGTGGTGGATGAACTCTGTTTTGTTCACTCCATGTATACGGATGCGATCAATCATGACCCTGCAATCACCTTCCTGCAAAGCGGTGCACAGCAGCCCGGCCGGCCTTCAATGGGTTCATGGCTGAGCTATGGTCTGGGGAGCGAGAATGCCAACTTACCCTCGTTCGTGGTACTGGTCACCAAAGACAAGATGGGACAGCCGCTGTACTCCAGACTATGGGGGAACGGGTTTTTGCCCTCAAGACATCAGGGAGTTCAGTTCCGTGCGGGAAAAGATCCCGTGCTTTATCTGAGCAATCCTCCCGGGATTACTCGGGGGGATCGTGAGCGGCATATGCGTGCATTGCGTGAACTCCAGGAATTACAACTGGAGCAGCTCCAGGATCCTGAGATTGAAACCAAGATCGCACAGTACGAGATGGCCTTCCGTATGCAGACCTCTGTACCGGAAGTTACGGCCATTGAGGATGAGCCCGATTCAACCTTTACGCTCTACGGGGAGGATGCCCGGGAGGCGGGCACCTTTGCCGCCAACTGCCTCCTGGCACGGCGACTGGCCGAGCGCGGGGTTCGCTTTATCCAGCTCTACCACCAGGGATGGGACCACCATGGCGGCCTCTATGGTGCGATCCAGAATCAGGCCAGAGAAACGGACCAGGCCTCGGCCGCACTGGTTCTGGATCTTAAGCAGCGCGGACTGCTGGAAGATACGCTCGTTATCTGGGGCGGCGAATTTGGGCGGACCAATTACTCACAGGGACGCTTAACCAGAGAAGGGTTCGGGCGGGATCATCATCCGCGCTGTTTTACATTGTGGATGACCGGCGGCGGAATCAAGAAAGGGTTCTCCTACGGCGAGACCGACGAACTCGGATACAATATTGCGCGGAACCCCGTGCATGTACATGATTTTCAGGCAACCATTCTGCATCTTCTTGGGGTTGACCATGAGCGTCTAACCTTCCGGCATCAAGGGCGGCGCTACCGCCTGACGGATGTTTTCGGGAATGTGGTTCATGACCTTCTGACCTAGCCGTTCAAGCATTTAGCTTGCCTGCCGTGGATCCACTGCAGGACGCAGTCACGAAGCCCCGATTGCGCAAAAGAGAAATTCCACAGTGTCTAAGCACACAGATCATGGTAGTCCCGGCAGATTCAATGTCACAGATTCTGCGCTCCATTGCTCCGCGTGTGCATACCCTGCTGATCTCACCGCAACATGCTCCATCACTACACCCTAACTCAATTGACACTAGACACTCAATGGGCAAGACCAACTGACGCTGCATCCGGGGGATTAAGTGTGACCGGGGCACCGTAAAGAGATAATTTCCAGCCACGGAGGAGCGACTGAAATTCATCGGGGTTGTCGCTAAAACGAAGGGAGTGTATCACGGAAATTTAGATTGAAACTATTTTGATTTTTTATTATATTAATGGATATATGACATTTTTTTGAGAATTTTTCAATAGATTGCCGGTAATTATTTTCGTTATCGTCCAGTTAGATGGATAAAAAACAAACCCGAACACCAAGACTGAAATATCTCCTGAATGACCTCCCGCCGGGATTCATCATAGATGCGGCGTGGCTGCGTGCAAGGGGAATTGACTCAAAGTCAATCCATTACTATGTCGATCAAGGATGGCTTGAGCGCATTATTCGCGGGGTTTATCTTCGACCGGTGCCAAAAGATATGCCGAACCGCCGCAAGCTGTCCTGGGAGGCAGTACTCGTGTCGCTTCAGCAGCTCATGGGACATAGCGTACACCTTGGTGGAATCAGTGCCCTCAAATACGCCGGGCGCATCCCGTATGAGTGGATGGGAATATCTCAGCGCATCCATTTCTACGGCAATGCACCATCCTGGCTGAAGCGCCTTCCTACAATCGACAAGATCATCTTGCATAAGTCTACACTATTCGGGGACGACCCGGTGGGGATTGTAGACCGTACTTCCCCACTACGAGAAATCACCTGGACGGTTAGGGTTTGGGGGTGGCCAATGAAAGTGTCATGCAGGGAACGTGCCCTCTTTGAATTGATGGATGAACTGGGAGGTGATCCCGATTTTGAGTTTATCGAATATGTTTTCGGAAGACTGAATGGACTGCGTCCACACCTTCTCATCGCACTCCTGAAAGCATGCCGCAGTGTGAAGGTGCGCAGGCTGTTCTTTGTCTTTGCAGATCTGTATCAACACCCCTGGCGCGAAGATCTGGACGTTGATCAATTTGATCTGGGCAGCGGACCGCGTGCATTTGTTCCGGGTGGGAAATTTCATCCCACCTATCATATCTCCCTTCCAGAACTCTTCGTAGATACTTCCTACGAAGATGAATGTGAATTCTAAAGATTTCAGTCCAGTTCAACGGATGCTGGAGACGCTCGCAACCATCAGAGGGAGTTCATGCATACACATAGAGTCATACGATCATTGATATGCTCTATCCGACCTGTAGAGCCAGGCCACTGGCCGTTTGTCTTAGCTCAATCACCATCTTGACTTGAATCTGGAACAATTTTGATTTTAAATGATTTTAATGGACAGAAGACACTTTTTAGGGAATTTTTTAATGGATTTTTATAAAAAATTTTAAAATCTAATAGATTCCATGAACAATAAGCGACAAAGAACACCAAGATTAAAAAATCTTGTTGATGACATCCCGCCAGGGTTCATCATGGATACGGCGTGGTTGAAAGCAAGGGGGGCGGACTCAAGTTCTATACACCGCTATGTCCATCAGGGATGGCTTGAGCGGGTCATACACGGCGTGTATCGTCGCACACTGCCACAAAATGCAAATGATGCCCCAAGACTGTCCTGGCCGACAATCCTTCTATCCCTTCAGCGACTTATGGGATACAATGTACATCTCGGTGGAAGAAACGCCCTGAACTTCAATGGTCATACCCATTATATATGGATGGGAGAAGGACAGAGAATTCATTTGTGTGGAGATGGCCCCTCCTGGTTGAAGCGCCTCCCAACGATAGATACCGTCGTGCTCTGTAAGCCCACGCTGTTCGGGGGCGATCCGATGGGAGTTGTGGATAGTACGATTTCCCTCAAGGAGATTGGTTGGGCTGTTGGCGTTTCGGACTGGCCTATAAAAGTATCATGCCCTGAACGCGCAATCCTCGAAATGATTGCTGACTTGCGGGCAAATTCAGATTTTGAACATGTGGATCTGCTCTTTGAAATGTTGCGCGAACTACGACCTCAACTGCTCATGACCCTTCTGAAAACATGCCGCAGTGTGAAGGTACGGCGACTGTTTTTCGTTTATGCCGAACGGCACAATTTTGACTGGTTAAAATTTCTTGACCCCAAACAGATTAATTTTGGTAGTGGGCCGCGTGTACTTGTACCAGGCGGAAAATTTCATTCCACCTATCATATCTCCCTTCCAGACTTTATCGTGGACACATCCTACGTAGATGACTGCATCTTTTGACTACTACAGAAAACGGGTTCAGTTGCTGATGGAGGTTCTGCCAACCGTCGCAGAGGAATCAGACCTTGCACTAAAGGGGGGCACTGCTATCAATATGTTTTATCAGGATATGCCAAGATTGTCTGTGGATATTGATCTCACATGGCTGCCAATCACGGAACGTGCACCGGCACTAAAGGACATTGATCATGCATTTAACCACATTACGAACGCAATTCTGGGCCGCCATTCTGGAATTATGGTGGAACGTCCAGCAAATCAAAGAACTGGACTCCCCCAAATCCATGTAAAACGCGGCAAGGTGGAGATAAAAATTGAGACATCCACTATAGCACGAGGCACCGTGAGGCCGTTTCGTCTAATGAAGACGACGAATGCTGCAACGGAACAGTTCAACTCGGTGACGATGAAGTTGGTCTCCTATGAAGATGTATACGGTGGAAAGATCTGCGCAGCACTTGAACGTAAACATCCGCGAGATCTGTTTGATGTCATGGTGCTTTATGAAAACGAAGGAATATCCGATCAACTCTTCCGAGTACTTCTGGTATATGTCGCATCCTCAAACAGAGCAATACACGAATCGCTATCACCAACACAGCCAGTAAGGGAAGACTTGTACGATGATCGTTTCAGGGGCATGAGTCTTAGAAAAACTTCGCTAAAAGCACTGACGGAAACTGGCCTTCGGCTGCATGAAGATATTCGATCAAGATTTACAGATGAAGTTGAAACCTTCCTGATTTCACTCCATAATGTGGAGCCGGACTTCGGATTGATTGGATTCCCCGATGCTGTAAATTTGCCTGCGGTTCGCTGGAAACTGCTGAACCTGGGAAGGCTCAAAAAAGAGCAACCCAAAAAACATGCACAACAACGGGAGGCAATCCGGCGGTTGTTTCAATAAGACAGGTTTATGCAATGCGCCAGATGGAATCAACGCTTATCCATCTGGTCAAAACCACGGATTGTTGGCACTACCCGACGAATTCAGTGATGGAACTACTCTGGTAGAAACCAAATGCATCATCTCTTAGAGACCTCCATGTATGGAATCTGGCAAGGACAAAACTCAAACCCTGATCACGATTATGTGAATCATAGGGCTGGTGCGGATTATCTATGGAGTCTATCGACATCCTCTGCCGAACTGTGATGAGTGTATCTCGTGATTATCTTGAGAGAACTACCCTGCTCATGAAGGTGCTCTCCAAAGTCGCCAAAGAATCAGACTTTGCCCTCAGGGGAGGCACCGCCATCAATATCTTCCATCAGGATATGCCAAGATTACCTGCGAGTATAGAACTCACATGGTTACCGGTTGAGGATCGAGAGATTGCGGTCAGGAATATTGAGGATGCCCTCCGCCGCATCGCTGACGCAGTCATGGATAATCATTCCGGGATCTATGCGCAATACCTGCCGCAAAAAAGGATTGCCTGCCCCCGGATCATTGTGTTTCAGGGAGATACATGGATAAAGATTGAAACATCTATGGTTAAACGGGGCACTGTACTGCCTCCCGATTCAATAACAACCTCCAATGCCGTAACCAGACAATTTGGAGCAATACGGATGAATGTTGCCTCTTTTGCGGATACGTACGCGGGCAAAATCTATACTGCCCTCCAACGTAAATATCCGCGGGATCTGTTTGATCTGATGATATTCTACAAGAACGGGGAGATCACAGATGAATTGTTCCGCGTATTTCTGGTTCATGTTGCCAGTTCAAACCAACCGATACACAAAATACTGTCCCCATCAAATTATATCCTGAAGGAATTGTACAATCTCTGCTTTCAAGGAATGACCGGGAAAACCATCCCGATTGAAACGCTCATTGAAACGGCTCAGCGCCTGCATTCAGATATTGCATCACGGCTTTCAGGTTCAATTGCAACCTTTCTTCTCTCCCTTCATAACGGCGATCCGGATTTTCAATTGATTGGGCTCCCCCAGGCGGAAGACCTTCCAGCGGTTCGCTGGAAAGCCTTCAACTTGAAAAAACTTAAGTTCCTGAACCGCGAAAAACATGCAAGGCAGCGCAAGGCACTTGAAAAATTATTCCACTAACGAACGCTTCAAAGAAGTTCGCAAAATTTCACTCAAAGTCAATTTTAATGTTTAATAAACCCTTAAAATAGAATTTTTCAAAATAAATTTACTTGAATTTGTGAATTTTGTCTGATTAAATGACTTTATGCCATCTAAAAATAGAAAGTCTAAAATTTTTAAATTCTCTTCTTCCATGTCCAGTGAAGACGGAGATTGAACAGCATGGAGATGGAAATTACTCTGGGGTCCGTCATGACCGATCATCCGACTTCGAATCAATGTATTCCCATTGCCGCCACCCCTTCAGGGCAGGGAAGTACAACCCCAGAAAAATCGGCCTCTTGGAATCTATGGCCCGCATCGCCCGTGCATAGAGTTCCATCTTGGCTTGATATCTCTCTTGTTCCTGATCTAAAAAATCGTCCATATCACTCCCAAGGTGCGTACTCGTCTTGTAATCAACGATCCAGCGCCTGCCATCCTCAACAAACGTTCGGTCAAGAATAAATCGGCGTACCCCCGCTCCAGTCACTGCAGTGAGTGTATGCTCCCATGCATCTTCTTCATGCTTTGACAGAACCCAGCGCCCCCGACGATCCTCCACCACACTCTTAAGGATCTGCTTCACCTGGATCAGGGCCTCCTCCAGATTATCTCCATCTAAACCCTCGTGAGCAAGCGCATTGCGAAGAACGTTCTCGCTAAAACCCACCCGGTCTGGAAACCGCATCCCCTGTAATATCCGATGGACCACAATCCCGACCCGCCGCTGCAGATCCCCCACCCACTTAAACACCGGCTCACGATCTTCTTTCTCGTCTTCAGATCGATCCTTCTCCGCCTTCCAGATTAACTCATCCGGCAGATCTACGGGTTTCCACTGCGTGGACAAACGAAGTAACGGGACACCGACTCCTGACTGCTCAGGAACCTCTTCTGCATTCTCTTCCTGCGGATGGTTCTCCCATGCCTCTGAAAATTCCGGTTCTGCCATTTTCCAGATTTTGGACAAAAGAGTTCGCGGATCCGGCGGTTTTAACTCCGGATCTTCAGCGTTTTGAGAAATATGACCGATTAGATGCAACTCCTTTCGGGCTCTTGTGGCTGCCACATACAGAAGACGGGTTCCCTCGTGATCTCGTCGCTTTCGCTCAACATTATGCAAATAATTATAGGCGAGGTCTTCTTTGCCTCCCGTCTCCCGGATTGGTGCCAGCAATAAATGGGGCTGATCACCATCATTGTACTCTCTCCACATTAACAGGCGCTGCGCATCTCCCCTTGTGCGGTACCCCAGGCCAGGCAGTATAACCGTATCAAATTCAAGTCCTTTGGCTTTATGGGTAGTGAGTAGCTGCAGTTCTGCACCTGCTTCTAGATCCGACGGGGCGAACAGGCGTTCCACATCCTCCATGAATTTGCGCTCATCCCGCAAGTCAACCCCCTCTACCGACTCCTCCAGAAGATCCAGATATGCCATGGCATCATTCAGGTGTGCTGATTTTTCAAGACATGCAGGCCCGCCCAGCGCCAGCCACACGCCTTCAACCCACCGGCGCACTGGAAGCCTGCCCGCCAGCGCATACGCATCCTGAAGCGCCGGAAGGATCCGCCCAACCCGCTGCCTGCCATCCGGGGACATCCTTGTCACATGTCTGGTAAGAAGATCCATCACGGGAGTTTTCAGATCATCTCCCATCAATCTCTGTAAATCAGCCAGTTGAAGCCCGCACCACGGAGCTCGCAGGATCGACAACCATGCAATTCGGTTTCCCGGATGAAGGAGCGCCTGCGTCAATGCAATCAGATCACGAACCACCGGACGCTCCCCAAGTGGATCAATATCTACCGACCGAAACGTAATCCCGCGCTCACGAAGCACGGAAATGATTTGCAATAGATGCCTGCGTGCCTGAACAAGCACAGCAATGGTCGCATCCGGCTGCCGGGATTGGGTTTCGGCAATGATCTGTACCACCTTTTCGGCCTGCCCATCCAGGTCATTATAAAAGAACGGATGAATCGCAACTTTACCCTGTTTGAGGTCCGTCCTGAATGCTGTGGAAGGGCTGTATACGACGGAACCGGTTACCGTGTCCTCCACTTCCGGAAAGGCCGCCCCTAAGGCTTCATTGACCCAACTTACAATCTCTGTACTGGAGCGAAAATTTGTCTCTAATACAAGTGACCGGGGACGAATGGAGCCGATTCCACTTGTTCGGGTTCGTGAGAACAGGCTCACCTCTGCCTCCCGAAAACCATAGATTGACTGCATGGGATCACCGACCAGAAACAGCGTTCTGCCATCCTCCTTCCAGTCATGGATGAGTCGTTCAAACAACTCGTACTGGCTCTGGGACGTATCCTGGAATTCATCAACCAGTAGATGCCGAGTCGCAATATCGAGCATCCCCCCTTGGCTGCCGGACTGCATATGCGCCTTCGCGGCCTGCTGTGCTGCGATCCCGATCTCTGTAAAGTCCACACTCCCATCCTCCTGAAAGACCTTGCGAAGCTGTGCGACTGCCGCGGGCAGAAGATGCATCAGGGCGGCCAAAACCTCCCATTGGCTCTCTCCATAGGAGGATGGCGGTAACTGTCTCAGTTCCTTCAGTTGTGTGATCGTATCCTCTGCAAGATGGATACCTTGGATGCGCTCTTTCGCATCCCGCTCTCCGGCCGGGAATCCTTCACGGACTGAATACCTGCTGCGACGCGTTCCCGTACCCGTCAGAAACAACTCCGCAATCCCCAGCCAACAGGGAAGATCCGCCGCCGAGGAACCTGGGAGGCCCCGAAGGTCTGCGCAGGCACCAATCACACTTTCCCTTCCTTCATTTCGTAGATTTTCGGCGGCAAACCGGGCCAATTCAACCACATCTTCTGTGTGATCTTGTGGAAACTCTGCGACCATCCGTTCCAGCGTACATTCAACAATATGCGTCAACGCGGACTCCAGTGCCGCCCGTGTCTTCGCCGGTTCATGCTCCATACCATCCACATGACGGATCCACTGATCCCGACTGCCCAGCATCGCCCCCAACAGCTGCTCCACCCTTCTCATATCGTTATCCAGATGACCCAGTAAAACTGCAATCGCCTGGACCACATTCGGACGTGCCTGAACCGAGTATAGAAACTCCAGTGTGCGGTGCGCAGCTTTTTGATACAGATGGCGTGCATCCTCTTCCGGCCTGAGCAGTGCCCCCATGCGGGAAACCCAGGGCATCCTTCGGACCAGCAGCGAACAAAGGGAGTCAATGGTCTGAATTCGTAGCCGGAGCGGGTTATCCAGAAGATTCCAGGCCCGCCTGTCGTTGCGTTCCAGGGCTAATTGCGCCAGATCCCATGTATGCTTTTCGTGCGGGACGACCGGTGCCTGTCCCGCAGCTCTCTGGAGAACACGAATAATGCGGTGGCGCATTTCGGCCGCCGCCTTGCGTGTAAACGTGATCGCAACAATCTCCTCCGGGAGTTTTACTCGTGCTAATAAAACAAGGAATCGCTGGATCAGAAGTTCGGTTTTACCTGAACCCGCCGGGGCCTGCACAATAAATGAGGCATTCGGGTCCAATGCCTGGAGCCGCTGGGCGTGATCTGGAACCTGATTACTCATCTGAATGCTGTGGGGCTGCGGGGTCACTCCCGACTCGGCAAAGCGAAGTCAGTCTGCAATACATGCATGTCTTTATCGGGTTTTTGGGATCCACCAGTGCATGGCCCGCTTTGTAATCATGCCCCAGTTTATTGAGTATTCCCCGCCAGTCCTGAATAAGCTCCGGCAGGGGTTTCCGGGGGTTTTTCACCCCGCTATTGCCGACATCCTGATTTGCAATTCCTTTCATGCGCATACCCCCTTTCCTCAGGCTGCCAAAGGAGATACCCGCAACCGGCGAATCCGCGACAGCCGCATAAATGGGTAACTGAGGGTCATCCGGACGTTCCCCGTCCCAATGACTAGGACTGCAATTCCCTGTCTTATAGTCAAGGATAAACCGCTCTCCATTTTCAAGTTGATCCACACGATCCTCCTGAATACGAATCTCAAGTCCCCCTGCAATGACATGCTGTCTCTCCTCCTGCTCAAGAACCGTAAAGGGGCGGCGGTTCCGCTCAAGGGCAAGCCATTCCCGCGTGATTCGCACCAACCGATCCCGCTCAATTCCAAAAAACCGCTCGCTTTGAAGGACCCGCCGAAATGGTACCCTACTGACAAGCTGCTCCTGCACAATTGTCCGCACAAACTGATCTTCCTCCTGCTCTGACATGGCTTCCAATGCCGCCTGCGTCCCCAACTGCTGCCAGAGGATGTCCAATATGTGGTGCATCATTCTGCCTCGGTCCATCGCATGCAGCCCCGACTGAGCAGTAGCAAGTGGAACCGCGCCAAGGCGTAGTTCTGCAAATGCACGGAATGGGCATGCCGCCTGCAGCTTGAATAGATAGGTCCCTCCTCGAGTTTCCCCTTCGCCACAGGGAAGTCCTTCATCATCTCGGATGATTTCCAGCTTTGAAGAGGATTGAACCTGCTCACCGAGGGTTTGGCTGGGTTCAATTCCCAGGTCCTCCTCAGAAACTTCTGGCAGTCCGGCAAACATTGGACTAATTCTCCGATCCGCATCCCCCTCCCGCTGGGGGTGACTGACGATGACCAATGGCGCACTCTTCAGCAGACGATCCGCAAGCTCTCTGGCGTGCAGCAGCATCCCCTCCGGCGTGGAACGCCACAATCCTTTTCTGCGCTGCAGCAGGATCGGTACAAACGGGGCTGGTGCACAAGGGGGCGGCCAGGCATCGTCATGCATCCCCATCACCCAGAGATGATCAAAGGAGATACCAACCGCTTCTCCCACACTCAATATCTGCACTGGTGCAGGTTCATATTCGGGCTGGAACACCTTAGCGGAGGCCATTCTACGAAGTATGGTGACGGCTTTACCAGAGGTAATGCGTCCGCACACCCCATCCAACTCCACCAGCGCCGACATCAATTCTTCCCAGACGGTATAGGTCTGGTACTCCGTACTGGTTTGTTTCCAGTATCCCGGCCAGCCGATGCTGACTGCATGGTCCGGCATATCCCCGTTAGCCAGCGGTATGTTTGATTTCCCTGACTGCAACAGCCGTGAGAAGGACTCCGCCCATTCGCTAGGCAGTTTCCTTCCCTGAAGATCTGAATACTGCGCCTGCCATGCAACAAGAATCGAAACAAGTACCGGACAGTCCTTCTTCTTTGTAGACAGATAAATCAGATCCTTCAAGGTCACATACTGCTCACCCCGCCCACGCAAATCTACATCAAGAAGGGCACGTGAAGATCGTTCCTCATGGAACGCCGGCAGAAAAGGTGATAAAAGGAGGCGGCTGGCCTCCTCTACAGGAATCTCTCTGGGATCTATGGAAAGAATCTGCAATGCCGATTGAATGATCGGATAGTCCCCTGCCGGGAGCCCCTGGGAAATGTTGAAGAGACGTTTTGAATCATTGTCCGGCTGAAGCCTTGACTGCGGGTGAAAAATTTCTGAAAATATCCGCTCAATCTGACTGCGCAGATTGACCATTCCTGACACAACAACCCCAATACGAAAGGACTTGTGCTCCGCCCCTGGATCGGTCTCCATAATTTGACGCGCCCATGCTGCAGCAATACGCATCTCCTGGAGGGTATCAATGACTGGTAAACGGAACACCTGCCCCTGGTGATTTGGAGAGGGTGTTTCCTGGATGCTTGTACCGTGCATTTGCAGCGTCTCAAAGAAGCGCTTTTCTGCGGGGGTCTGCTCCAGAAATCCGACAAGTTCCACTTGATCCGGGACATCCACCTGCCCTTCACGGATCAGGCGGATCACATGACGGGACAGTTCGGAAGCCGAGAACCACCCCTTCTTTTTGCATCGTCCACGAAATTCCGCCGCCCACTTCTGGAAGGCACGCGCATCCTCGGAAACAGCCCATTCCGGCCCCTCCAGCGGCAGATGCCAATCACAGAGAAGTTTCCAGGAGGTACGCGCCAATTCAGCAGTTGCAGACACATCAAGGGGGAGATTCCGGGTATCGGAGCTCAGAATATTCTCCCAGATAATTTGCTCTTCTGCTGGACGAAGCGGACGAAGGAGTGTCGAATTGGAAGCCGCATACATCCCTTCTTCCCACAACTCGGATAGCCATGCATTGAGCGTTCTGACGGACGCAGTCATCCAGGTACGATCCCCTTTTTCCTGCTGCTGCCAATCATATTCCTGGTGACGCGCCCGCGCCAGCCGATCCGTTGCTGTTATCGTCATCATGATCCAGAAGAGTCGTTGAACGAACGATGGATATCCCGTAAAATCATTTTCTGAAATTGGAATCAATACAAGAATTCAGACTGGAACAGGCTGCGTTTCATATTCATCGGCTCCCGTAACCGGAAAATTGCCCTGAAAAAATTTGAACATCTCCGTTTTGATGATGCTCCGTTCAACAAATATAGCATCTGGTGCTTCCGCTCATTCCCTTGACCCTGAACTGAAATATACCCTATTCGATGCAGTTACCTCCTAAGGCCATAGAACTATCCCTGACCGCCCAGGTGATGTTCTCGTTGTATGATCGGGAAATCAGCAGTTCCCCGTCATATTTCTTTCGGTGCTTGATAGCCCCGGCCACATGTGCCGCTGCAACGCTTCACATCTGCCCCACGAACAGACGCGCATGACTCACGGAGATGTGTACTCGGTTGCAATTTCATAACGCAGGACTTTCACCCGCTACACTCCACCAGTTAGTCTGGCGCTCCGCATTTGTAATTTTAATTGCCTGCTCTTTCGTACATTACCCGAACAAACTAACCGGGCGAGGCCCAAAACATATGAAACACATTACAAAAATGGGGGGGGGTAATTCTCTTCTGACACTTCTAGCACTGCTGACCGTTCTGGTCCTTCCCCGCAGTGCATCTTCTCAGGACACCTACTATGTGGACACCGTGAATGGCGGTGGTACCTGTACCGCGAACGATAATACGACTCCATGTACGCTGACGGCTGC
>JAJECE010000071.1 GCA_022822185.1 Rhodothermales bacterium | reverse complement strand
GTCCCTGTACAGGCCGCATCCTGAAGGAAGCCGCTTCACCTTCGTTCAGGGACCACCAAAAAAGCGGTACATCGTTCAATGATCGGTCCGTGAGTCCGCTGATTATTTCCACTTCAACGGACTGTGCAAGAATTGCAGGCGGCAGAGATGCACCCAAAAATACCAGAATCACGCCTGCCTGCCTAAAACTGATCATAAATCTATTGCAGGGAAAAAAAAAGGGGGGGGGGAAATCGCATAAGTAATGTATATCAGTTTAGAACCGCCTGAGCCCAATTTCACAAAAGGATTTTCCGAGGCGTTCATTTTAATAAACATCAAAGTATACGAAATTCTGAAATTAATAGTTACTCGCCAAAACATTCCATACTGGCCAGCGGGGGATTGTTTGGAAATTTCCATGAATTCACGATCTGGAACTGAATTCAAATCAATTCGAATTCTTTTGATGTGGCTGAACGTTCATCCTGATCGAATGTTAAAACCGCTCACTCTTGGGGAAGCGCCAAAAAGATTAGAATCATGCAGGCCGTTATGAAGGTCGCACCGGGGATCGGACATATCGCCGTATCGGACATTCCAGAACCCGACCCCGGCCCAAACCAGATCAAACTCAAGGTACACGCTGCCGGTCTTTGCGGGACAGATTTACATATTTATCATGATGAATTCAAGGCCTGCCCGCCTGTTGTTCTCGGCCATGAAGTCGCTGGAGAGATCGTGGAAGTCGGCAAAGATGTTCCTCAGCGGCTCCTAGGTGCCAGGGTGACCTCCGAGACCTATTATCGCACATGTAACGTCTGTCGCTATTGCCGGGATGGACACGCCAATCTCTGCCTGGATCGGCAGTCCATTGGTTCGGCAGTGAATGGGGGGTTTGCAGAATATCTTGTTGTCCCCGCTCAGAATGTGCACCGGCTCCCCGAACACATCTCCTACCGCGAAGGGGCGATCACCGAACCGCTGGCCTGCGTGGTGCACGGTGTGTTACTCGCAGCACCGACGGTACGGGCGGGGGATCTGGCGGTCATTGCCGGACCGGGTGCCATTGGTCTTCTGACTCTGCAGATCCTTAAAGCCAGCCGCGCAACGGTGGTGGTTCTGGGGACCGGTGCAGATCAAGACCGTTTAACTTTGGCGCGTGATCTCGGGGCAGATTATGTTGCCAATGTGGAAACAAGAAATATTCAAGAACTCATTCAGGATGTATCCCTTCAGGGACTCGGGGCGGATGTCGTCTACGAATGCTCGGGGGCAGGGGCGGCAGCCCAGCAGCTGCTGCGCCTCGTGCGCCGCCGTGGACGCTATGTACAGGTGGGTCTGTTTGGCAAATCTGTGGCATGGAATCTGGATCAGGTATGCTACAAGGAACTCACGGTGACCGGCAGCAATGCATCGACACCGGAGTCATGGATCCGGGCAATTCATCTGCTCCAGAATGGCACCGTCAAAACCGGTCCGCTCATCACGCATGACTTTACCCTCTCTCAATGGGAGCATGCGTTTCAGGTTTTTACACAAAAAAGAGGGGTGAAAGCATTATTTCGGCCGCATTTTGACCGGATTTGAAAAGCCTTCCGTTGATTTTCCTTAAATTGCTGTTCTGTACAATTGCTGCTCAATCATCTTCGCGCTATTTCATGGCTGATCCGTCGCTGGGACTTATTGGACTAAGCTACAGGGCTGCCCCCGTAGAAATCCGGGAAAGTCTTACCCTTCTCCCACAGCGAAAACTTGAATTTTTTGATGCCGCGCGGACATCCTTTGACGGGTTGGCGGTATTGTCCACCTGCAATCGCGTAGAGTTTTATGGTCATGTGAATGGATCTGGACAGGCCACAGATGCATTGTATGCACTCCTGAAGCGTTCCTTTGATCTGTCCGCGGCGGAGTCCTGTCTCTATTGGAAACAAAGCCAAGAGGTGCCTCGTCACCTGATGCGTGTTGCCTGTGGACTGGACTCAATGGTCATGGGAGAGTCGCAGATTCTGGGTCAGGTACAGGACTGTCTTCTGGATTCCGAGGTGGCCTCGCTTGCAAGCCCTGCACTGACCACCGTATTCCAGGCGGCCATTAAGACCGGAAGGCGTGTACGCACGGAGACCGCTCTGGGAAAATTTCCGATCAGTGTTGCCTCGGTAGCCATTGAGCGTATCCTTCTGGAGGCGGGTCCACTGGACGATCTGCATGTTGCGGTTATCGGTACCGGTGAGATGGGGAGTCTGGCAGGGAAAATTCTCCGAAAAAAAATGATCCGGCAACTCACCTTTGTAAATCGTAACCATGAGCGTGCAAAAGCGCTCGCAGTTGCTGCCTGTGCCCAGGCAGTCCCCATGGAAGAACTTCGGGAAGCGGTCTCCGATGCCGACGTAGTAATCAGTGCAACGGATGCGCCTCACATCATCCTCGGGCCCGAACATATTACATCTCGTGAAAACCGGCCGCTGCTGCTGGTTGATCTGGCCGTGCCCCGGGATATTGATCCGTTCCTGAATGAACTGCCAAAGGTCACCCTGCTGGATATTGATCATCTGAAAAATGGGATCGCCCGGTCAAAGACCGCTCAACAGGCGGAGGTGCCCCAGGTGGAAAAAATCATTGAAAAGGAACTGGACATCCTGGATCAGCGCCTCCAGATGCTGAATGTGGAACCGATCATCGCCGACCTGCGCAGGAAAGCCGAATCCATCCGTCAGACCGAACTGGTCCGAACGCTCAATGAACTCGGGCCGCTTGAAGCACATACCGTGGAAAAGCTTGAGCATTTTTCCAACACACTGGTCAAAAAACTGCTTCATGATCCGACAATCCATCTAAGGTATGGAAGTACGGAACTGGATCCGGATACCGTCCGTCAACTTTTCGGCCTGCAGGATTCGCTATCCACGAAATGATGCGGCCGTTAAGAGTCGGTACGCGCCGATCTTTGTTGGCCCGAACTCAGACCGATCATGTTCTGCAGCTTTTGAGGGCAGTTCACCCCCGGCTGGACATTATTGTCCACACGGTATCTACGATTGGAGATCAGACCGTCGGCCCCCTCCCTGTTTCAAAACCAGGGGTCTTCACCGGTGCACTGGAAACGGCGCTCCTTAACCGGACCATTGATTTTGCGGTTCATTCCATGAAGGATCTTCCCATTGATCGTCCGCAGGAATTGGTGATTGCTGCCATTGCGCATCGAACCACCGCGTTTGAAATGGTCGTGACCCTCTCCGGACAGACCATTTTTCAATTGCCTGTGGGAGCCGCAATCGGGACTTCCAGCCTCAGACGGAAAGCCCAGTTGCAGGCGATTCGCCCGGACTTCATCGTTACCCCTATGCGAGGCAACATTGATACCCGGGTTCAGGCGGTGCTGGACGGAAACATTCAGGCGGTTGTACTTGCAGAGGCGGGCCTGCAACGACTGGAAATTCCCGGACAGTACACACAGCGTATCCCCATGCGTCATATGCTCCCCGCCCCCGCACAGGGGGCGCTGGCGGTCGAGTGCAGGAAAGATGATCCCGACATGATCCGCATCCTGGAATCCATCAACTGCCCGGCGACCTGGGTCGCGACTGCGGCGGAACGGGCATTTCTGGAAACCGCCGGAGGTGGCTGCTCCATTCCGATCTCAGCCTATGCAGAGACGAAAAACGAAGAGATCCACCTGCTTGGTGAAGTCCGGTCTCCAAATGGGAGCCGCCATATTTCCCTGTCGGGAAGCGGGGAGGATGCGGTAGATCTGGGATTTCAGTTAGGAGAAAAGGCAAATCATCTGGGAGCCCGGGAACTGCTGCAGCATGGATAGTTCTCTTGCAGGAAAACGGATTGTCATCACACGTCCGGCACACCAGTCAGATTCAATGTGTCAGATGCTTGAAGCATGTGGAGCTGCCATTGTGGAATTCCCGACCATTCGTATTGAACCCGCATCAAATCCACAGCCCTTACTGCATGCGCTCGGCGAGTTGTATACCTTTGACCGGGTGATTTTTACCAGTGTGAACGGGGTCACACATACCTGGCAGCACCTGCAGTATCCCTGGCCCGATTCCGTACATGTTGCCGCAATCGGACCTTCCACCGCTGCCGCACTCCGTGCTCACGGAGTCACACCGGACTTTGTCCCGTCCGAGTATGTAGCGGAAGCACTTGCACAGGGGCTTGGATCCGTTCGGGGCCAATCCATCCTTCTTCCACGCGCTTCCAGGGTTCGTCCCGTGTTGGCAGAACTGCTGCGCGGCGGGGGGGCAGCCGTGACCTGCGTAACCGCCTACGAAACCCATGTGAACCACCCCCCAGGTGCGGCGTACGCCGCACTTGCAGGCGGCGTGGATGCGGTCACCTTTACCAGCGGCTCAACGGTTGAAGGGTTTGTAGCGGTTGCTCCGGAATCTATGAACTCCGTCCCTGCAGCCTGCATCGGTCCGATTACGGCTCAGGTCGCGGCGGGTGCCGGGCTCAAGGTTGCCGTTATCGCAAAAACATACACCACCAAGGGGCTCTTGACGGCTCTGGAAGAATACTTTGAAGAACACCAGTAAACATAAACGTCCAAGACGGTTGCGCGTCACCGGTGCCATGCGCCGAATGGTGCAGGAAACCCGGTTGTCTCCTGCAGATTTTATCTATCCTGTTTTTGTGACCCATGATCAGGAAGGCCCGATCAAAGGAATGCCGGGTATCTTCCGGTATACCGTAGAGGGCGCTTTGGAGGCAGCACGGGAGGCGGAAGAAGCGGGGGTGAGCGGGATTCTTCTTTTTGGGATCCCTGAATTCAAGGATGCCGCCGGGACCCCGGCCCTGTCTGCATCGGGAGTCATACCGAGAACCCTTCAGGCGCTCAAGAATGCCGGGGTGAAGCTCGTGCTCATGACCGATGTCTGCATCTGTTCCTACACATCTCACGGGCACTGTGGTGTGATTCATGACGGCAGAGTGTCCAACGACGATACACTCCCCCTCCTCGCTGAAATGGCCCGTATTCATGCAGACAGTGGAGCAGATGTTGTCGCACCCAGTGCAATGATGGATCATCAGGTGAGCGCCATCCGGAATGAACTGGATTCGGCAGGCCATCAGGATGTATCCATCCTGTCCTACAGTGTTAAGTATGCATCCGCCTTCTATGGACCGTTCCGTGATGCCGCAGGTGGAGCACCGCAGTTTGGAGATCGAAAAACCCATCAGATGGATCCCTGCAATGCACAGGAAGCCTTACAGGAAGTTGCGCTGGATATTGAAGAGGGAGCAGATATGATTATGGTGAAACCCGCGCTGGCCTACCTTGATGTCATTCGCCAGATTCGTAACCGCTGGCCCCAGGTGCCGCTGATGGCATATAATGTAAGTGGAGAGTACGCGATGCTGAAAGCCGCCGCTTCACAGGGCTATGTGGATGAATCCGCTGCCACCCTTGAAGTTCTGACCAGTATCCGCCGGGCCGGAGCTCAGACGGTGATTACCTATCATGCGCTGGAAGCGGCTCGCTGGCTACATCATTCCATACCGTAAATGGCCATTGATATACAGGAAAATCGAAAGATCGGAGTGGATCTTCGGGAAAAAGGGAAGGATGCGGAGGGACGCACCATTTATCATGATGGCCGATTGTACATACAACTCCTGATTTTTACGGGATTAAGTGTACCTCCCGGGACTCTGATTTCTCAGATGGAGAGAGCCGGTTTCTGTGGTGCGTTGTACTCCAGTCTCCATGACCCTAGCGGGGTTGGCCTGTTGACGGTTGCCGAAGATCCCCGGTTTTTCGTGACCGAACTTCAATCCTTCCTGCAGGATAGCGGGTTTAAGGACTTACAGTGCCGCACCGACTGGACGATGGTCGGTCGCACCTACGCAATTGGATACGAAAATGATCTGGTGGAGACTTTGTTTGACCGCCCAAGGCGGTATGTCTGCAATCCCGCATGGCCGTGGGCGATCTGGTATCCGCTTCGCCGTTCGGGTGATTTTGAACACTTAAATGCGGAGGAGCGTCGAAAAATTCTTATGGAGCACGGCGGGATCGGGCTTGCGTACGGGCGCAGTGATCATGCCCATGATATCCGGCTTGCCTGTCACGGGTTGGACCAAAATGACAACGATTTTGTGGTGGGGCTTCTGAGCAAGGATTTACACCCACTGTCAGCGATTATCGAACGGATGCGCAGGACTCAGCAGACCTCACGCTACCTGAGCAGTCTGGGTCCTTTCTTTGTCGGGCGTGCGCTCTGGCAGTCTTCCGCTTCCTGACCGGATAGAATCCCTAAACGTTTCTTTCATGACTGGATATGAACGATTTCTGTCTGCATGCCGCGGCGAAGCGGTAGACTGCACCCCGATCTGGATCATGCGGCAGGCCGGCCGGTATCTGCCGGAGTATCGTGCACTGCGCCGGCAGCATTCTATGGAAACTGCGATCCGAACCCCCGAACTTGCCGCCAAAATCACCCTCCTCCCTTTGCAGCACTTTGAGTTGGATGCGGCCATTATTTTTTCAGATATTCTACCTCCGCTGGCGGGGATGGGGTTGGATCTTACGTTTGTCCCCGGCCATGGCCCCTCCATTGAGAACCCGCTCCGAACTCCCAAAGCCGTCGACATGCTTCGGGTTCCTCCCGCCCGGGAAACGATGGCCCCAACGCTAGATGCAATCCGGCTTGTCCGCCCGGAACTGGATGCACGGGGCCTGGCCCTGATCGGGTTCGCAGGGGCCCCTTTTACCATGGCCAGTTATGCAATTGAAGGCGGGGCTACACGCAATTTTGCGCACACGAAGCGATTCATGTACCACCAGCCGGCGGCCTGGGATCGGCTCATGATCAAACTCTCTGGTCTGACCATTGACTATCTCAGTGCACAAATTCAGGCCGGTGCAGACTGTATACAACTCTTTGATTCATGGGTCGGGGCACTTAGCCGATATGATTATGAGCGTTATATTCAACCCTATAGTCATCGGGTGCTTTCAGCGGTTGAAGCGAAGGGGCCAGTGATTCACTTCAGTACGAATACGGCCCCCTATCTGGAGTCGGTCGCAGCGGCGGGCGGTCATGTGATCGGAGTGGACTGGCGAATCCCTATCAATGAAGCGTCTCGGCGGGTGAGCAAACCCGTCATGGGAAATTTAGACCCCTGTACACTCCTCGGCCCGTGGCGAGAACTGCTCCCCCATGCCCGGGATGTAATGCAGCGTGTGGCAGGATGCTCCGGCCATATCTTCAATCTTGGACACGGGATTCTGCCGCAAACCCCTTTGGAAAATGTAAAGCGACTGGTGGACTACGTACACAGTTATGATCATGGAAACTAATTCCGAATCCCCGGTTGGTATTTTGTTCATGGCCTATGGAGGCCCGGATCGTCTGGAAGATATACCGGGCTATCTGGCGGATATTCGTGCCGGCCGCACCACATCCAAAGCAGTGATTGCGGAGATCACACGCAATTACAGGTTGATTGGTGGATCGTCTCCCCTCTTAGAGCTGACCCGGGAAACCACCTCCGATGTGATGAAACTCCTGAACCCACTCGGAGAGCCCCAGAAGTTTAAACCCTATCTGGGGATGCGACACTGGGCTCCCTGGATTGAAGAAACCGTCGGACAGATGGTTGAAGACGGAGTCCGCCGATCCGTCAGTATCGTTCTAGCCCCCCAGTACAGCGGGATGAGTATTGCGAAGTATCAGAAGAAGATCCATGCAGGCCTTGACTTCTACCATGGAGACATTGAATTCTCTCATATTCACAGTTATCACGATGATCCGGGCCTGATTGATGCATTCGCGAAACGGGTGCATATTGGGCTGGCACGATTTTCGGAAGAGGAACGGGATCAGGTGCATGTGGTGTTCAGCGCACACAGCCTGCCTACGCGGATTGTTCAGGAAAACGATCCCTATCCCGTGCAATGCCTCGAAACCGCCGCGCTCATCGCAAAGGCAAGCGGATTGAATGAAACGCAATGGTCCTGGTGCTATCAGTCTGAAGGGCGAAGTCCGGAGCCGTGGCTCGGGCCGCAGTTAGAGGATTATCTGGTTGAATTAGCCGATAAGGGCATTCGGAATGTGATCAGCATCCCGGTGGGGTTTGTCTCGGATCATGTGGAGGTGCTCTATGATATTGACATCGAAGCACAGGCGGTGGCAAAAGAACACAATATGCGACTTGAGCGCCCCCCCTCGCTCAACAGTGATCCCCTTTTTGTTGAAACGCTGGTACGGCGGATCCGTGAACAGGCTGTACATGCCGGCTGGCTGGCTGCATGAGACGTGTCGTGATCATCGGGGGCGGTATTACGGGATTGAGTGCTGCCTGGGCGCTGCGGCAGTCTCCCCATCCTCCCGAAATTGTACTTCTGGAGGCAGGTGAGCGGCTGGGAGGGTGTATCCATACGGAACATTTTAACGGCTTCCTGATGGAGCATGGGCCGGATGTATTTCTGGCTCGCAAGCCGGAGGCTGTGCAGTTGTGCAAGGCGCTGGGACTCTCCCTTCAGAAGCCAAACGAAAAGCAGCGGGGCGCGTACCTGAGACGGGGGCAGGAATTGTATCCCGTGCCCGAGGGGATGAGTGGTCTGGTGCCGGGCCGGATCAGCCCGCTTCTTCGTTCGCCACTGATCAGTATTCAGGGAAAGTTGCGCATACTTGCTGAACTGCTGATCCCGCCAAAGACGGATGAGGCAGATGAATCGGTTGCGGACTTCTTCAGCAGACGGTTTGGCAGGGAAGCTTTCCTTAATCTGATAGAACCGCTCCTTGGTGGACTAGCCGGGGGGCATGCCCAGGAACTCAGTGTGATGGCACTCCTGCCGCATATCGTGAATATTGAATCCCGGTATGGGAGCATCCTCCTCGGAATGGACCGAACATCAGTTCGGCATCCCACGACCTCCCTTCTAAGTCTTCCTGATGGACTAAGTTCAATCATTCATGCACTGGCTGCAGGCAATGAAGACCGGATCTGCACTGGACACAAGGCGAAGAATATAAGCAAAACCGATACGGACTGGAAGATCAGCATAGAGGGACATCCTTCCCTGTCGGCGACCCATGTCATTCTAGCCGTACCTGCCTGGAGTGCGGCAGATGTAATTCGTACCGCAGTCCCGGAATTGAGAGAACTCCTTCGGCAAATTCCCTGTCATGCAGGCACCATCGTCCATTTGGCCTACCGCCGGACCGATTCGCCCAGGCCGCTGAACGGATACGGTCATCTGGTTGCTGCAAGTCCGGGCACTTCGGTCGCCGCATGCACCTGGAGCGGGACCAAACTTGCAGGACGTGCCCCGGACGGGCATCTGCTGTTCAGGCTTTATCTGCGCACCACAAAACTGACCGACAGTGCTTTACTTGCACAGGCATGTGCAGAGATGAATCAGGCACTGGGGATCACATCGGATCCTCAGTTTACCCGGGTGTATCGTTTCCCCAGAGCACTCCCGCAGTATACGATTGGACATCTAAAGCGGATCAGGAAAATTCGTCAGATCCTGGATTCGCATTCGGGTCTCCATCTTGCGGGAAATTATCTGGATGGCGTGGGCATCCCAGACTGTATCCGCAGTGGAACCCATGCCGCGCAGCAGATCCTCAGCGGGAAAAGCTGAGTTGAGCATCCCCTAGACTAATTTGGTCTCGAACACAAAGGATGCAGAACCAGAAGGTGGGCTCCCTGACTGTTAAGGACAGACCGTATCACATCCCAGCGCGGCTATTCAATCTGAATTCTCACTAGAAACAGACTGACGAATTTTTATGCACTGGGGATGGGATTTCTAATTTCGTTAATGCGAAATTTGAGGTTTTTTCTTGGTGCACAGGATGGAAATGGATTGATCTTGAGTTCCCTGTTTTCCGGGGCCAACTCCATCTTAAAATGGTATGCAAGGAGCATGATGTTTGCTGCTAACTGTAGATCCGTTTGGCGCTGCCCGGGGCAGGTATGAGTCCCTAGACCATATGGTGCATAGGCTCCAGGCTGCTTATGCTCTGCACGGTCCGGCAAATAGCGATCTATATCAAATTTGTCTGGATCTTTGTAAAGATTTGCATCATAGTGGGGGGCGGTGCTGCCAATGAGTACCCGCGACTCTGGAGGGATTTCATAACCGTCATAGGAGCATCGGTTCACTACTCCTCTGATCTGCCATGGTATCACGGGATACATACGGGTGGTCTCCATGATAAGGCGGTATGTAATGTCGGCATTTCTGAAGCAAAAATCTTTCTCTTCGGGGATACGTCCACTGCCGAAAAGTTTTTTCGCTTCCTGATAGACACCATCGTATATTTCTGGATTCTTCAGCATACAGTAGAGTACAAAGGCAATGGCTGCCCCCATGTATATACTTGCGACCATGATGGAGACGAACGAGAAGGTTAAATCTGTTTCTGAAAGAAGTTGGGGGTCATTCCTGTGTAATTCCATAAATTTGTCTGGAATATCAACGGGCTGTCCCTTTCGCTGCCCTGGCGTGTGTGAGGCAATGATCATCTCCCTGAGTTCAGTTACCCGCTTTCTGTAACGCCTCATTCTAGGGGTTCGCATCATGAATGGGGGTAAACCGCCTGCCACTCGCGTAATCAATGCACGATGTTCGTAGTCTAGCAGCTCTTCGGAGAAATGGGTACAGTCTACACTTGTGGACAGGTTTGAGACCTGAGCACTGGCCAACGTTCTGAGCGTAGGGGTCATCGAGAAGACATCCCCCTTTTTCCATTCTTTTATGGAGGATCTGTTATGGCGATACAATTCGGGTAGACGGTTTCCAAGTGCAGAACGGGCATAGGCTCCTTTTATCGTCTTGCGCATTCTATAATGATCTGCGCCGTCGGATCCTGGCAAGGTTGTAGTAGAACCGAATTCTTTCTCAAGATCCCCGATATACTCCTTGGTTCGAAAGTAAAATCGGGAATGTTTGTGGACCCACTGATTGGCATCCGCACCCATCACAGCATAAAGAGGGAATCCCTTCATTTTGAAGGGCATTTTCACGACGGATCCATATTTAGCATGGATACGTTGTAATCCCCTTGCAATATGTCCATCAAGAAAGTCTCGATGGCGAAAAATGTCAACTACTTTAACATTCGGAATGGGTTTGATCGGGGCGGCCTTCCGCCTAGGCTGGACGGTGCTGTTCTCGACCGCTGCAGCAACCGTTCGACCCACAAGGTCAAGTTTGGCAAGTAATTCAATCCGATCCTCTGCATCCTGATAGTCTTCCTCTTCAAGCAAAAACTTGAACCCCTCAATGACATGCATTAAGGCAATTAAAATTGCATCTCTCGGGTCGGGAATGTTTGTCCTGAATATTACATCAAAGATTCGTGTCTTTGCTTCTCGCTGCATGACGGATACGCTGGGATAGGTGCCCGTCCGCAAAACTGACTTGCTGAGACTGAAAAATCTGCCAAGTTCGCGATTCAGGATCCCCTTTTCAACCAGGCTTCGCAACGTAGTACTAACGATTTGATCCGATCTGACTGAATTTCGTTCAATCCAGTACTGCGTGTCATGAACTTCCCCCTTCTCCTTGGATTCTGTGATTTCCTGCAGTGTAAGATCCAACAGTTCATCTCCGGTCGGAGTAGGGTCAGACAAATAAAGGGCACTTAAGTCTGTATCAATTCGGTTCCTGAGTGCAAGATCGGCAATGATCGTTCCTGCCATGGTACAGGCAAAATTCCAGCCGGGTGCAATTTCCAGATAGCCGGTTTTCTCGTTTAGCATGAGAAGAATTAATTCTTCTGCAAGGCTAATTTCAAAGGAACGGGTGTCTGTACTCATTTTTCAGTTTACGGGTAACATTTGGAACGAACGTTTGAAGAAATAACGGGAATAACAACCCTGTGAGGCTCTTGCAAAACGAATCATCCAGACAAAAAAGCACTCTTGGTTACACTCAGGTAAACCAAAACTTTCAAGATTGGGGGTTTTGCAAGATGCTCCAGTAATTTGTGGCAGTCTTCGATCAGACCAACGAAAACAGGATAAGAACGCCTCCAGAGGAATCTCCGACTGCCCGCCTGCGGCTAAGATACGGCGATCCTGTCTGTTCAGATCACATCTATCAGAATATTCAATGGATGACAATTGATTTTTGTTTGAATCGGTCACTTCTATGCGCAAACCTTGTTGAAGTTCCAGGTTTGCTTTTTCCGCAAAATCTCCCTTGATCGGGAAGATTTTGACAATAGGGTAGTCATTTTATTTGTTTTGTGGATCAATGGACCCATTCTGGACACCTTGCCCGGAACAGGTCCTGCTCACTGAAGCCATGATCATGGTTGAGGATTGGGATTCAGAATTTCAAGGGAGTCACTTCATCTGGGTAATACGGATGTGTGCACATTTTTTAGCATGGATGATTGGTTTTTCAAGAACTTCATTTATTCGTTTTACCAACGATTTTTCGGTCGTATCATATTCTAACGGCTGAATTCCTGAGGAATTATGATGGATAGAATTGTCTGCAATAGCGGCGATATCTTCCGATTTCGCCGTCTGACTTGGACAATCGCGGCTGTGTGGCATATCTCTTGTTCTGCCAGATAAAGACATCATCCATTACCTCCTTCTTGTGAAAAAATAGAACCAACCTGTTCATGAGGCTGGTTCGAAAACTCACTGGCAGAAATCCCATTCCAATAATTGCCCGCTTCGGTTTGCGCAACTGCTTCACCTGCGTGGCCAGCACAACATCAACATATTTCCCATCTACCGGAGTCGTAAACATGTAGAATTTGATGTGCATGTCAATGGATCTTTCGTGGATGGTCACATTAGAGACACCAAGCCCATAGATCTCCGCTTTTGCACAGACATTAAGATGGATCTTCAGCCCACCCACATTCTGGGATCGAACGAGTTCAAAATGGCTCCGAAGGTAATGCCCATCTATTTTCAGCGGCTCCATTCGCTTCACATTTTCAAAGCCGTGCACATATCGTAAATGTGCCAAGTCTACGGAGTTCTCCGTCGTTTCCTGAGGATGTCCGGGGAATCGAATGGTTTCAAATGCAAGATCCGTCCAGTCCCCCCTAGTATCCTGATGTTCCGGCAGATTCCATTGTGGGGGACGTCCATTAATTCCCCACCAGGCAAAGATCATCCCGTTCATCTCCCACATGTCATAGAGCTTTAACTTCGCCGTTTTCGGAGGTGGAGCGAAAGGAGTAGAGACACAACTGCCACCTGTTTCAAACTCAAATCCATGGAAAGGACAGACCAGACGGCCGTTTCGTACTCGTCCCCCAGATTCAGGGCCCAAATCTGCACCCAGATGCGGACAGAATGCATCCGCTACACACACATCACCCGCGTCATTGCACCAGACAACAATTTCCTCCCCCATCCAGATCTTACGGATTAACTTCTTTTCAAGCAGATTCTTTCGACTGGTCACGAAGTACCATCCCTCGGGAAATGACGGAATTTGATTGAGCATACTCACCTCCATATGGACTGTGCGGATTTTTCAGATTTTAACACGGCTATACAGAAAAGTTAACCGTGAAACGATTTCCCGAAATTTTTGTTTGCTGTGGGTTCAGAAGGACAATTTCCCTTAGTTTTCAGCATATCTGGAAAATATAGCAAAGTCCAATCAAACCTGAATCATCGCAATGGGCAAGAAACTTACTTTTGTCGTCGCCGCCGCCATCCTCATTGGATGTATAGCCGTGGCTGCCGTTCTTATTGCCCAAAGACCTGAAACGGCTCGTCAGGCAGTTCCGTCACGTGTCCCGTTTGTGAGCACAACCACTGTAACCAATGGAGATGGACCGATTCCAGTCCATGGCGGAGGCATCGTTCGCGCACATGCTGAAGTGAATGTGACCGCAGAGGTCTCTGGAAGGATCGTATGGGTGAATCCCGCATTCCAGAGCGGCGGACAGATTCCCGAAGGCGACATCCTGTTTCGGGTTGATGATGCCGACTATTTAGGTCAGGTAGATCGTGCGAAGGCAAATGTAGCCGCCCAGAAAGTAGAATTGATGCGTGTGACCACGGAGGCCGATCTGGCTAAAATTCAATTCGAAAACCGGGAGAGCAATCAAGATCCAGAACTCCCCAGCCCTCTGGCTCTGTGGGAACCGCAAATAGAAGCCGCCCGAACTGCACTGAAACGAGACCAGACAGATCTTGCAGAAGCTGAATTGCGCCTTTCCCGCACCGCCATTTACAGTCCCTTCTCTGCGGCAGTAGTCAGCGAATCCGTGGCGGTGGGAGAATTTGTGGCAGCAGGTCAAAGTGTCGGACGCCTGTATGCGGTTGATGCGGTGGAAGTCGTGGTACCGCTTCCAGACGAGAGCGCAGCGCTGATACCGGATCTTTGGAAATTGGAACCTGGGACGAACAGTAGGCGGATCACCGCCCGCGTGAGTGCTAAGTATGGAAATAATGTGTACTTATGGACGGGCTATGTTGATCGTGCCGAGGCAGCTCTGGAGCAAGAGACACGTACGATTGAAGTAGTCATCCGGGTACCGGCCCCGTTCACATCCGGTCGGGCCGTGAATCCTGCTCCATCAAATAATTTCCCGCCCCTGTTGGTCGGGAAATTTGTGGAGGTCGAAATTGACGGGGCCGCCCCGGAACCGTATTTTAGAATCCGGCGCTCAGCACTCAGACCCAACAATGAGGTCTGGGTTGTGCTTGATACCAGGATCCGTCGGGTTCCGGTACAGGTGCTGCAGCGCTTGAAGGATGAGGTTTTTGTGACGGGAGAACTGGCGGAAGGGCAGGCAGTCGTAGTCAGTGGAATTCAGACTGCCATTGACGGTATGACGGTGCGGACTGGATTATGAACCGGCAAGTCTCCTATGGTAGTGAGCCGCCCGGGCCCATCGCCTACATGGCGGGCAACCGGATCACGCCCAATCTGTTGATGTTCGGCATCCTCGCCCTCGGTCTTGTGTCCCTTGGTGGACTGGACAGGGAGGCCTGGCCAACGGTCTCCTTCAATATGATTGAAGTCTTTATGGCCTATCCTGGAGCCTCCCCCGAAGAGGTGGAAGAATCTATTATCGCAAAGATTGAGGAGCAGGTTGAGACCCTTGAGGATGTCCGAACCATCCGATCTCTGGCCGCCCCCGGAGCCGCGTCTGTAAGAATTCAGTTCCGGAGCGGAACGGAGATCAGCGACATGATGGATGAAGTGCAGGCGGTGGTGGGAAAAATTCAGTCTTTTCCGGCTTCCGCCGAGCGTCCACAGTTTCGGGAAATGGACAACCGAAGCAGTGTGATCCGTCTGCTCCTTTTCGGGGATACCAGCGAGCGAGCACTGAAGGAACTAGCCTATCAGGTTAAAAAAGAATTAAAGACTCTACCGGATGTATCTATTGTTGAGGTCAACGGCACGAAGAAGGATGAAATCTCAATTGAAGTACCACTTACGACATTGCGTGCACTCGGCTTAACTCTGGAAGATATTGCCCGTGCTGTGCGTCAGGGATCCCTTGATCTTTCGGCCGGCAGCATTGAGACGAGGGAGGCCGAAGTTCGTGTACGGACCATGGGGCAGAATTATAATCAACTTGATTTTGAAGAGGTGGTGGTGGTCGCTCAAAACGACGGTACTGCACTGCGTCTCCGAGACATCGCCACAATTCAGGACGGCTTTGAAGATTCCAATATCATGGTTCGTCATCAGGGCATGCCAGCCGTTTTCGTTGAGATTTTTCGGGGAGAGGGAGAGAATGTGAAGAAAATTTCGGAAGCCGTAAATGAACATATTCAAGACACAATCCTGCCCTCATTTCCTGATGGGATTGGGATCAATGTCTGGAACGATGAATCCCCAATTTATGCGGAGCGTGTTGACCTTTTGGTCCGGAATGGTCTTCTTGGACTCATGCTGGTATTTCTTGCACTGACTCTTTTTCTTGAGATCCGGCTTGCAATCTGGGTAATTCTCGGCCTGATCACTTCCGGGTTCGGGGCGCTCTCAATCATGCTTTGGTTTGATCTTGCGCTCAATACCCAGTCACTGTTTGCATTCGTTCTGGCGATTGGTATTATTGTAGATGATGCCATTGTTGTGGCAGAGCAAATTTACGCCCGCCGTATGACGGGACTCCCTGGAATCGTTGCGGCAATCCAAGGGACACGAAGAATTAAGACGGCGCTAACCTTCGCAGTTTTTACATCCGTGGCCGCGTTCACTCCCCTGCTTTTCATTCCAGGTGGCATTGGAGAGATCTGGTTTGCATTACCGGTAATCATTATCGGAATGCTTTTTATTTCACTCGTTGAAGCTCTCTTCATTCTGCCGAGGCATCTAGTTCACCTGCCGGGGCCGGAGTGGACACCGTCCAGTGCAATTGACCGGTTCTTTTTCCGTACCCGGACCTTCGCAGATCAGTGGCTCAATCGGTTTCTGCAGGGCCCTCTGAATCGAGCACTTCACTTTACCATGGATTCTCCTGCAATTATTGTGGCAGGGGCAATCGGCTTATTTGTGCTTTGCGTATCATTCGTGCCGGCAGGTATCATTCCGACAACCCTTACCGAAGGAATTGAGGGAGATTTTGTCACGGCCTCACTTGAAATGCCGGAAGGCACACTTGCAGAACGAACACTGGAAGTTGCTCAGGAACTGGAGGCAGCCGGAAAGCGCGTGCTGGAGCGCCTGAATCAGCAAACTCCCGAAGGGACACCTTCGCTGCTGGAGGGAGTGACGATTGTGGTTGGGCAGGGGCCCCGGGTGGAAGGCGGAGGGCTTAATCCGGCTCCTACGATGAATCCGCCCTCCAATATTGCCAGTGTAGAATTTAAACTGCTGGGGGCCCAGCACCGTGATCTATCAACCACTGCGGTCGTGCAGGCCTGGCGGGAGGAGGTGGGAGTTCTCCCCTATGTGCAGGGAATCGCATTCAGCGGAGAAGTTATCAATCTTGGGAATCCGGTGGAAGTCGTTCTCTCGCATCCAGATCCAGAGCATCTCGCCAGCGCAGCCGACTCGGTCGTCAATGATCTGTACAGCGTGGCAGGCATCTTTGATATCCGGTCCGATCATGCACACGGGATCGGGGAGATTCAACTGGAATTGCAACCAGCCGCGCGTACACTCGGCCTGACGGTTGAAGATCTTGCACAGCAGGTTCGGGCAGCCTTTTTCGGGGTAGAGACCGTGAGGCTGCAGCGGGGAGAGGAAGAAATTCGTGTCTATACCCGGTTGCCTGCCGGCGAGCGGGAAGCCATCACCGATGTGGAGCGATACCTGATCCAAACCCCGACAGACAGGAAAGTGCCCATCAATCAGGTGGCTACGATTACAATGGGGACATCCTCTCCCGTGATTCGGCGCAAGGATGGACAACAAATTATCACCGTGACGGCCGATGTGAATGATGAGGTGATTTCCGGGGGGCAGGCCAATGAGATTCTGGAAGATACCTTTCTCGAAAAACTGACCAATGCCGATCCCGAGTTAACCTACTCCTTCGGTGGAGAACAGCAGGAGCAACTGGAGTCTCTGGATGCGTTGAATCGCGGATTCATCCTTGCGATGCTGGCAATATTCGCTCTGTTGGCGATTCCGTTACGATCCTATCGCAAGCCCTTTATGGTGATGGCCATCATCCCATTTGGACTGATTGGGGTGATCCTTGGTCATCTGATTCTTGCAATCCCGCTCAGCGCTGCTTCCTTTCTGGGATTTTTTGGACTCAGCGGGGTCATCGTGAACGATGCTTTGGTAATGATGGATGCAATTGACCGGCGCATCCAGGCCGGCACTGCACCCAGGCAGGCAATTATTGACGGGGCGAAAAGTCGCTTCCGTCCCGTTATGCTGACCTCCGTGACGACCTTTCTTGCCTTTACTCCACTTATTCTGGAACCCGCAATTCAGGCACAGTTCCTAATCCCGTTTGCGGCATCACTCGGGATTGGTATCATGATTGCAACCGGGCTTCTGATGCTGCTTCTGCCTGCGTTGATGGCGGTTTTTCTTCAAGTCAATTCCAGTCGTACCAGCTAAGTCTGCGGCATTTTGCGAATTGCTTCTGGAATTTGACCGTTGAGGCTCCCCTTTATTACCATTCCTGAGATAAAGCGTCCTTAACATGGGTCGGCAGTTCATAACTGATTCCTATGATTTCGTCAAACGAGGAAATTCCCAATAACTCCAAAAAATTTTTCCTCCTTATGAACCGGGTATCCTTGAGCACGCTCTCAAGGAATATGCGGCTGCGGAACAACAGGAGGGCAATGAATCCGTTATAGTTCGGGAACTGCAGAGCATCTGCCCGTTTTCGCCCAATGAGGACCCGGGAAAGGGCGTACCCCAATTTGATCTGCTCTTCCGCCTCTTCCGCATTTTCAATTCCTACAACCAGGGGTACAGCACGGACCAGTTGATTGGCTACATAGACTGAGTCCTCATCCGGATACGGTTCACACAACAGACCGATCTTGAAGATCTGTTTGGCCTCTTTTTTGTTCTCGTACAGGATGGCATCCGGGATCCCGAACAGGTACCCTACGTAGCGGAATGTGTCCATAAAACTTTCCTGCTCCTTCTTGCTGAATCGTACCCCCAGGAGCTTGGAGAAATGCAGAGTGCGCATGGAAAATACCGAAATGGCGTAGCCTAGATGAGCGGCACTCAAGGGGTGCCCCCAAGCCTCGTGATCCCATTCATCGGAATGGTTGAGCAGGTAGCGCACCTTGGCATGAACGAAGCGGATGCGCAGAGTCATTTTGAATCCGTCGTTTGGCCGCAGCATGCCATCAGGATAAAACATTTCAAGTAGATGTCGGGAATTGTAGCCTAGTCGCCGCTTGGTATTCTTTGAACCAACTCTTCCCGTAATCCGGAAAGACTTGGCAATCATCGTTGAAAACCCCTCCACAAGAACGCCTGCAACAAAAGCGGCAAGCACCAGGCCTGCATTTTTGTAGACCACACGGCATGAAGGTCGAAATGATTCGTAGTTCAGCCAGGATGGCTTCGTGTTGTCTACCTTGTGAAAGAATTCCCGCAAACTGTCGGGCGCTCCAACCAGAAACTCTTCCTTCTGCTCAATACCGGCCCGCACAAACCGGTTAAATTTATCCGGCTTCAATACGGACGAACATTCTTCTATGATTGGATCCAGTTCAGGATCACCAATGGTCGTATGGTGAATATACAGATCAGCTAAGGCCCGGTTCTTTTGGAGTGCTTTTGCGTGGCCTGGCTGATAATTGGCTGGAATAACACTGGGGGGGGGGGGAAACCGCTTTGATTGATTTCAACATTAGGATTTACCATGGTAGCATCATCATTAAACTGTCACAGGGGACACAACCAAATTCCAATTTATCTCAATGACGAAATGAGCGGATCTTTTTGATGAAAAGACTCTGGTTAGATGTTCAGCGACAAGTCTTTACTTACACTTCTAAGATTCCAGTAAGGTCATGGTTGACAGTTATTTTCAAGATTGGGATACGATTGATGATCACATTCCGTACCCCGCTTTCTCGCAGGGTGAACAATTATGGGCTGCATGTGTTCCCGTCAAATCTCAGACGCTGGATGATTTTGTACTCCTGATCCTTAATGCCCGGCCCACCGGATGCTTGTACTGTTGGAACATTGAACCGAGGGAAAGGTAACCCTGCTGTTCATTTTTTGGGTTTTATCTCTACGTCAATGAGGTATACATGTGGTGACCAGGCGTGTCCGTTCTGGCATGTGCGTTCTTTGTTTGCAGCAGGCCTGCTTGCCGTGATGATGTTTGCCGGGTGTTCGAGTGCACCGCATCTGGAGAATCCCGCACCGCCACTTCCTGAAAAATTTGAAGCCGCTGTACTTGCCGATCAGGATGCACAGCCCTACTGGTGGCATGGTTTCGGAGATCCATATCTGAATCAGTTGGTGGATTCTGTCATTGTACGAAATCTGGATCTTCATGTGGCTGTGGCCCGTGTAACTCAGTTGCAAAATCAATTTCGCATCGCACGGTCAGACCAGTTTCCGTCTGTGGAACTGTCTGCGCGGCGGGAGCAGCAGGATACTCCCTCCAATACAGGGATTGGGGGGCAGATCGGAGATCGTGTCAATGTGCCGGGAGGACCTGTATTTCCTGACCGGTTTGAAATTACGACCTACAGCGCCTCACTTGGGTTTGCCTATGAGATGGACTTCTGGGGACGGGTGCGAGGCACGAAGAGGGCAGCCCTGCAGGAGTTTTTTGCGACGCAGTCGGACATGCGTACCGTACTTCTGGGGATTATCGGTGAGACGATTGCCACCTACTTTGAAATTGCCGCCCGGCAGCATACGCTCGAATTGACACAGGAAAACATAAACATCCTCGCAGAACGTGCGCAGATCCTGTCTGACCGGTACGAACGGGGACTGGCATCTCCCCTGGAATTCCATGCCGCCCGGCAAGATCTTCATGCTGCAAAAGCAGACCTGCCCGTTCTGGAAAGCCAACTGGATGCCGCCCGGGGGCAGCTTGCCCTGCTTCTAGGGCGCTACCGGATGCCGATGGACACTTTGCTTGTTCCCGAAAACGCCTATGCCTATGCAATGGAGGACATACCGGGTGGACTGCCTTCCGATTTACTACAGGAGCGCACGGATGTAGTTGCGGCATTTCAGCGCCTGGAAGCCGCCCGGGAGCGCATCGGAGTCGCACGCGCGGCCCGGTTTCCCAGTTTTTCATTGACAGGAGCGGCGGGTACCCAAAGCAGTGTGCTGTCCGATATTGTTCAGACCAGCCAGAACTTCTGGCTTTTCAGTTCCGGCCTGACCGCTCCGGTATTCAATGCCGGAAAGATACGGGCGAATATTAAGGTCGCCTGGGCCCAGTACGAACAACTGGCTGCCCAGTATGAGAAGACTGTATTGATGGCTTTCAGGGATGTAGAGGCATCGCTCGTACACTATGGAAAACTGAAGGAGCGCCATGCATTTCTCTCCGCCGCCCAGACTTCGGCCCGTGACCGAGTCCATATTCAGGAACTTCGCTATTTTCGGGGGACGGGCGATTATCTGGGATTTCTGGATGCCCGGCGCAACCTTGTTATGTCAGAAATGGCACTCACAGAATCCCGCCGCGCCTTGGCGGATGCCCGTTTAGCCGTGCACCGGTCTCTCGGCGGAACCTGGATTCACGAAGACGAACCGGTTGATTCTGAAACACCATAGAATCTTCTCTCATGTAATCATTTATGCACATATAGCGGTCATGGCTAGAAGAAGACTTGTACTTATTGCAGGGAGCATCATCATTGGAGGTGCAATCGTTCTGACGGTTGTACTATCTCAACGGCGTTCTGGCACGCCGGAAACGGTATCGGAATCTGTTCTCCCGTTTGTTTCGACGGTTGTTCCCACCGTACAGGGAGGGCATGTTACGATACGCGGTAACGGAACCGTTCAACCACTTCGGGAAGTTACGCTGGTTGCCGAGGTCTCAGGAAGGATCACCTGGGTGGCAAAGGAATTTGTTACGGGGGGCACTTTCCGTCAGGGGCAGGAAATCCTCCGAATTGATTCCACAGATTATGCCAATGCCGTCACCGTAGCACGGGCCGAGGTCGTACAGCGACAATTTGATCTGCTGAGAGCCGAAGAGGAAATGAAAATTTCAAGGCAGGAGTGGGATCGCCTGGAACGTCGAACCGGCATACAAAGGCAGGTTGACAGCACAGAACTCGGCAGCCTTGTCTTCAAAGAGCCGCATTGGCAGGCGGCGGCCGCCCAGCTTCAGGGAGCACAGGCACGTCTGCGGGATGCAGAGATACGCCTGAAAAGGACACGGATCACGGCCCCGTACAACGGACAGTTACGAAATAAGGGAGCGGATCTGGGGCAGTTCATAGGACCGGGGCAGGTGGTCGGTTCCTTTTATGGAACAGATGCCGTCGAGATCCATGTGCCGATCGCAGGTCGGGATATAACACTCCTTGGTGACGTACTGGCCCGTGGAACTGCACATGCCAGACTTGTAGCCCGTAACCGCGGCACAGAGCATGAATGGATGGGCATGATACATCGTACGGAAGGGGCCCTGGATGCGTCCACGCGGACGCTCAATGTGATTGTCCGCGTGCAGCGACCCTACGAAAACAGTGATGTGCGTCCACCTCTTCTTGTGGGCACATTTGTGACCGCATATCTGGAAGGGCGACATTATGAGCGATACTACACACTGCCGCGTGAAAGTCTGAGAGACGGTGATGTCGTTTGGATTATCCGTGAAGATCGCCTCTATACACAGCCCATTGAAGTGATTCAGGAAGTGGAGGACACGCTCTACGTTCTGAATGGAATCACCAGCGAAGACCTGATCGTCACCAGCATGCTGGATGTTGTAACGGACGGTATGCGCGTACGAACCCAAATGGATTAGTCAGAAGCATATAGCCTGCCGACATGAAGAAAGCCATTGCCTATATGGCACGAAATAGCGTCGCAGCGAATCTGCTCATGTTGCTGATTCTGTTCCTCGGACTTCTCAATGTATCAAGAATCCCGCAGGAAGTCTTTCAGGAGGCCAGCCTTGACGCGGTGGAAGTCCGCACGGAATACCGAGGCGCTTCCCCTGAAGAGGTGGAAGATGGGGTGGTACGGCGTATTGAAGAGGCGATTGAAGGCGTAGACGACATTGATCAGATATCCTCCATTGCCGCGGAGAATGTTGGAGTAGTGACTGTAAGCCTGAAATTGGGTGCGGATGTGGATAAGGCCCTCAGTGACATCAAGAACAATGTGGATCGCATCAATACATTTCCTGCTGAAGCAGAGCGCCCGGTGGTGCGGGAATTAACCAACCGCAGAAATGTTCTGCAGATTGCGATCTACGGGGATGTCAGCGAGCACACACTCAAAGCACTGGCAGAGCAGATCAAGGATGGATTGACTGCGCTTGACGAAATCTCGTTTGTGCGTTTGACGGGGGTACGGGACTATGAAATCTCTATTGAAGTTTCGGAAGATGCACTGGCCGCCTATGGGCTGCGCCTTTCCGACGTGGCGGCGGCCGTGCGTCGCGGGAGTCTGGAATTACCCGGTGGCAGTCTGGATACGCGCAGCGAAGAGATTCTGGTTCGCTCCAAAGGGCAAAATTATACGGCCGGAGATTTTGAGGAAATTATCGTTCTGGCGAGCCCGACCGGTGCCGCCGTCCGGGTTGCCGACCTCGCCACCGTCACAGATGGATTTCGGGATGCGGGCCTGATTACACGATTTGGAGGGCAGCCGGCGGCGCTGGTATCGGTCTCCCGCACGGGCGATGAGCGGGTACTTGATATTGCGGAAGCCACAAAAGCGTATCTGGCTGATTTTCGGAAGGGGGTGCCGGAAGGAATTTCCATAGATACATGGCGGAATGAACATTACTACCTCAAAAGCCGACTCAATCTCCTGATTAAAAATGGCATTGCCGGCTTCATACTTGTTACACTGGCTCTGGTCTTGTCCATGAATCTTCATTTGGCCTTATGGACATCACTGGGGCTTCTGGTGTCATTTATCGGCTCGTTCACCGTGATGGCGTTACTGGGAGTTTCCATCGACATGACCTCATTATTTGCGTTCATTGTTGCCATTGGAATTGTGGTTGATGATGCCATTGTGGTTGGTGAGAATATATTCAGGGAGCAGGAGCGTGGGGTCCCCCCCCTGCGTGCTGCAATTCAGGGAGCCACGCGTCTGTGTGCGCCCGTGACCTTCGCGGTTTTAACGACCATCGCAGCGTTTTCGCCGATGCTTTTTGTACCGGGGTCAATGGGGAAGTTAATGCAGTCCATCCCGACGGTTGCCATTACGGTTCTGTTGTTTTCTCTAGTTGAGTCCCTCTTTATTCTGCCGGCGCATCTGTCTCATATGAAGAGGAGGGAAAACCCCGGCAGGATGATGCAACGGCTGGAATTGATTCAGTCTGCAACGACGCGGGGCCTGAACCGCTTTATACATGGTCCACTGGATCGGATGCTGCGATTCACCACACGGCGTTATGCCCTTGTTCTGGCCAGTTCGGTGGTTGCGATCTGCCTTTCGCTTGCTCTGGTTCGTGGGGGATTGATCCAGTTCATTTTTATCCCTGAAATTGAAGGGGAGGTTGTAACCGCACGTATCGAAATGCCTCTGGGCACACCGGCTGATCGAACGCAGCAGATTGCTGAATTACTGGAAGCGAAAGGGCATGAAGCCGCCGCCGATCTACAAACCACACTTCCCGCGAATCACCCGCCTCTGGTGACCAATACGATGACCATTGTCGGCGATCAGCCCTCCCTTGGATTAGATCCGATGGCGGCGGACCAGCATACCATTGTCGAATCTCATCTGGGCGAGGTCAGCTTTGAACTGGTCAGTGCAGAAATACGAAAGATCCCTGCACTCAGGTTTGAGGAGATGTGGCGTGAAAAGGTTGGTGAGGTCTCTGGAGTAAACTCTCTCGTCTTTCAGTCTGCATTGATTTCGCTTGGAAGCAGCATTCGGGCCGAACTGACCGCGCCCGGCACGGAGGCGCTGGAGCAGGCGAAAACACGTTTTCGTGAAGAATTGACGGGTATTGCGGGGGTTTCTAACATTGACGATGATCAGGACGGCGGAAAACGCGAAGTGCAGTTAGAATTGCTTCCAGAGTCGCGCCCCCTCGGGTTAACGTTTGAGGATATGGCCCAGCAGGTACGGAATGCCTTTTTTGGAGCTGAGGCTCTGCGTATTCAGAGAGGCAGAGACGATATTCGAGTGATGGTTCGCCTGCCCGAAGAGGAGCGCAATACGCCGGCAGATCTGCAGCGGCTCCGTATCCGAACCCCTGTCGGAGCCGAAATTCCTCTCAGCGAAGTTGCTGAAACACGCTTTGGCACCGGACCATCCACCATCCATCGACGTGACCGCCGCCGCATTGTCACGGTCACCGCGGATGTGAACGAGGAACAGAACACCTTGAATGCCGTCATCGGCGAACTGGAATCGGCGGTCATTCCTGCCATTCAGTCCGATATTCCAGGCCTCCGCGTAAGTTTTGAAGGGGAGCAGCGGCAGCAGGCCGATGCGGTGGATGCGCTGACGAGAGGATTTATTATCGCTTTATTCGTGATGTACGCGCTGTTAGCCATCCCTTTTCGATCCTATGTTCAGCCGTTCATCATTTTGGCCGTCATTCCTTTCGGGTTTGTCGGGGCTCTGATCGGGCATATCGTTATGGGGCTGAATCTGAGCATGCTCAGTTTGTTTGGGATCACGGCATTGAGCGGAATTGTGATTAATGATTCGCTGGTGCTGATTCATTTTATCAATGAAAGAAGGCGGGAGGGGGTACCCATGGAAGAGGCGATCTGGGAAGGCGGGAAGGCACGTTTTCGTCCAATCCTGCTCACTTCGGTCACCACCTTTCTGGGAGTCCTCCCCCTGATCCTTGAGCGGAGTACACAGGCACAGTTTCTCATTCCGATGGCCGTAAGCCTTGGGGTGGGTGTACTGTTTGCCACCGTTATCCTGATGATGCTGGTGCCGGCGCTAATGATGTTGCATCACCGTCTGGATCACTTGCTTCGCCGTGAGCCTGCCGGTTAGATCGGTGTCTGACCCAGGTGGATTCTCCCGTCCTAATGTTCGCCGGCGGTGATTCATCATTACAGATCTCATTTCTGTATACGGTCAACCATATTTGCTGTTTCGGCGCATTGCAGGCTATTTTCTGAACCATTTTAATGGTCACCGAAAAAAATCTCAGGAACGTTGAATGAACTCTCCTTGCGGTGTCTAGACACGCGGAGATAATTCTGTCCATATTTACCATTATCTTAGTGCCGAACCGTAGACCAAGAACGTATGTCTCATCCCGTTAAAATCGTCACATGGAACGTGAACTCTGCACGTGCCCGACTTGTCAGGATTCTTGATTTCCTGGAACGGCACAGCCCGGATGTCGTCTGCCTGCAGGAAATCAAGGCCACACAGGAAACCTTCCCCTATGCGGAAATTGAGGAAGCCGGCTATCAGGCATTCATTCACGGCCAGCCCTCCTATAATGGCGTGGCCATTCTTGCCAGAGGCGTGGTGGATGAAATTCGGACGGGGCTGGATAACGAAGCGCGGGTGATCGCATGCAGCGTCCATAACCTGCGGATCGTAAATATTTATGTACCCAACGGAAGGCGCATCGGGGTGCCGAAGCATGCCTACAAACTCCGCTGGCTTGACAGACTGCGTAAGTTCCTGAATGCAGAGCGGGAGAAGCATAAAGAATTCATCCTGACAGGAGATTTTAATATTGCCTTTGATGATCTGGATGTGGCACATCCAGACAGTTGGCGGGATTCGGTCCTGTGTGATCCAGAGGCCCGCAAAAAACTGGATACCTTTATGAATAAGTTTGCGTTATCGGATCTGCTGCGCAAACACGCCAAAGGCCCTGGCATTTACACATGGTGGGATTTTCGTACACGAGGATTTGAGTGGAATGACGGGGTGCGGATTGACCACATTCTTGCAACTCCCAAGCTTTCCAAACTCAGCAGGAATTCCTGGGTCGACGTTGAAGAACGTGATCTAGAGCGTCCATCTGACCATGCACCGGTCCTTACCCGGCTTTTCCTGAACGCTTAGCGGCATCAGCGTCGGAACCTGCAATGATGAAACTTTAGAGGGGCATGAACTCTCATCCAGATTACAGAAAGTGAAGACCATCTGTACAGTAATGCCTGCCGACCATCTCCGCAATGGTTTCGGCATCGAAGAGGGCAATTCAGGCATTTCAAGTCGTACGTAAAGATCTGACAAAAACAGTGAATCCCAATCTTGGAACGTCTTTGGGTAAACTGACACCAATTCAGCGCCAGTCTGTCAACTGGGATAAAGGGGCGTTGCTGGTGCTTGCCGGGCCAAGATCTGGAAAAACCCAGGTACTGACCTGCCGGATTGCACGTCTGCTGGATGAATCGCGGGATCAGAGATTTCGTGTCTTGGCACTCACCTTGACCAATAAGGCGGCAGATGAAATGAAAGACCGTGTGCGTTCGTTTGTGCCCGAACTGGAAGACCGTGCGGACATCTTCACCTTTCACAGTTTCTGTTCGAGCGTCCTGCGACAGCATGGTGCGCATATCGGATTAAAACCAGGCTTTAGAATCTATTCACGGAAAGAAGACCGGCAGGCACTGCTCCGAGATGCCATTCGTCGTGACTCCAGCCTGCATGAATGTGAACCATGGCAATTGCTGCCCTTGATTGATCGACTGAAATCGCAACTCATTCGCCCGGAAGAAGCGGTATCGCATCTCAAAGCATCCGTGGGTTCGTCTCAGGAAAATTCTCAATTTCCTGCTACAGCCTATCGTCTGTACGAAGAGGAGTTGCGCCGCGCAAATGCCTTGGATTTCCATTCTCTGATTTTAGAAGCCCACAAACTACTCAAACATCCTGCGCTGGCCCGGTACTATCAGACAGTCTATCGATATTGGCTCATTGACGAATTTCAGGACACGAACGATGCACAGTACAAGCTTCTCAGATGCATGGCAGGCAATGACTTCCGGGAAGTATTTGCGGTTGCCGATGACGATCAGACGATCTATGAGTGGAACGGTGCCAATGTTCATAGAATTTCTGCACTAGTCTCGGACTTTGGCTGTGATTTGATTCAATTCCCAACAAATTTCCGCTGTGCACCACAAATCGTTGAGGTGGCAAACCGCCTTGTGGTGTATAACGCCCAGCGTTTGAAAAACAAACAGCCATCTATATCGGTCCGGCAGACTACAGAGGTTGAGTCCATTCAATTCCGCGTGTTTCCGACAGATCAGGAGGAAGTGGCTGGAATCACGAACGAAATTATCGCTATGGAGGATGAGGGCCGCAGCCGCACCGCGGTACTGGCCCGGAGCCGCTCCATGTTACAATCTATGCACGATCACCTTGAAGCGAAAGGAGTTCGTTCCGCAATGCTGATGCGAAGGGATGATTTTGTGTCCCCGAACATGAGGTGGATGATTGCCTGCCTTAGACAGATTAACCGTCCTCTTGATCGCCATAACCTGTCTACGCTGGTCAATACTTTTGATGCCATCGCTCCAGTGCCAATCGATCTGGAGGACATTATTTCGCGTGCGAGCGCGACAAGCATCTCCTATCTTTCTATCTGGGCGCATGCTGCACTGAGGACTGACTTGCCTCCGCATATAGCGAAAGCTGTCAAACTAATCCTGAGTATTACCGACGGGTCCCAAAAACTTAGCGTAGCGATTGATACGTTGGTTGAATTGTTCGGTCATGAAAACGATGACCCCGGCTTACAGGATGACCTGAGTGCATGGAGGGAACTCTGCAATAATGTTAATGTGCAACTTGAATTACCAACCCTTGATCAATTTTTACAAGAACTGGATCTTCGTTCTAAAAACCCAACTCAACAATCTGGATCCGTGTCTTTGGCGACAATTCATGGTGCAAAAGGACTTGAGTTTGATACAGTTTATCTCATGGGGATGGCAGAGGGAATCCTTCCTTCCTGGCAAAGCATCCAGCAGAATAACAGAGGCTCTGCACTTGAAGAAGAACGCCGTGCATGTTTTGTTGCCATTACGCGGGCAAAAAATCAACTGGTTCTATCCCGATCAGATCAGTACAGGGGCTACCTAAAAGATCCGTCAAGATTTCTTAGGGAGATGGGAATGCTGAACCGTGAAACACCCCCGCCCGTAAGTGCACACATCATAGAACTTGCGTGACAGAGGAGAGAGTTGCTGACTGGTGATTTCAGAGCGCATTAATGTGCCTGGAGCCAGTTTGTCCCCTTCCCGATATTGACCTCAATCGGAACATTGAGTTCCATGGCCTGGATCATACAGTTCAGAACAAGATCTTCCGCCTCGGCTAACTCATACTTCGGCACTTCAAAGACCAGTTCGTCATGGACCTGCAGAATTGCCCGTGACCGCATACCGGCATGTTGCAGCCCCTGGTCAATCGCAATGGCGGCCAACTTGATCATATCTGCCTGGGTCCCCTGGATGGGCATATTAACGGCAATCCGCTCGGCCGCCGAACGCGCCGCACCATTGCGGGATTTCAGATCCGGTAAATAACGGCGACGCCCCATGAGCGTAGTCGCAAAGCCGCATTCCCTGGCCTGATCCACCTGCTGCTGAATAAACCGCCAGATCCCGGGAAAGGACTCCTGATGCGCTTTCATCAGCTGCTGCGCCTCTTTGTGGGTACACCGCAGTCCACGCGCCAGTCCGGAAGGTGAGAGACCGTACGGGATTCCGTAATTCACCGCCTTTGCGCGGTTTCGCTGCTCTCGTGTAATATCCGCGGCATCCACATTATAGATCAGTGCAGCGGTTTCGGTATGCGGATCCCGGCCGGTTGCAAAAAATTCCTGTAATCCTGGATCTGCACTCATATGAGCGAGGATCCGAAGTTCAATCTGTGAATAGTCTGCGGATAGAATGTACCAGCCTCTCGGAGCCACAAATGCACTGCGAAGTTCGCGTCCTGTAGCATCGCGGACGGGGATATTTTGCAGTGCTGGATCAGATGAAGAAAGTCGGCCGGTGGCGGCGGAGGTCTGATTGAACACCGTGTGCACACGCCGCGTCATCGGCCTGACCATACGGACCAGATTGTCTACGTAGGTCCCTTTGAGTTTGGCCGCTTTCCGCCAGTCCATGATAAGCGCCGCCACCTTATGTTCGGTCGCAAGGTCCAGAAGAACCTCCTCCCGTGTGGACGGCTTGCCGGACGGTGTTCTGCGCTTTACCGGATACCCCAGTTTCTCAAACAGAATCTCCCCGACCTGTTTGGACGAGGCGATATTGAAGGACTCGCCGGCTTCAGTGTAAATCTCACTGGCAGTCCGGTCCAGATCTTCCTGAATTCTCGGCCCCAGTGCATCCAGGATGGACGGATCCAGTTTTACCCCTGCCGCCTCCATATCGGCCAGCACATACACCAGTGGAAACTCAATGTCGTCTGCGACCTGAAGAAGGTCATTCTCCTGAAGTTTTTTGCTCAATTTTTCCTGCATGGCAAGCGCACACGCTGCACGTTCACAGGCAAGGACACGAAACTCATCAGGGGGGATACTTCGCGGCTCCCTTTGCAGGCGCCCAGTCCCGATGATATCCTCTATCGCCCGAGGCTCATAATTCAACTGCTGCTTCGTCACCGTCCCGAATCGGTGATTCTGGTCCGGAGAGAGTAAATAGTGCGCAATCTGGGTGTCAAAGAATTTTCCCCGAACCGGGACTCCAAGCCGTCGGAGACGCACGATCAACGGCTTCAGGTCATGGCCGGTTTTTTCTACTTTTCCGTTGGAAAAAACTGGTGCAAGAATCTGGATCACATCTAATATGGAAGTCCCATCTGGAAGTGGGAGCGGAAGATATACCGCGCTGCCCGGGGCCCACGAAACCGCCAGCCCCCACCAGTCTGCACGAACGGGAGAACCGGGAGTCATCAGACTTGCGACTCCGATACGTCGGATCTCTTTCAGCGACTGTTCAAATGTCTTCAACTCCCCCATGGTTGTGATGATACGATAGTTGGCTTGATCAGGCTGATAGCGCTTCAGGTTGCTTTCGGTGCTAGTCTCCTCGGTCTGAAAAAGCTCCATGCCTGTAGAGAGGCGGCGGATCAGTGTATTGAATTCGTAGCGACGGAAAAAGGCCAGCGGCTCCGTGTCTCTAGGACTCCGCGGACGACAGGTTTCCCAATCCAGTTCCACCTCCACATCTGTTCGTATCGTAACCAGATCCTTGCTCAACCGCACCATGTCCGGGTTCTCGGTCAGTGCGGTCCGCCATCGCTTACTGGTGTAGGTGGATGCCTTCTCCAGAATATTCTCAACAGTCTGATCCTGCTGCACCAGTTTTGCGGCTCCCTTTTCACCAATCCCCCGTGCACCGGGCACATTGTCGCTGCTGTCTCCCATAAGCGCCAGCATGTCAATAAAATTTTGCGGATGGATCTGATATTTTTCCCGAAACTTATCTTCGGTGAGACGCTCAAATCCCGCTCCTCTGCGGGGCCGCATCATCTCTATGTGCGGCGAAAGCAGCTGCTGAAAATCTTTGTCCGGGGATACGATGATGGCATGTGCGCCGGACGCTTCAGCCCGCCGTGCCAGAGTACCGATCACATCATCCGCCTCGTACCGGTCCGCCTGTATGACCGGGATAGCGAGTGCCTGAGCCAGTTCTTTGATCCGGGGCAGGTTCTCAATCAGCGCATCCGGCGGTGCATCCCGGTTGGCTTTGTACTCGGAATAAAGGTCATTACGGAAGGTTTTTCCCGGTCCGTCAAAGATGATGGCTGCGTATTCCAGTCCTACCTCTTCAATCAGGTTAATCAGAGTTGTACTGAACCCGTACAGTGCACTGGTATTTTCTCCCCGCGAATTAATCCGTGGACGACTGATGAATGAAAAATGGGCCCGGTATGCGAGCGCCATGGCATCCAAAAGAAAAATCTTCCTGTTTTGCTTATTCTGCATGATCTGTCCTGTCTGTCTCGTTTAAGATATCCTTCAATTCATTGAGTCCCAGTACGGTGATCTCCAGTGCCGCGGCTTTCTTTAATTTACTGCCCGCATTCTCCCCGGCCAGAAGATAGTCCGTCTTCCTGCTCACGCTGCCGGTCACCTTGCCGCCGTTTGACTCAATCCAGGCGCGTGCCTTGGACCGTGTCATCCCTTCTAGACTGCCGGTAATGACAAACGTTTTCCCCTCCAGTACTTGAGATGATGGCGCTTGCTCCCGGGATTCAAACGACATGCCTGCGGCCTGCAGACTGGTAATCAAATCCCGATTTTCAGTTTCTTTGAACCAGTCAAGAATCTCCTGTACCATCGTCGGGCCAATCCCGTCCAGTGCCAGAAGGGGCTGAAGCAGCGTGAGCAGTTCCGTCAGAGATGCAGCCACTCCCTCAATACTCAACTGCTCTAGAGAGGCCCCAACCGGGTCCTTGAGATGCATCTTCTGCAGGAGTACATGGGAGAGTTCCTTCCCATCTTGCAGCAGTTTAGCTGGCACTTCTTCTTCAATGGTATTCACCTTTTCGGCGATTGCCATTAACTGCTCTATCGAGAACCGTCCAAGCAGCAGCCGCGCAGATACGACTCCAATCCCGTTAACTCCCAGTGCAACCAGTAATTTTTCGGGGCCGCGACCACGACTGCGGTCAATGGACGCAATCAGTTCAGAGGTCTTTCGCTCGGCAAAGCCTTCCAGAGGTAATAGATCTTTCTCCTTGAGGAGATAGAGATCGGCTTCATCACGAACCAGTCCCGCCTCAATCAGCGCCTGAATGGTATTCGGCCCCAGCCCTTCAATATCCAGACCATCTCTGGAAGCAAAAAATATCACCTTGCGAAGGATCCTTTCCGAACAGCGCGGACTTGGGCAGAACAGATCCACACCATCCCGTTTTCGTGTCAGCGCTTCCCTGCAGGCCGGACAATGATCGGGCGGCAATATGGAGGTTTCACTGCCGGTACGGGCTTCTTTCAATGGACCAACGATGTAGGGGATCACATCTCCAGATCGTTTAATCCTGATCGTATCTCCAATGCGCAGATCCAGTTGCTCCACCTGGTCGTAGTTATGGAGGGTGGCATTGGAAACGGTAACCCCTCCCACAAACACGGGTTTTAGGTTCGCCGTCGGCGTAATCCGTCCTGTCCTTCCGATCTGTGGCGTTACCGACTCAAGGATGGTCGTCGCTTCCTCGGAGGGAAATTTGAATGCGATTGCCCCTCGTGGATCTTTTCCTGCCACACCGAGCTGCCTGACCTGCCTGCTGTCGGAGACTTTAATGACGACCCCGTCAATCTCAAATGGAAGTGTGTCTCGCACATCTTTCCACCACATGACACGCGCAGCGACCTCTTCCAGAGTCGAAAATTGTCGCACATCAGTCTGTACATTGAATCCTGTGCGGCGCAGCCACTCCAGGCGTTCAAAATGATCTTCCGGCGCAAATTCATCTGGAAACATCACATCGTAGGCATACGCGGACAGGTCTCTTTTTGCCGTGAGTTGCGCATCCTTTTGTTTGAGGGAGCCGGAGGCCGTATTGCGTGCATTCACATACGCGGGCTCTCCCTCTTCAATACGCTGCTGATTCAGTTTTGCAAATGCATCCTTTGTAAAGAGCACTTCACAGCGTACCACGAGGACATCTGGAGGTACCGGCCCATTATCGACAGGGATCCGCAGTGGTACTGACCGGATTGTGCGTGCATTCGCGGTGACCAGATCTCCAACCTCGCCGTTGCCTCGTGTTGCTGCCTGCACAAGAATCCCTTTCTCATAACGCAGCACCAGAGTTAACCCGTCAAATTTGGGTTCTACGACATAGGTGAACTCTACATCTGGTATCAACTTGCGGTTCCGTATTTCCCAGGCCGATAAATCCTCTGTGCTGAACGCGTTCGCCAGACTGAGGACAGGGCGTTGGTGGCGTGTCTTTGAGAAATCCGAATCCAGATCACTCCCAACCCGCCGGGTCGGGGAATCCGGTGTGGCCAGTTCGGGGTACTTGTTTTCGAGTGCGGTCAACTCTGCAAGGAGCTGATCATACTCTGCATCTGAGATTGTGGGCTGTGCAAGTACATAGTACCGGTGTGCGTGCCGATGAAGACGGGCATGCAGTTCGGCAGCACGATCTGCTACACTGATTCCCATGTGGCTGTTTATCGCCAGACCCCAATCAGGCCGGCCATGAGCAGGAAAACAATGAGGTTATACGCCTGATTCAGTACAAAAACCCCCATGCCTTTATCTTCCCATGCAACACTTTGCCAGCCCATGGGCAGCACAAATCCCACCCAGGCCGCAAAGCCAATCGTCAATCCTCCTCCCAGGGTGCCCATATCCATATAGGAGATCAGGAGCGACAAAACGTACACGGTCAGTATCGATCCCACGAGAGATCCTCCATAGGATTTGGCCGGATTCAGGTTCTCTTTGATTTTCTCCTCGGTCAGATCCATCATCTGCATCCATATTTTGCCGAAGAGCGGCCCATACCAGAGGGATCCGACCACCATCGGAAGAAGGACGGCGAGGATGAAAGCAAGCCAGTTTTCGGGTAAATACATCTTACACTAAGTTGTTGAACAGGTCAAGATAACAGATTAAGGAGAAAATGTAAAGTTCAGGGCTGGTATATGTGAGTCCCCTGCATAATGATTGGGCTCTCTGTTGTCCAGATATACGAATCACAATCGGGCAAGGGGTACAGCGATCACATCATTCCTGAAAACTAATTATTGATACGCCCAGATTGCACAAACGGCACCAGAGGGGTCCTGAATGACCGCATAGTTTCTCTTGGGGTCCATAGATCTGGCCGGACATATGACAATGCCTCCGCATTCCTGACAGGCCTGGAGGCTTTTTTCCAGTGACTGGACCTCAAAGTAGGGGATCCAGACCGGCGGGATCCCGGCATTCACGCCGCGTGCATGACAGATCCCGGCCAGTACCTCTTCGCCCTCAGTCATCGCATAGTCCTCGTACCCGCCCATATCTACGGCTTCAGATTCCCACCCGGCAACCCGGGTGTAAAAGTCTCGGACTTCCGCTGCGTGTTCCACGGTCAGGTCTATCCATAGAGGAGATTTCGTTTTTGGCATGGGCTTATTGACTCAAAGCAGTGATGTTTCAGAAAGGGTGTTTCAGCAGTTAGAATCCTCCTTCCCGGAAGGATTTCTGCGGCCTGTTGATGTTTGCACCGGTAAATATAAGAGAATTAGAATTGGTAAGTAACCATAGACTCATCTGAACCATGCATTCCTTTGCGGATACGCGGGAACAGCAGTATGGATGGGAATTCTCCCCCTGCTGCGTAAACGAAATCAACCACATTCTGATGTCAGGTCTGTAACGGATCGTGAGCAGAAACGGGACATGGATCCAACGAATATCCCAGTACTGAACGCCCGTACGGAGACGCACAAATTTCCCGCAATTGCGTATATTCTGCATGGTTGCCACTATACATCATGAGTGATTCAGATCGCAGATCCCCCAACATTGAAGACCGTGGTGAGGCAAAGTACTTCCATGGGCGGAAGGGAATTCTGGCCGACTTGAGGGAACGCCTGAAGTGGACGGAGAAAGATCCCAGAAAAGGGACCACATTTCTGATCCAGGCGGCACCTGGCGCGGGCAAGAGTGCACTGCTCTATAAATGTGCAGAACTGGCGGAAGGGCAGGGCTGGGAGACATTGAAGATCAACACGAAGGCGCTCTGGGACACGGATGCCTTGTGTCAGATACTGGATGGGGGCTGGAAGCACCTGCTGGACGAGATCGCCGTAAATGCAGGATTTGATAAATGGATTCAAATTCAGGGGGCCGCGAAGTTTAAGCTCCCCGGTCACACCCCTCAGAGTATCATCGAACGGGGGAAGGACCCGCTCCTGCTACTCTTGGACGAGGCCCAAACGCTGGGGACGGGGATGGCATCCACGGATGTGCGTTACGAAACCGTGAAGGTGTTTCTTGACAGTCTTCATAACGGCGGCATGGGGAGGCCCGTGATGCTGGCCGTAGCCGGGTTGAGTGCAACGAAGCGAGCCTTCAAAGATCTGGGCGTGTCCAGATTCAAGGACAACTGCTATGTAGAGTTGGGCCCGTTAAAACCGGAAGCGGAACGGGAGGTGATCAAGGACTGGCTCAAGAAGGATGGACGGGCGAAGGGGAATCCCGCGCCCTGGATTGATGCGATTATGCAGCAGACCCATGGCTGGCCGCAGCATGTGTCTGCCTATGCGCAGGCCGCTGCCCTCCGGGTACGGGCGGATAAAAGAGCGATGACTCCGCAGGGGCTGCAGGCGGTGCTCGAAGTGGGGGAGATGAAACGAATAAAATTTTATAAATCCAGAGCAGAAGGACTTGACGAGGATCACCGCACGGCTATTGCCATCGCCTTTGCGAGTGCACGCAAGGATCAAACACAGACCAGAAAAGAAATTATGACATCTCTATTACAGGATGTAGAGAGGCAGGAGGCATTGGAAATCTTTAAACTAGCGCTTCATAATGGGGTACTAGACCACAGGAATGGGCGCTATGCGATTCCGATACCGTCCATGTTCGACTGGTTCATCGACAATTACTTTATTGAGCGGGGTCCACCCGACTAATCTCCTCCTGGTCAGGATTTCCCGCCGAACAGCCCCTTAGACGTACCCCCGGGAGATTTTCCTGTTGGCCGTGGCCCTCTCCCCGAATCCGACCGTAACATAGAGCGATAAAACGCTGCTATTCCCGCGCATCCACCTGAAATGCAAATCTTCGCTCCACATACGATACCCTGTACTACGGGGATTGTCTGGTGTCTAACGACAGTCTGGACTGGATGAAAAAATGGAGGGGGGATTTCCGTTACCGCAGATGACCTGGTCTATTACATCTATGGCGTACTCCATGTCCCTTCCTATCGGGAAAAATATACCGCAAATCTACGCAGGGAGTTGCCCCGCATTCCCTTTCCGAAAGATGTCGAAGAGTTTCACATTATGGCCGATGCCGGAAGGAAACCCGGCGAGTTGCATACGGGCTATGAGGATGTCCATGAGTACCCAATCAGTGTTGAAGAGGGGGGAACCTGCGAATGGCATGTCCCCCGATGCATCATCCAGGAAAAGGGCGGCAGAAAGATCAATCCAAGATCTTCTATAACGGGCAGATCACCGTACAGAATATTCCCGAAAAGGTCTATGATTATGTGGTGAACGGGAAATCAGCCATTGCATGGGTAATGGAAAGGCAGCGCATTAAGACTGACAAGAAAAGTGGGATCCTTAATGATGCGAACCGGTTTGGAGTGGAGACCATGCAGGATCCTGACTATACGCTTCGACTGCTGGCGAAAGTGATTACGGTCAGTCTGGAAACCGTTAAGGTTGTGGACACGCTGCGAGATATCACGTTCCAGAAGGCGGGGCAGTGATGGTGCTGGGTAACTGCTGCGGAGGCCATAAAGGTTGTGTCTAGCGCCAATTGATCAGCGGTGACAAATACGGCGAACGAAACTCTTGATGGGTTTCGCAAGGGATGATGGTGCCTAGATAACAAGACGCTGTTTATCCTGCTAAAAAAGTGGCGTATGCTATAATAAGCGTGATCACACCACCGAATATCCCGATCATCCAGCGCGTTGAGTTGATCTTGCTGGCCTGTGCGTCTATCCTTGCAGCAAGTGCATCTACCCTGACAGTGAGCACCTCAAATCTGGAAAGTATAACCTCTTTGAAACTCGCTATTTCGGTGCTTATATTTGATCCTGACATGGCGAGAATGAGTTCTGAAAGGGAAAGATGCTGGCGCTGAGATAAGAAGACACGGCTCATTCTGCTAAAAAAGTGCCGTACGCTATAATGAGCGTGATCACACCACCGAGTATACCGATCATCCAGCGCGTTGAGTTGATCTTGCTGTCCTGTGCGTTTATCCTTGCAGTGAGTGCTTCAAATTTCGAAAGTATAACCTCTTTGAAACTTGCTATTTCGGTGCTTACATTTGATCCTGACATGGAGAGAATGAGTTCTGAAAGTTCATGGATTTCGTCTTTAGACAAGTCCCCTTCTCTTTTTGCCAACCTGCGAAGAAAAGAAAACAGATGTGTCGCATCTGATCTGTGGTCAGACATACTTTAACCAACTATTTCTACACTCAACGGGATTCAAAGCGTCTTGTTCCATTTTTAAGTACTTATTTGAATCAGGCTTGAATTAAAGCCGCTGGCGGAGTTGTGTGCTCATGTTGTTTATGAAACTGGAGCATCTTGCAAAACTCTCAATCTTGAAGATTTTTGTTCCCCTGAGTGCACCCAGGAGCGCTTTTTACCTGGATTATTCGTTTTGCAAGAACCCCAACCGTATAGGGTTACCGATGCACAATCAGGTTAGAACTCAGTGTTTTGACTGGATGCAAACCGCAGGGATTGCAGGGAGCCGGAATGTCGTCCAGAAATATAGGTGTGCCCTGATTTATCTGCTCCTTTATCGGGGGCATATGTGGTTTCAGCCGGATCAGGATGGGCGGCGAGACGGGATATTTTTCTACGAGGGCGCAGCCCGCATAAGCCAGGATCTACACATCCCGCTGGTGACCATGAATCGCTTATTGAAAAGATTCCACGATCAGAGCATCATGCAACGCTCAGAATCGGGTGTGCGGATGATCCAGTTGGGAACCACCCGCCATACCACCAAAAGATTTGAAGGATGGAACCGTCTATGGATACGAACCGGCTCTATGCTCTGCCGAGGAAATTGCAGAAGGAGGGGCTGAAGCCGGAGGAGACCAGCGAACTAAGCAGCAAGATTTTTAACATGGCAGGAAACAATGTTATCACACAGTTCAACGCCAACATGCAGGCGCAGAGGGAATCCATCCAGACACAACTCGTCGTGATGCGCTGGATGCCCGGCGTGGGATTCTTCCTGCTCGGCCTGCTGGTTGCCTACGGTACGTTCTTCGCGGGCGGCTGAGCCCAGAAGGCACCGCGAAGTCACTGAGGATTTGATCCACTTTGCCGGGATCGGCACCTGTGCGTGTACTCTCTTTTGTGTCCATCCGAGAATCGCTCACAGCTAATGGGATTCCCGGATGGATACTGCCAGGCAGGTAAAAGAAAGAGCACTGAAAGCTGCAACCGGGGTAAAAAATCGACCATAGAGTTCGGGAATGAGGGGTTTTTACAGATGGATGGCTATTCAACTGTCGAGGTCAGGAAGGTTGTGGAATTTCCTTGGATGAACTGTGCATTTATTGTGTGCATTTTGTTGACTATCGGTACGGATTTTAGCGGTATCATTGTAGCGCAACTGACCCCGCTCCATTTATTTATTTACTCATGCCACATTCAACCGGTCTTCGGAACCGCTTCACTCGTGAAAACAGGCCCCAGCCCCCTTCCAGAACTGCCATTGCACTGGCATCCTTGACGGTAGAAAAGGTCCTCTATGAAATTGAACTGCTAGACGATGCCCGATGGATCCTTGGGCAGCGGCGGGGACATTCCTGGTACAACGAGGATGGTGCCCATCTGGCCGAAGCGACGCAGATCAAGGCGATCCGAATTCCTGCGCGGAGACACTGACCCAAATTCGCAGATGATTTAAGGCAGACCAACCCCTGTTGACCTCCATCACATCGAAACTGCCTCAAATCCCTCTGGATGATCCCCAGATGCCTCTAGAGAGATCCGGACGAAGATATTCCATGTCATCACCCCTGGTAGACGAACTTCACCGCAGACCATGTCTCATCAACCGAGCAGATTTTTACATCAACCATCCCGATTGCCCGTCCGATCCTCAGAATAACATTCATGGATAAGTTGGTCCTTCTTCCTGAAGCTTTCTTCGGCCAGGAAAGCCATAGCATGCCCTGATCCTTTAAGGTCGGGAGCGCAATATCCAGCAGTTCAATGAGACGGTCCTGACGATCAGAAAACAGGTGGACAAAATCGGCCCCATCCACGGGAGATTCTTCGGGGATCAACGGCGCATCCGCAATCAATTGAGGATAATTGGATGGCGGATCAAGTGTGTAGGCGCGGATGCCCTCCTTGAGTCCTAACTTTACAGCCAATGTCTGGGTAGCCACGGGTTGGTCAGATCTGGTTCACCTTTGCAAAGATACAATAAATTGCGTACCATACAAAGGAAACTCTCTTTTTCTTGATGCGACATCTTCTTCTCCTTCTAGTCATTGCATCTGCCGGATGCACGCAGGTACAGTCCCCGAATGTCATCTATATCCTTGCCGATGATCTGGGATACGGGGAACTGGGCAGTTATGGACAGATGCTGATCCAAACTCCTCATCTGGATCAATTGGCGGCGAATGGAATGCGGTTTACGCAGCATTACAGTGGCAGTCCCGTATGTGCGCCGAGCCGTTGCACATTGCTGACCGGCCTGCATACCGGGCACTGTCAGGTCCGTGACAATTATGAACTTGGGGGCTTTGCAGACAGCACTGAACACGGGCAACTTCCATTGGAGGAAGGGACTTATACGCTTGGGCATATGATGCAGGAGGCCGGCTACACAACGGCGATCGTTGGAAAATGGGGGCTCGGAGGTCCACACTCCACCGGGATCCCCACGGAGCAGGGATTTGATTATTTCTACGGATATCTGGATCAAAAACAGGCGCACAACCATTATCCTTCCCATCTGTGGCGGAATACCGAATGGGATACACTTGCCAACGGCTATTTTCATCCACATCAACGGTTTGAAGATCTGGATCCAAATGATCCAGCCGCCTATGACCGTTACAAGGGACCAGACTATGCTCCAGACCTGATGGCCCAGGAGGCCGAGGCGTTCATCCGGCAGCATGCGGCAGCGCCATTCTTCCTTTATTTCGCACATACAGTGCCACACCTTGCCCTCCAGGTGCCGGACGAAGAGTTAGCACCTTATGAAGGTGCTCTGACGGAATCGGTCTATGATGGCAGCAGTGGTTACCTGCCTCATATTCGACCTCAATCTGCCTACGCAGCCATGATTACCCGCATGGATGCGCATATCGGGCGAATCATTGAGGTTCTTCATGAACTCGGACTTGAAGAGCAGACTCTCATCGTGTTCTCGAGTGACAATGGCCCCACGTATACGGGAGGCGTGGATACTGCGCAGTTTCAAAGTTCGGGTGGGCTTCAGGGCGGCAAGGGCGAGGTCTATGAGGGCGGGATTCGCGTACCCATGATTGCGGCCTGGTCAGGTATGATTCCACATGGATCAACGACTGATCATGTATCTGCATTTTGGGACGTGATGCCTACGCTTGCCGATCTTGTGGAGATTGATCTGAGGGAAGAGGTAAATGGTGTGTCCTTCCTTCCGGTACTCATGGGACAGGATCCTCCTGCACCAAGTGAGATGTACTGGGAATACCATGGCCGTGGATGGAAGGGAGTACAGGCCGCAAGGATTGGCCACTGGAAGGGGGTGCGAATAGGGGGGCATGACAATGCTGCTGCTCCAGTGAGCGTCTACCATCTGGAGAATGATCCAGGAGAGTTGACCAATCTTGCAGTTACACATCCCGATGTTACGCAGGATCTGCTGGCCATCATGCAATCACGGAGTCAATCAAAAATTGAGCGGTGGAATTTTGCTGAGTAAGTCCGGCTAATACCGAAGCGAGCCTCGCACATTCACACCAAGATTCCCCAGTTTCGCTTCGCGGCCGTGCGCTAAGCCAAAGACGGAGAGTGTGAAGCGCTCCCACGGATGGAGTTCTCCACCCAACCGGTACATCATTCCCCACGGTAACCGGGTCATCCCCATGACGGAGCGAGCCACGCCATCTTCCCACGGAACGCTGTATCCAAGTTCCAATTCCGTCCGGTGCGCGGCTGCCCCGAGTGGCACTGTATCCAGAATCGTCTGCTGACGATATATGGACATCCCCTGACCGCGCCCCCAGGATGGGCGCAGGCTCGCCATCACCCCCTCCGATCTGCTGCCCACCTGCAAGGACCCCGAAATGCCCCACTCAGTAAACCCATCTGCCGTGTGCATGACCAGTCCCTGCGTATGCACATCTCCACGCAAATACCACGTCGGGTTTGCAAACCGTATGCCGCCGCCGAACTCCAGTCCAGTGCCCGTTTCTGCACTCCCGCCATCCTGCCGCACATTTGCTTCTACGTAGGGGCGAATCCCGTCTACAAACTGTGTGGTCATCTCCAGACCCGCACGGATCCGGTATACCTCTGTCATTATGTTATGATCTTTGATCTCTGAGCCCGTCACCAGAATATCTCCGTGATATCTCAGCCCCACTATACCTGCCTGCGCCAATGTGCCTCGAACCCCCATCGCACCAAATCGTGACACGAGGCTTCCCTTTAATTGCAACACCTCTGCATTGCCTCGACCCGCTCCTGCACTGAGCCACACATCCCATCCCATACGAGAATATGATATATACGGATAGACTCCCGTCACCCCTGAGGTGATCTCGCCTGACTGATCGTGCACCCCAAACGATCCGTCTCCTTGACTGTGTGCAAGAAGTATTCCAAGCAGCCAGCTACCCCCCCCCATTTTTTGCATCCGGTAGTCCGCGCCAAGGCCCCCCGTGGTGACCTCTCCGCGGAGTGTCAGGGCATCGTCTCCCTGTCCATTGAATTGCCGGAATGCACCGTGTCCCCATACGCTGAATGAGCCACCGGATAGTGTCAGGCTCTGATACATGCGACAACCTGCCAGGATCTCGCCCAAAGATGGATCCCGCGAAGAGGTTGAATACCAGAGTTGTGTCATTTTCGCACGTTCTGCTGCCGCACACATTGCTCCGTCTGCTGTTGAGCGGAACCGGTTTCCCAGTGCGTTGACGATCTGCATCGAAGAAGTTCGCACAAACCGCGCCGTGTATGCTTCCATAACCCGTTCGCTGACCGTTGTGGTCTCCTGGATCGTTGCGGTGCCGATCCCTTTTGCAATCTCTGCATGCTTTGAGGATATCAGATGTACGGTGAACGTTTCCTCTTGCCAATCCGCCCCGCCCTTCAGGATCGGTACGGCAATCACAGCCTCCACGGCTCCCGGTGCAATGGTTACGATACCGGAAGTCGCTTCGTAGTCCTCTCCCGCTTTTGCCGTTCCATCCTGTGTCTGGTATGCGACCGTTACCCGTTGACGTTGCGGCGGCGACAGCGATACACGAAACCGGACCATCCCTTCTTCTTCCGATACCAGCGCATCCTCAACCCGGAGAATCGCACTCCCGTCATCTTCCATGATCATTCCCGTCCCGGTTCCACGCGCAATGATTGCACCACGCGGATTCGACAGTATCACCCCAAACCTCTCCTCCCCCTCTGGAAGGTCATCATCAAGGATCGCAATCTCAATCACACCACGGGTTGCACCTGGATCAAAGATCACAACTCCGCGTGATGCCGTATAGTCCAGCCCTGCCTCTGCCTCTATATCCGAACTCGCATACTGTACCGTTACGATTTCATCCGATGGGCGATTTAATTCAATGTGCAGGTGCAGGCTGCCTGCATTTTCAAACCCTCTCTCATCATAGATGGAAATCATTAATGCCTCCGGGCGCTGATCATCGTCGGTGATCGTGACTCGGGCAGTGTGTGTGATCTCGTAGCCACCTCCCGAAGCAGTGAGCGTGAGTGCAATCTGATCATCCTCAAAATCGGCATCCTCTCTTGTGGTCAATGTTACGGTCTGGGGAATCCGCCAATTCATGCGTGTGAATATGAGCGAGGTTTGGTTCAAAATCAGATCCGTCCCGGCATGCCCAAGGATGCTTAATGTCATAGGTTCGGATGGCTGTGCGGATAAATTAACCGCGAATGGATAGGTATCTCCTTCCTCTATCCTCACTTCTTCCGGAGCTAAGATCTGTACTTCATCATTGTCTATGATCGTTACATTGACAGATCGCACGACCCCTGCGTAACCACCTCCAGCGGCCCTTAAGGTCAGCACTTCCGAGTCATTCACAAAATCATCATCTTCAACAGCCGTCAGCGTTATCATCTGTGGAGTCTGCCAGTTATCCGGCCTGAAGATCAGGTCTGCTGGAGTCACGGTGAGATCTCCCACTGGGCTGGAGACGGTCACCGTCACCGTACTGGAAGGCTTCTGGGCGAGTGCAATCTCGGACTCCTCCGAACTCCCCTCTGGAACAGTTACTCGTGCCCGCGCATCAATCCCCGGTGCGTCACGGTCTATGATCGTCACCGACACCGTTCGGGAGATGCCGGTGTAACCGATGCCCGTGGCCGTCAGGTTCACCCAAATATGATCGTCAATCAAGTCATCGTCTCCTGTGGCATGTAGCGTTATCTCCTGTGCCTGATCCCAGTTCCCCGAACCAAAAGTACGCATGATGGGCCCCAGTGTCAGGTCTGTTCCCGCAGGCCAGGTCAGCTCCACCACCACTTCGTCCAGCGGCTCTGAGTTCAATGAGATTGAAAACGTACTAGTTGCCCCCTCCACCACGGACACGGACTCGGGAGCCTTGATTCCAGCTTCATCATTATCAGTGATGATCACCTCAATCTGGGAGGGCGCTCCGGCAATTACCCCGGATGGTAACGTCCCCAGTTTCACCGTGAAGTTCTCATTCCCCTCCATCACATAATCCTGCACCGTGGAGATAGTATAAGATCCGCTCGTCTCCCCCGCGCTGACCCCCATTTGCACTGGAGACCGTGTCTGGTAATCCTGAGCATCCGCAGTACCACCGGTGACGGTTAATGGAATGATCATGTCGGTGTGAAACCCTCTGGACAGTACTGCCGTCACCGTGACAGGGGCTCCCTCATTGACGGGATTGGGATCCGCCAGTAAATGGATGGTCACCTCTTGCGGTGGCCCCCTCTCTCGGATCGTCACCGGCTGGGAAGATGGTCTGCCAGGGCTTAATTCTGCCGGTAGAGGACTCCCCAAGGCTATGATAAAGGTCTCGTTCTCGGTGTCCAGATCCCAGACTGTCGTAATCTGCCCAGTCCCCTCTCTCTGCCCACGGGAAATCGTTACATTTGGAAGCGGCGTATAGTCGCCAGGCTCGGGTGCCGCGTTCGTGCTGTTATTATACTCCAGGGGGATGATCAAATCGGAGTCCAGTGCCCCCGTCAGCATTGCCGTAACCGTGACCGGATCTCCCTCATCTACTTCCTCTGGATCCACAAACAGCGTCACTTCTACCGGAGGAGGCGGGTCACCATCCTCTGTAATCGTGAGTTCCACCGAGGATGGGGAGCCGGCTGCTATTCCCGGAGGCAATGCCCCCACTATCACTCTGAATGTCTCATCTCCTTCAAAGACAATATCATTATTCGTCGGGATCTCTCCCGATCCGGCCAGTGTTCCTTCAGTGATTGTGATGCTTTCAAGAGGAACATAGTCTCCAGGCTCTGTCGTGCCGTCAAAATAGATCAAGTTAATCTGCGCCTCATTGGACAACACTTCAGATAGCGTCGCCGTCAACGTAATCGTGCTTCCCTCCACGACCGAATGCGGGTTCGCTGATAAACGCACCTTCACATCATCGTCATCCACGATGATCACGGTAGTCTCATGCGATGTATGATAGCCGCCACCGGTGGCCAAAAGTGTCAAAGAGACGGCCTCATTTGAGGCATTATTATCCTCAGCCGCTGTCAGCGTCAGTGTTTGTGCAACGTTCCAATTGGAATCGGTAAATATCAATTCTTCCAGATCTAGAACTAAAGCAGTGTTCCTATGCCCGGTGATCGCTACGGTAACATTATCCGATGGCTGCGCCGTAAGCACCACATCCAGCGTATTGGTACTGCCCTCATCCACAAGCAATGATTCCGGTGCTGAAATTCCAGCTTTATCGTTATCCGTAATCGTCACGGCAACATCTTGGGATGCGTCGTAACCTCCGCCTGTGGCCAAAAGTGTCAACGTCACTGCGTCATTGGATAGATCTTGATCATCTTCGGCGGCAGTCAATGTGATTGTCTGCGCAGCATCCCAATTTGAATCCGTGAACATCAAAACTTCCGCATCCAGTGCTAAATCTGTGCCTGCATGCCCGGTGATCATTACCGTAACATTGCCGGATGGCTGCGCTGTAAGTGCAATATCCAGCGTATTGGTGTTTCCCTCAACGACGGCCACCGACTCCGGTGCCGAAATCTTCGCCTCATCATTATCCGTAATGGTCACGGCAACCTCGTGGGATGCGTTGTAACCTCCGCCTGTGGCCAAAAGTGTCAGCGTGACCGCATCATCCAATGCATCATCATCGTTAATGGCCGTCAATGTGACCGTTTGAGCAATATTCCAGTTAGAATCGGTAAATATCAACTCTTCCAGATCTAGAACTAAATCAGTGTTCCTATACCCGATGATCGCTACGGTAACATTATCCGATGGTTGCGCCATAAGCACCACATCCAGTGTGTTGGTACTTTCCTCTGCAACGGTCACTGACTCCGGTGCCGAAATCTTCGCCTTATCATTGTCCGTAATCGTCACGATCACCTCATGTGAGGTGTCATAACCTCCGTCCTTGGCCAGAAGTGTCAGTATCACGGTGTCATCGGATAGATCCTGATCATCTTCGGCGGCCGTCAGTGTCACCGTTTGTGCATCATCCCAATTGGAGTCCGTAAACATCAATTCCGCTGCATCCAGTGCTAAATCTGTATCTGCATGCCCGGTGATCGTCACCGCAACATTGTTTAACGGCTGTGCTGAAAGTGCGACATCAAACGTATGGACATCCCCCTCATTTACAACTGCCGATTCCGGTGCCATAATCTTCCCATCGTCATTGTCGGTAATCGTTACCTCTACCACCTTCGGGGTTCCTGCGATGACCGTGGACGGCAGCCCGCTTTCATGGATCGCCACCGTAAACGTCTCGTCTGCAATTCCATCATCATCCTCAACAATTCCAAAGACTGCTGTTCCCGTCATATTTGCCCCGACACCAGGGATTGTAATACTGCTTGTGAATAAATTCCCATAATCACTGGGTTCTGCCGTCCCTGCTGTAATCGTCAGCGGAATCGTTACATCCACAGTTGGGGCCTTCGCAATCTCGGCTGTGATCGTCACGGCCCCTCCTTCGTCCACCGGGTTTGGGGATGCCGACAGTGTGATGGTCGGCTTATCATCGTCCGTGATCGTGATCAGGGCTGATTTCGGGTTCCCTGCAATGACCGTGGACGGCAGATTCCTCTCGTCAATTGATACCGTAAACGTCTCGTCCTCCCAGTCAGTCACATCCGATTCCTGGGGGATATTGATCATTGCTGTCCCGGTCGTGGTACTCCCGGCTCCGGGAATTGTAATGTCTGCCAGCATGCCGTAGTCGCCCGGTTCTGCGGTTCCCGCTATAATCTCCAGATGAATTGTAAGATCACTCATTGGATCCTCCGAAATCTCTGCCGTGATCATCACCGATTCTCCTTCATTCACCGGATTCGGGGATGCTGTCAATGTAATGGTCGGTTTCTCGCTGATTGTGATCAGTACCGAAGTCGGCGACCCTGCGACGACCGTGGACGGAAGACTACTGGCATCAATTTCCACCGTGAATGTATCGTCATCGGGGTCCGTATCCGGATAGGTCTGGATTGTTCCTATGGCTGTCCTGCTGTTCGGCAGAAGCGGAACTGATATTGTATTCACCTTGCCGTAGTCTTCTTCTTCCGCCGTTACAGGGGTCAATGTCAGCGGAATCAGCTCTCCCCTCGGAAGCGGCGTTCCTGTGAGTGTTACCGTCACTTCTACATCATCTCCCTCACCCACCGGTGTGGTCGCAGACAGATGTACTGCAGGCTCGCCTGTAATCGTCACTACCTGTAATGTCATATGCCCCGCCCGAACATGAGGATCTAAGGCATGTTCATCAATCACCGCCGTAAATGTCTCATCTCCAGTGTCCGCATCTGCCGGTATGGGGAATTCTTGTTTGCCGGAATATTTTTCCGGTGGGATTGTAATCATCACTTTCTGAGGCGGCGAGCCGTAGTCTTGCGGCTGGGCCGTGCCGGGGATCAACCGTACAGGAACCCGTACTTCGGTGTTGAGCGGGAATGAAGGCGGAGGAACGAGCGCCACAGTCAGACTCAACATAGATCCCTCGGGTACCGTATTCGGGATGGCATACAATACTATCGTCGGCTTCTCATCATCGGTGATTGTGATCAGAATGGATCTTGGATTCCCTGCGACAACCGTGGGCGGTAAGTGACCCTCATTGATTGCCACTGTAAAAGTCTCGTCCTCCTGGTCCAGCGCCTCCGACTCCTGAGGAATGCTGATTGTCCCGGTTCCAGTCCTGACATTCCCGGCACCGGGAATCGTAATACTGGATAGCACACCATAGTCCCCCGCTTCCGCCGTCCCGGAGGTCAGTGTCAGCGGAATCGTCATATCTGTAACCGGATCCTTCGAAATCGTCGCCGTAATCACTACGCCGGAACTCGCCCCTTCCAGTATTGGATTTGGGGATGCGGTCAGTGTTATGGTCGGTTTATCATCATCGGTGATTGTGATCAGAATTGATTTCTGGACTCCGGCGGTGACGGCAGGCGGCAGATTTCCTTCATCAATTGCCACCGTAAAGGTCTCATCCTCCCAGTCCAGCGCATCCGATTCCTGAGGAATGCGGATTGTCCCGGTTCCAGTCCTGACATTCCCTGCACCGGGAATCGTAATATTTGGCAGTATGCCATAGTCCCCCGCTTCCGCCGTCCCGGCAGTCAGGAGTAACGGGACCGTCACATCAGTGGCCGGATCTCCTGAAATTGCTGCCTTGACGGTCACGGACTGCCCTTCGTCTACCGGATTGGGAGATGCCGACAAACGGATCACGGGCTTATCATCATCAATGATCTGGATCAAAGCTGATTTTGGAAGTCCTGGGACGACTGTGGATGGCAGATTGATCTCATCAATGGCCACCGTAAAGGTCTCGTCCTCCCAGTCAGATGCGTCTGACTCCTGGGGAAGCGGAATTATCCCCGTTCCGGTCATAATCATTCCGGCTCCAGGGATCGTGATATTTGGCAGTGCACCATAGTCACCGGTTTCCGCTGTTCCGGCAGTCAGGGTCAGCGGAATCACCATATCAGTGGCTGGATCCTCCGAGATCGTGACCGTGACGGTAACGGAACTGCCCTCGTCCACTGGATTGGGGGAAGCCGAAAGGGATACGGTCGGCTTATCATCATCGGTAATTGTAATCAGAATTGATTTCCGGACTCCGGCGGTGACGGCAGGCGGCAGATTGCTCTCATCAATGGCCACGGTGAAGGTCTCGTTCTCCCAGTCCGATGCATCGGACTCCTGGGGAATCGTAATCGTCCCTGTTCCAGTCGTAATGCTCCCGGCACCCGGTATCGTGATACTTGGCAGCGCATCATAGTCGCCGGTTTCCGCTGTTCCGGCAGTCAGCGTCAATGGAATCACGACATCATTGGCCGGATTTTCCGAAATCGTTGCCGTGACCGTAACGGAACTGCCCTCGTCCACCGGGTTCGGAGAAGCCGAAAGGGAGACGGTCGGCTTATCGTCATCGGTAATTGTAATCAGAATTGATTTTGGGTTCCCTGTGATGACGGCAGGCGGCAGATTTCCTTCATCAATCGCCACCGTGAAGGTCTCGTCCTCCCAGTCAGCTGCGTCCGACTCCTGGGGAATCGAAACTGTCCCCGTTCCAGTCGTCACATTCCCGGTTCCCGGTATTGTGACACTTCGCAGCATGCTGTAGTCGCCTGCCTCGGCGGTCCCGGCCGTTAACAGTAACGGGACTGTTACATCACTGGCCGGGTCCTCCGAAATCGTTGCCGTAACGATGACGGAGGATCCCTCGTCCACCGGGTTGGGCGAGGCTGATAAGGTGACCGTCACCTTATCATCATCTATGATTTTTATTTCTATCTCGGATGGATCCCCTGCCACCACCCCCTGCGGCAGTCGTCCCAGTGTTACCGTAAACGTCTCATCGTCCTGTTCGGTATCGTCCTCTAAAGTTCTTATAATAAACTGGCCGGTCGTCGAATTCCCGGTTCCTCGAATCGTGATACCGCCCCCGGATATACTCCCGTAATCGCTCGGTTCTGCCGTTCCGGCAGTAATGGTGAATATGATCGACACATCCGTTACGGGGTCCTCCGAAATCGTCGCCGTGATCGTGACCTGTTCTCCTTCATCCACTGGATTTGGTGAGGCCGACAGTGTGATCTTCGGCTGATCATTATCCTTAAAATAGAGCTCTACATAACCGGTCCTCCGGATTGCTCCTCCCAGAACTTCCAGATCAATGTGCAGCGTTGCGTCGGTGTCGATGGTATGGTTGTCTGCATGAGACACCGTAACCATCTGATCCATATTCCAGTTTGTTTTTGTGAACTCTAATTCACTCTTGTCAAGCGTCACAGGAACCGCTTCGCCGGAACGCTGTCTCAGCCGCACGCGTGCCCTTCTCCCTAAAGGTTCCCTCGTCAATCGAACCCTGAAGGTCTCACTTGAACCCTCGTGAAATGGATCAATCGCCGACGGGCTCAGCACCGGTTTGGGCCGTGCACTGTCCAGAATCGTCACGTCGACTGATTTCGGATTTCCGGCGGTCACGGTTGCGGGTAACCCTCCTTCATCAATGGCCACCGTAAACGTCTCATCGTCCAGATCATTGGCATCTGTCTCGATGGGAATCGTAAGTGTTCCCGTGCCGGTCATGACATTTCCGGTTCCGGCAATGGTGATGGCTGGCAGCGGGCCATAGTCATCGGATTCCGCGGAACCTCCAGGAAGGATGGTCAGAGGAACGATCACATCTGTCGCCGGATCCTCCGAAATCTCTGCTGTGACGGTCACCGACCCGCCCTCGTCTACAGGGTTTGGAGACACTGAGAGGGTGATTCTCGGCTTGTCATCATCCTTAAAATGGAGTTCCACATAACCGGTTCTGCGAACGGTTCCTCCCAGAACTTCCAGATCAATATGGAGTATAGCGTCGGTGTCGATGGTACGGTTGTCTGTATGAGAAACCGTGACCACCTGATCCGTGTCCCAGGTGGATTTTGTGAACTCTAATTCCGTCTTGTCAAGTGTCACAGGGACTGTTTCGCCGGACCGCTGCGTCAGTCGCACACGTGCCCTCCTCCCGAAAGGCTGTTTGGTCAGCCGAACGCTGAAGGTCTCACTTGAACCCTCCCGGAAAGGGTCAATTGCGGACCGGTTCAAGACCAGTTTAGGCCGTGCACTGTCCAGAATGATCACATCCACCGATTTCTGGCGCCCAGCAGCCACCGTAATAGACAATCTTGCCTCGTCAATCGTCAAGGTGAACTCTTCATCATCCCGGTCACTGGCATCCGTCTCAACCGGAATCGAAAGTATTCCGGTTGCACTTGTAATATTCCCGGCACCGGGAATCGTAATGGTTGGTAACGAGCCGTAGTCACCTGGTTCTGCATTGCCCCCGGACTTAACCATCAGCGGAACTATCACATCCGTAGGCATATCCTGCGAAATCGTTGCCGTGATGGTGATCGATCCTCCCTCGTCCACAATGGTTGGAGACCCTGACAATGTGACGATCACAATATCATCCGGAATCAGTCCGGCAATCATTGCCCTTTCATCCGAATGCCCCTCCGCGGCCGGCTTCAGTATCTTTTTCAGTGTATCATGGCTCACAGTTTGTGAACTTTCTGAAACCCTGAAATGGTCTATCCAGTCATCCGCCTTAACTCTTGAGTCAGACCTGTCTTGGCCGGATGCAGCTCTCTGTGCAATGGAGGGGCTGAAAAGGTTTGCAACTGTGAAGTCGACTCCAGACTGAGCGGCTCTCCGGCTGCCAATCTTGTCAGATTCGGTGAATCCCATACCGACTGACAGAACTACCAAGGCAAATACATACAAATCTCGCATCTCGGAAGCAGTCTATTTCGTCATCTGCACCACAGAACCCAGAACAAATTACCACGATATCCAGTTCTCTGCAAAGACAATCTCAATTGTGCGTCTAACTACACACTTACTTGCAAAACGATGAATTTCAGGATAACCCGGTCTTGAGTCAATATCTACTCGTGATACTATAATACGGTTTTTTCGGGAATTTGTCAAAAAAAACTCATGATGTAGTGTCAGGCTGAAAACTACGTGTTTTTTCGCGAATGAATTTTTTGGGGCAAATTTCGGCTTGAATTTCTCGATGGTTTTTGTCAATTTGCAGTCCAGCGTGGGTTGGAGAGTCTGAAAATCGGGAGTTTTGGCCTCTTCGAGAGCAGGGAAAAGGGACAGTGCGCCCATTTTCACTACAATTGGACACACCTCGGGCCCTCCGGTCAATGGAGCCCGATCCGCATTTTTAAGATTGTGGGGGGCGTTATGCCGCTTGTCGTAACCGTTCCCGGTCTTGCGCCATCAGGAACCATCCGATCTGATACAGATTGGCAGGTTCCTGATGGCGCGGGACACCACGCAAATGCCACGTTGGATTTGCAAGTCGTACGCCGCCACCGAGTTCCATTTCAGTGCCTGTCTCCGCACTCTCGTTATCCTGCCACACATTTGCCTCAACATAAGGATGAATTCCACCTGTGATCCAGATAATTACTTCCTGACCTGCCCGTGCCCGGTATACATCTGCTGTTATGCTACGATCTTTTGATCTTCAAATCCGTCTGCCCTGATGCACCGAAATGTGCTGCAATGTGGGAGTTTGGGCGTATTTTGGGCAACACTCATGTAATTGGGCCTACTCCTTCAAGCCGTTCTATCCAATTGTTAAAGTGGCGACATTCAGCCCGGATGCTGTCTATCCCAATCTCTCTTGCAATCAAGTCCCCAAAGACTCGCTTATCATAGGCCGGGTACAAATCAAATAGTCTTTTAGACGGAGTTGTTGTCGGATCGTCATTGATTAATTCTGGCTCCTCAAACTTTTTGATTATCTGACGCAACTCATTAAGCTTGCTCACGGACATGAGAGTACTCAGCGTATTATCTAGGATCTCAATATTGCTGAAGAGTATTGCTTCAAACTCGTATAGTTGCAGGTATGGGATAAACCCACGCGGATTGCCTAAGTCTGTGCTAAATGCTTGCTCTAAATGCCGGACTCGCTGGTGGGGTGTAGATCCAGGGGGAATATCATTTATACCTGGAAAATCTGTCGGAAGAGCATAGAGGTCAAACATTGTTGTGCAATACGCTGATTTATCTTGTTTCATCCATTGCTGAATGTCCCATTTTGGTGCCACATAGTTGTGAATTCCACCCCGGGCAGTTGATCCTCCAGAGCGTTTGTTAAGGACAAGCCGGGGAGTTACCACAATGTTTTTTTCGAGCAGATATGGATAAAGCGCCCGTTTGACAAAGTCCTCTTCAGTTTGTCCCTCGACCACAACATTCACACGAATCATGGTCGTCCCCCTAGAACATTCATCTCCCAAAGTTCACCAAGGGAGTACGCATTCAGCCATTCTTTGAGGGATTCACTATCGTACTTCTTAAATACCGATTCCCCCAATCCGTTACGAAAGTCATTGACCGATAGGACAGTTGAATCTCTATGTTCGACAGTGATGATATCTTCAGGCTCAAACTCATTGAGGAAGGATACGGACTGCGTTGTCAGAATGAGTTGGGTGCGACTTGAGGCGCTGCGCACCAAGCCGGCCAGTACAGTCAAGGCACTCGGGTGCAGTCCTAATTCTGGTTCATCAATCAGAATTGTAGAAGGCAAAGATGGTTGCAGTAGAAGCGTTGCTAAACTCATGAACCGTAGTGTTCCGTCAGAAAGTTGGTGTGGCCCGAATCGATAATCAGAGCCGTGTTCCTGCCATTCAAGGCGGATCTTGTCTGGGTTGAGTGGACTGGGACGCAATACAAAATCTTTAAATTTCGGGAAAATTCTACGAACTGCACCTCGAATCAGCCTATAGTTCGGGGAATGTTTTTTTTGCAACACATAGAGAAAAGCCGCCAAATTACCAGCATCAGGCTCCAATCGATTATTTCCATGGAGGTCACATGTCTGCTTAATACGAGCCGTCGAACTAGTATCATGGAAGTGATATACTTTCCAGGAGCGGAGCGCGGCCATAACATAGTGAGCCACGCCGCGGTACATCGAATTTTCATACTCTTCAGGGGCAAGAGACTCCTTATGCCCACTTCCTAGTCTTTCTCTATGGGGATCTATGGATGTGCTTTTGATGAAGTATAAAATTTCTTCTCCAAACACCAGTTTGTCATCTTCAGTTGGTACGAGTTGGATCTCATAACCGTTCCGGGCAAAGTAAAATCCCGCATCAATGCTGTTCGTCACTTTCGTTCCATAGTGCAGCATCGCATTTGCGCCACCGGAGCGACCAACGAAAAGCTGAAGATGCCCTTCAATTAACTCATTCAGCATTCGGAAGAAACTGATTAAGTTGCTCTTCCCTGCTCCATTAGATCCGATCAATATGTTGATAGACTCCAATTCGAGATCAAGATCTCTGATAGACTTAAAGCCTTTGAGTCTTATTCGATTGAGTTTTGGCATATGCTGTCGTACCCTTTTAGTGAAGAGAGGTTTTTGCACACATCAGACCCCAGCATTTGCATACCCTTCATAATGGCCCAGAGATAATGAGGTATGCCCCCATCATTCGTGATATGCATGCAGACTCTTAAGAAGGTTCAACCTAAAATAAGAACCGTGGAAATATAGCCGACCTGACTTCTGTTGACTTCTTGCAAGATATAACATGGGCTGCCCTAAGTGTCACCAACTCTACCGCTTTGTAGTGCAGAATCACTTGGACCGCTTTCCTTTTTTCCTATGCCAAGTCCGTGTAGGCTTTGTCGCATAAAAGACTTGGGGAATTTCTCAATATCCTCAAACCCGAGTTCAATATCACGTCCATTGTGAGGGATGGATGCGGTCCTGAACAGGTAGTCCCACAGGCTGAGACTGATTCCATAATTGATGCCGTACGGATGGCCCTCCGGCCAGTGCTTGGCATGGTGCCAAATGTGCATCTGAGGGCTGTTAATGATGTATTTCAGGGGACCCAGAGGGATCCAGATGTTGCTGTGATTCGCATGCCCGATGACCAGCGTGATCAGATAGACAATGAAGAACTCCTGAATCCCAAATCCGATCATGGCCAGCGGTATATACTGGAGTCCATTGTAGACAACGTTTTCCATCCAGTGAAACCGCAGGTGCGCTGCAAATCCCATCTCTTCCACCGAGTGGTGCACCTTGTGAAACTCCCATAACGCCGGGACACGATGCAGGAGCCGGTGGACATTCCAGTGAATAAAATCACGGATCACAAAAAGCACCAGCAGCTGTGCCCATACGGGCAGGTTCCCCACCTGAATCGCCACCAGGTTCGTAATCCCGATACTGGCCAGAGCATCATTGAACAGGTTCACCACCACCATACTCGCCGCATTAAAAATGAATAGCGAAAACAGGAAGTAGTTGAAAAACATGTAGAAGATGTCCAGCCAGAAATCATGCCGGAATTTCTTCTGCTCTTTCCTCCACGGAGCAAAAAACTCAAGTACAAAGAAGAATGCACTGACCCCGATCAGCCAATAGAAAAAATTGTGCCAGTGCGGGATGGTAATCTCCGTCCACAGGTAGTACGAGTAGGCCTCGTAACCACTCAGAAATACGTCCCGGTACTTTTCCATGTCACTTATCCTGTGCGTGCATATCCCTCCATCCTTGCCAGAATGAACGTCTCAAAATAGGTATACATCGCCTGATGTTGCGGCAAAGCCAGTTCTGGATCCTGCTCCCATAATTCTCTGGCCGCTTCCTGTGCCTTTTCCAGAGTGGGTGCATCCTCCGGGATCTCGGCAATCCGAAGTTCCGGCAGTCCACTTTGCCGTGTTCCAAAGAGATCACCTGCTCCACGCAATCTTAAGTCTGCCTCGCTGATCTCGAATCCATCTGTGGTACGCTCAATCACGTTCAGACGTTCTTTGGATTCACGGGATTGGCGCCATTCGGCCATGAGGATGCAATAACTCTGGTGCCTGCCGCGTCCGACACGCCCCCGCAACTGATGCAGTTGACTCAATCCAAATCTCTCGGCATGCTCGATGACAATGACGGTTGCTTCCGGGGCATCCACGCCAACTTCAATGACGGTGGTCGCGACCAGAATCTGCACTTCTCCCGACTTGAACCGTGCCATGACCGCTTCTTTTTCCTGCCCCTTCATCCGGCCGTGCACCAGTCCGACTTTATCCGTTTGGTATAACTGCTGCCAGGCTAAAAATCCTGCCTCCGCATTTTTTAGATCACTCTTTTCGCTTTCATCTACCTGCGGATAGACGATGTAGGCCTGCCGTCCCTGTCGCAACTGTTCCAGAATGATGGCTTCCATTTGTACGCGGCGGCTTTCCCGGAGCAGTTTGGTGATGATGCGTTTCCGCCCTTTTGGAAGATCCCGGATCGTCGTCATGCTGAGATCCCCGTACATCGTCAGTGAGAGGGATCGCGGAATCGGTGTGGCGCTCATCAGAAGTACATGCGGATTTTCTCCCTTGGCAACCAGACTTGCCCGCTGCTCCACGCCAAAGCGGTGCTGTTCATCCACCACGGCAAGGGCCAGATTTCTGAACTTGACCTGTTCCTGAAAGACCGCATGAGTTCCTGCAACAATATTAATCTGACCGTTGGCAATCTCTGCGAGTGTCTGCTCCCTGACCCGCTTTCGCTGCCCTCCGATGAGGAGTCCCACCCTGATCCCGAGCGGCTCCAGATACTGACAAAGACTGGCATACTGCTGCTCGGCCAGAACCTCGGTCGGTGCCATAAACACGCCCTGGAATCGGCTGTCCACGACCAGAATCAGAGCGGCAACGGCGACCACGGTCTTGCCACAGCCGACATCTCCCTGCAGCATCCGGTACATGGGATAGCCGCTGAGCATGTCCTGTTCAATTGTCTCCAGAGCGTCGTTCTGCCCTTGCGTTAATTCAAAGGGGAGCACCTCGTTGATGAACTGCCGGTAGCGGACTCCCGGACCATTCAGACGGATTCCCGTCCGTTCGGCACGTTTCTTCTTTGTATAGCGGAGCAGCAGTTGAAGAAAAAACAACTCTTCAAATTTAAGACGGTGCCTGGCCTGTTCCAGTTCCTCATGGTTTTTGGGGAAGTGGATGGCCCGCAGCGCAACCCGGCCATCCAGGAGGCGGTACCTCTGCTGCACCCATTCCGGCAGCACATGCGGGAATTCCAGTCCGCGGGTCTTAATCAACTGATAGATGATATTCCGAAAGGAACGGCTGCTGAGACCAACTCCCTGTAGCCGTGCACTGCCGGGATACAGGGCCATAATTCTACCCGTTGAAAGCTGCGGCCCTCCCTCGTCCAACCGGTCAAAATCCGGATGCACCATGGACCAGGATCTGCCAAACCGGGATACTTCCCCGGTAAAGGCAATCCGGTAGCCTGACGCGAACGCTTTCTGGATCCATTTGACTCCCTTGAACCAGATCAATTTCAGATGTCCATTCCAGTCGTCCCGGATCAATACCTCAAGGCGCTGACGATTGCGCCCTGCAACCACCTCCACACTGCGAACGGTTCCGATAATGGTCACCGTTTCCCCTTCGGTCTGCAAATGAATCACCCGGGATACACTGGAATGATCCAGATAACGTCTAGGGTAATAGTGCAGCAGGTCCCGATAGTTCTTGATCCCGGACTGGGCAAGTACATCTGCACGAGCAGGGCCCACCCCCTTAAGATATTGGATTGGTTCGGCCAATACATATTTTGCCATGGCGGACGAATTACCAGACTATGAACTCATTTAAGATAAACATCCGCATCCATATGCCGCGACAGGGGATGCTGTCAAATCTCTGACGGCCGGGGAGAGTTAGGTTTTCGCCTGTGTTCATTCAAGAAAATCCAGATCATCCTCACATCAACCGGTGCCCCACCGGTCGAATCCAGTACCCTGCCTAATTACTTTTGCCTGCTTTGATTGTTCTGGCCCAATCAAAGCCATCCAGAGGAACACCGGTTTCGTAGCCCTGACCTGTGAGGGGGGATCCTCGGCAGACTCCGGAATGCCATAATGGAAATATGAACTGGCACACTCAAATCCTCATTTTGAGAGAGTCCAAGGGGCTTCGGAACAGTTTGTCTGTAGAAGAACGGCTGATTGCCATTATCCCGCTGCCCGCTGTCTCTGAAAATCTGGGCATTGTGTGGTGTCCCTCTGCAAGAAATCCCTTGTTCCTATGATCCGGACGATTCCGTGTGTTAAGCATGGCATAGAGCGTCACCAAATCCCCCGCCCGGCAGATGTGAAGTCAGTTTCCGCGCACAGGTTCATGGGTATCGTGATCCGCGTGATGGTGGACTGGGATAACTTCACGCCGTGATTTGCCTATTATGTGTGATTTGAGCGGCATCCTTCTGGCGAATTTACCATAAATGTGAATTTTTGATAAAGATTGGATTTTCTTTGGAATTTGCCCAAGTTAACCCTTAACTTACTCCCATCCACAACAAAAATCTTTTTCAAATATGCCTAATCCAACGTTTTATCTTGCAGGAATTTTCCTTTTCTGCACGGCCGGCTTTTCTGGCTCATTCACCTCAGATTCTGCTCCCGACAGTGAGGGGTATAGTGATGTGGTGACACCGCATACTGTCTTATCTCTGAGTACGGAGTCCTCGACTGTCCTGATTAATACGAAAGATCCTAAGGTGTGTGTACTTCGTGGAAAAGCAACAGAGGACGAGAAGAAAGAGTTCGAAGAATGCCTTGCAGACTATTCCGATTGTGGGGATTGGAAAAGGTATGAGGACAGTGACAATGGGAATGTTGCGATGGTCTGTGAGCCAACCTAAAGATGTATAATCTCCTGGGTTTCTGTTCCAAGTCGGTTGCCTTGATAATCTTGGCTTTACCGATTACAGTTAGCGCACAGCACGGGACGGTGCGTTACAGTCACACTCGTCCTGTGCTGTCGCTGCCTACGGATCAGGTGGGTGAACTTGTTGGCCACGAAAGAATTGATCCCACTCATTTCACCATGCTAAGAACACTACTTTTTGATGTTGATGGTTCCCTGATGTATCCCGTGTATCCCGCGGATGAGGGGCCTTATGTGCCCGGTGACACTGACTCTGACGGAAAGGAAATTGGCTGGGAGTTCATTGACTCCACATTGGTTCGTTACGATGAACATCTCTTTGCCGAGTCCCGTAAAGTTTACGAGGATATATTTCTAGTGGAAGATTCTCTGCCTTCGTGGTCATGGCAGCTTT
>JAJECE010000087.1 GCA_022822185.1 Rhodothermales bacterium | reverse complement strand
GAAGCTTGACCGGGCCGTGGATAAACTGTATCGCCGTCCGCGTTTTGATTCAGAACGGGACCGGGTTGACCACCTTTTTGTCCTCTACGAAAAAATGAAACATCCGTTGCTGGAGCAATAATTTGTGGCCAAAATAGCACTGATTATTGGAGAAAACCCACATCAACCAGATGGTTATCTGACATCTGTTACGAAAACGACAATTGCTGGCCATTTTGTAGTATTTGCAACCTGCTAAAAAGGTTTTAAGCGACAAGCAGCATGAGCGTCAGGTTCATTGACACGACAAACTAACATGAAAAGTCCAAATGGGGCACACTTTTGAAAGATCTGCAAATATGCCCATTCATCGCTCACATCTTCGTTTGATTTTCAAAGATGCATGAACATCGAGGCACACCCGTCTATGAACCCCGTACAGTCTCGGTGATAATTCCCCAAAAACAGACATATGATGCAGACAAAGGATCTGCATCTGCTGTTTCCGGATGGATTCGCTATCCGCTGACTTCGGATCGCCGAAGCACCAGAAGGGTTACATCATCTCTCAGAGGCCTTCCAGCACGCCAGGCAATGCCAGCTTTTCGGATATGGGCGATAATTTCGCATGGAGAACGGGAACCCGTCTCGGCGAAGATTTTTCGGACACGATCCAATTGTAGCATTTCACCACACGGACTTTGTAGATCCAAAAGGCCGTCACTCATAAAGAAAACGGTATCACCGGGATTGAGAGAAACCTCTAATTGCTCGTAAGGGAATGCCGTGTAACTTCCCAGCGGCATTCCTTTCAGAACAATATCCTCCACGGTTTGAGTTTCGGACCGGTACATCAAAAGCGGAGGCATGCCTGCACCCACGAGTTGCAGTATGCCTTGATGATAGCGTGCCAGTGTAATGTGCATATAGGTACTTCGAAGGTTCACGCGCTTGATGGCCTTTGACATGCGACGGATCAGGTTCAGAAGATTGGAATCGTCTGCTGAGTCCTTGAACAGTGCTTTGGTTGCAATGACCATCATCCCCGCAGTGGTGCCATGACCGGTTGCATCTCCGATTGCCATGGTCAGGACCCCATCGTCAGAAAGAGAAAAGTCATAGTAATCCCCGCTGAGTTCGGTTGCAGTTTTAAGGAATGCATCTATTTCCAGTTCCGGGTGAACAGGAATTCTGGCGGTAAGCATTTCCTGTTGCGCCTGACGTGCGGTATCCAGTTCACTGGACTTGCGGAGATAATCGGATTTGATCTCATCGGGAAAATCAACATCCTCAATAAAATCATCCGCCCCCGCCTCATTGTAGCGCAGGATGATCTGCCGGACAAAGTCTTCACTATATCCGGTGACATCAACAATGTCCCGAACGACTTTGCCTTGGCTTTTCAGATAAATTACCTGCCAGTGAGTCCGGGCAAGTGCGCCGGTAGTCTGGCGGTAACGATCAAATATTTTCTGACGGGAGAGGTGACCGGCAAGCGGGATCATCTCTTCCAATGCAGGAATGTTAAGGGTGTCAATCATTGTACAGTCCAACGAAGGCACTTATACACAGAAACCTTGATGTATACCGTATGCATCCAACATAGATGTTAAGTTCATCAAAAATTCACAAAGTGATCCATACGGATGCCAGAACGGGTGCACAGTGAGGAGAGACTCTAACAGTCCGTTGAAGGCAGAGAGAGACCAGTCAGTAAAGGTTTTGCTTCAGTTGGATCGGGGGGAACAGGGCAAATAACGTGACTCACGAGTCCATGTGACATAAGTCAGGTACGGAAGGATATCAGACACGCTGTTCCCCGAAATGAGCCAGATTCAATACAGCAGGCCTAGCCCGTGATCAAGTGTGCAAAACAATGCGCAGAGTATTTGCAGGCACATGACGGGAGGTCAGGCATATTGTTATTCCAGACCTCCCGTCACATGGATCAGACTGCAAACTAGAGCGAGAATCCGAAGACAAGGTAGGTCTTCTCTGTGGTTGGGTTCATGATGTAGGAAGCACTAAGCGGCAGCGAGAAATTTTCGGTGATCTGCACATCTTTACTTGCAGAAAGACCTAAATTCACCACAGATGCCGCCTCAACTCCATAAAAATCGCTTTTCCCAGCCACCATGCCAAGGTGAAATCCTAGTTCGACATCCGAGACGGTGAATGGGACCGCTCCCTCAAGGTAGAGTGAATTGTCCGGGTCATTATGGGCCATGAAGGCAGCAGTAATGCTTAAGGGGAAGGATTCAGGAAGGGTCACAGTTCCCATCAGTTCAATCCAGTGGGCCCCATCGCTATCTCCATCGAAATTGGACCATTCGCCAGCCCTGCCTTCGGCACTTGGGAAATAATAGTCGGTGATCGTGAGATCCAGGCTTGCAGAAGATCCAAGGCCAACACTGTAGCCGGCATAGAGGTCATGTTCATTGGCATCTGCACCGTCCGAACTAATAGAGTAGGATCCCCAGCTGCCCAGCGTGAATCCTCCCGCACTAAAGGAGAAATCGGGCTGAATACTGAAGGAATCCCCAAAGTCATAGCCGCGCCATACATAGCGGTTGACGAAATCCGCGCCAAAGCCAAATGATTGCGCCTGAACCAGCATGGGCGTGAACAACAAGGAGGTGAGTAATGCAAGTGAAAAGAAAGAGAAACGCTTTGTCATCAGGTTAAATAAGGTTGATGTTGAAAAGAACGACACTGCTCCCATTTGAATCACTTCAGAGGGTTGCCGCCTGCACAGCAAGATGCCCGTTGAATCCTCAGGGGTAGGTGTCAGCATAAGCATGATCGGGCCAAAGATGCCCGGTAAATCAAAAATATGAAACGGAAATTCCGTGAATTTTGTATGAAGTAATTTCCCGCAAAAGAACACGAATTCTTAATAATACAGAATTTTTGGCAAAAATGCTGCAATAATTGAGGTAAACAGTCAAATATACGAAAATTATTTAGGACAGCAAACAATTTCGCCGATGCTTGGTTTCAGGTGTAAAGGGAAATTTTAGGAAATTAGCCCAAAAATCGTTTAATTATAAGGGGAAAGAGACGATCTGAGCGGAAAATCAGGTCGTGAGTGTATATGATCAGTTCTGAAAAAGGTGACACAGATGATTGAAAAGCAAGGATTATACGATCCTGCATTTGAGCATGACGCATGCGGAGTTGGACTCTATTGCCGTGTAGATGGAACGCCCTCCCATAATGTTGTGGAGAAGGGACTCCAGGTGCTTGCGGACTTGGATCATCGGGGAGCGTGCAGTTGTGATGAGACGACAGGAGACGGTGCAGGAATTCTTGTGCAGCTGCCCCATGAATTCTTCCAGCGCGAGATTCCATCCCTGCCTGAGCCGGGCGATTATGGGATCGGAGTCGTATTTAGTGCCCCGAAACATGTGAGAGCCTGCAAATCCTTGATGGAGGGGATCTTCCGGGAGAATCATGCGAGATTGCTCGGCTGGCGGAGAGTTCCGGTAAGATCCGAGGCGATTGGCCCAGGGGCCAAGATGACCGAGCCCGAAATCTGGCAATGCTTTATTGAGCGTAACCGGGAAGTCGCACCGGATGCATTTGAACGCCAGCTCTATGTGCTCCGAAAAATATTTCAGCGGCAGGTACTGCAAGAGCAACTCAGTGGTTGTTACGTTGCAAGTATGTCCACCAGAACGATGGTGTACAAGGGGATGCTGACATCCAGACAGGTGACGGAGTATTATCCAGACCTGAGTTCCCGGCGCTTCAAGAGCGCACTTGCCATTGTACATTCACGTTTCAGTACCAATACATTTCCAGAATGGTCTCTGGCACAGCCATTCCGGTTTCTGTGCCACAACGGAGAGATTAATACACTGCGCGGCAATATCAATCAGATGCGTGCAGGGGAGGTCATGTTTCGAAGTAAGCAGTTTGGAGACGATACCCGTAATCTCGTACCGGTGATTCGGGAGGGCGGGAGTGATTCCATGGCATTGGACAATGCGCTGGAACTCCTCTATCACACGGGCCGGTCTCTTCCACATGCGATGATGATGCTGATTCCAGAAGCCTGGGAACGGGCCGAAGAAATGGCGGATGAGAAACGTGCCTTCTATCAGTATCACAGCAATCTGATGGATCCCTGGGATGGCCCGGCGGATATTCCGTTCACGGATGGTCGCTATGTTGGAGCAGTGCTGGATCGGAATGGGTTGCGTCCCTCCCGCTACACAATCAGCAAGGATGGGTATGTGGTTCTGGCCTCCGAGACCGGAGTCGGCGAAATTGCTGAATCAAATGTGCTGCGCAAAGGTCGGCTCAAGCCTGGACGGATGTTCCTCATTGATCTGGAAGAGCGGCGCATTATTGAAGATGAAGAGATTAAAGGACGTATCTGCTCACGGGCACCGTACCGTATCTGGCTCAATAATCATCAGCGCACGCTGGATTCTTTTCCATCCGCTGCGCCCAAAGCCATGGAGGGATCATTGCTATCCAAACAGCAGATGTTTGGATATACGCTGGAAGACCTGCGCCTGTTGATGGGGCCGATGGGACAGAGTTCCAAAGAGCCCCTGGGGGCGATGGGCAATGATACACCGCTGGCGGTGCTCTCCGACCGGCCGCGATTGCTCTATGATTATTTTAAGCAGCTCTTTGCACAGGTCACCAACCCTCCGCTGGATGCAATCCGTGAATTCATGGTTACCTCATTGGCATTGAATCTGGGAAGTAGCGGGAATCTCTTTAATGAGGGTGCAAGGCATTGCGAAAAATTGCGGCTGGAACAACCGATTCTCACAGACACAGATCTGGCATCTGTTGAAGCAGGGGGCGATGGCGTAAAAACCCTCAATATGTGTTTTCAGACGGGAGAACTCTCAATGGCGCTGGAGCGGCTCCAGGAAGAAGCGGCACAGGCGATCAGCCACGGTGCCAGTCTGATTGTGCTCTCGGATCGGGAGGCGGGCGAAAATCAACTGCCCATTCCGGCACTGCTGGCCACCGGGGCGGTTCATCACTACTTGATCAAACAGGGACTTCGCCTCCGGTGCGGGCTGATTATTGACAGCGGTGAGCCCCGGGAGGTGCATCATTTTGCCATGCTGATTGGGTATGGTGCGGAAGCAGTCTGTCCTTATGTTGCACTTTCTAGCGTACGGCAGATGGTCCGTAAGCAAATGATCACAGAGATTTCTGAATCCGAGGCAGAAACCAGATATGTTCAGGCGATCGGGTATGGACTCCTGAAGGTAATGTCCAAGATGGGCATTTCAACGCTGCAGAGTTATCGGGGGGCACAGATCTTTGAGGCTGTTGGAATTAGTACGGAGGTGGTGGAACAGTATTTTTGCGGTACTCCATCCCGAATTGGAGGAGTCGGTCTGGATGTTCTCGCCCGGGAAGTGATGATGCGCCATGAGCGTGCGTTTCCAAATAAGCAGATCAGTGGCATCTATCATCTGGATGTCGGAGGACAGTATCAGTGGAGGCGGGGAGGTGAACGGCATGCCTTCAGTCCAACCGCAATTGCAAATGTTCAGGAAGCATCACGGGCGAATTCTCAGGCCTCCTATAAAGCCTTTTCAGACGAGATCAACAAAGGGGCTGCAAATACCCTCAGGGGGCTTTTAACATTTGATTATGTAAATGCTGCGCCGGTAGAGTTGGAGGAAGTAATGCCCTGGACGGAGATTGTTAAATCCTTCAAGACCGGAGCAATGTCCAATGGATCCATCAGCGGGGAGACGCATGAGTCTCTTGCAATTGCAATGAATATGATTGGCGGGAAGAGCAATACCGGGGAGGGGGGAGAGGGGCCGGAGCGGTATGGGCAGGATAACCCGCGGCGGAGCCGGATTAAGCAGGTTGCTTCCGGTAGGTTTGGGGTCACCATTGAATATCTGGAAAGTGCTGACGAGATTCAGATCAAGATTGCTCAGGGAGCAAAACCGGGGGAAGGAGGCCAGCTTCCAGGCAAGAAAGTTTATCCGTGGATCGCAAAACTACGTCATTCCACTCCCTATGTTGGTCTGATTTCACCTCCCCCGCATCACGATATCTACTCGATAGAGGATCTGGCGCAATTGATTCATGACCTCAAGAATGCAAATAAAAATGCACGGATCAGCGTAAAACTGGTATCCGAAGTAGGGGTGGGAACCATTGCAGCGGGAGTTGCCAAGGGGAAGGCGGATGTCGTACTGATCAGTGGAACAGATGGGGGGACGGGGGCATCTCCCAAGACATCGATTATGCATGCAGGTCTGCCCTGGGAACTTGGGCTTTCAGAGACCCATCAAACCCTTGTGAATCACGGATTACGCACACGCATCATCGTAGAATGTGACGGGCAAATGAAGACGGGGCGGGATGTGGCAGTGGCGGCACTGCTGGGAGCAGATGAATTTGGCTTTGCTACAGCACCACTCGTTGCACTCGGGTGTATCATGATGCGCAAATGTCATCTCAATACCTGCCCGGTAGGGATTGCCACACAGGATCCCGAGTTACGCAAAAAGTTTAAGGGTGAGCCGGAGCATGTGGTGAATTATCTGCACTTCGTGGCCGAAGAACTCCGCGTGATCATGGCAAAATTAGGTTTCCGTACTCTCTCCGAGATGTGTGGACGTGTAGACTTGCTCAAGCCCCGGCGCGGGATCAAACACTGGAAAGCCCGGCATTTGGATTTGTCTCGCATTCTTGTGCATCCCGAGGTGCCGGATCGATTAAAGGAGTTCGCAACCACCGAACAGGATCATGGCCTGGAACATGCACTGGATCATCAGTTGATTGCATTGGCTAGACCGACATTGGAAAAATGTAAACCTGTTGTGGCCGATGTTCTAATCAAAAACACGAACCGAACGGTTGGGACCATGCTGAGTCATGCATTGACACAGCGTTTTCGCGGGAACCCACTAGAAGATGACACGATTATCCTCAATTGCAATGGTTCGGCAGGGCAGAGTTTTGCAGCATTTGCCTGCAAGGGGATCACGTTTAATATCCAGGGTGATGCGAATGATTATTTCGGGAAAGGGCTTTCGGGGGCAAAACTGATTATTTCTCCTCCACCGGAAGCGACCTATGAACCCCATAAGAATATTCTGATCGGGAATGTTGCCTTTTATGGGGCAACCAGTGGAGAGGCATATATCCAGGGAGGGGCGGGAGAACGCTTTTGTGTGCGTAATAGCGGGGTTCACGCGGTAGTGGAGACGGTTGGCGATCATGGCTGCGAGTACATGACCGGAGGCCGTGTGGCGGTTCTAGGGGAGACGGGGCGGAATTTTGCCGCCGGGATGAGTGGGGGGATTGCCTATGTTATTGATGCAACACGGGAGTTCCGCAACGGTCGATGCAATCTGGAGTCGGTTGAGTTACTGGAGATGGATCAGGAGGAGAATATTCAGGAACTGCGGACGATGATTGAAAATCATCTCCATTACACGGGAAGTGCCGCCGCAGAATGGATTTTGAATAATTGGGAGGCTGCGCTAGCGGACTTTGTGCAGGTCATGCCGATTGAATACCGGAATGCACTCAGACGTCTAGCTGAAGAGAAGGAAGCCTTAGCAATTGCAGCATAAGCGGAATGGGGAAGATGACAGGATTTATTGAATACCAGCGGGAGTTGCCGGCACACCGCCCCGTCGAGGAGCGGATCAGGGATTGGCGGGAGGTGTATGTGCCGTTTAGTGAGCGCCGGCTGCAGAAGCAGGCGGCCCGATGTATGGACTGTGGAATCCCGTTCTGCCAGTCGGGCTGTCCGCTCGGGAATGTCATTCCTGACTGGAATGACCTCGTCTATCGGGGGGACTGGAAAGCGGCCTATGAGCGGTTGAATGCAACCAATAATTTTCCAGAGTTTACCGGACGCATTTGTCCTGCGCCCTGCGAGACTGCCTGTGTTCTGGGGATCATTGATGATCCGGTCACGATTGAGCGCATTGAGCAGGAGATTGTTGAGTATGCATTCCGCTCGGGTTGGGTAAAGCCGGAGCAACCCCCGCGAAGGACCGGCAAAAAAGTGGCCGTGATTGGATCCGGCCCCGCTGGACTGGCTGCCGCGGATCAGTTAAATCGTGCAGGGCATCGTGTGACGGTATTGGAGCGAGATGATCGGATTGGTGGCTTATTGCGGTATGGTATTCCAGATTTCAAGCTGGAAAAATGGGTTCTGGATCGCCGTCTTGAAGTGATGAAAAAAAGCGGGATTCAGTTTGTAACCCGCGCAGAAGTGGGGGGCTCGTATGCCTGCTCAAGGCTGCGTGAATTTGATGCGGTGATTGTATGCACCGGGGCGACGAAGCCGAGAAACCTTCCCGTTCGCGGTCGAAAATTCAAAGGAATCCATTACGCATTTGACTATTTGCGCCAACAGAACAAACTCAATGAGGGAGACGACTTGGTGCGCGAAAGTATTGAACACATCAGCGCTGCGGGTAAAGATGTGATCGTGATCGGGGGAGGGGACACCGGGAGCGACTGTGTAGGTACGGCAAATCGGCAGGGAGCAAAGTCAATCACACAATTTGAACTGCTCCCGACACCGCCCGACACGCGCCCAGCAGATCAACCCTGGCCCTATTATCCGATGGTTCTACGGAGCAGTTCTTCCCATGAAGAGGGAGCGGACCGGCACTGGAGTATTATGACGAAAGCGTTTGAAGGTGAGAACGGGCAGGTGAAAAGCCTCCAGACCGTCTGCGTAGATTTGGATGGACGAAAAATCATTGAACATCCGGAGACACGAAAGGACTGGGCTGCGGACCTTGTACTTCTGGCGATCGGGTACACGGGGCCAGAGACCGAGGGGGTTGCCGATCCGCTTGGGCTGAAACTGGATCACAGGAGTAACTACAAGACGGGCAATGACTATCAGACCAATGTGCCGGGCATTTTTGCTGCAGGTGATGCCCGGCGCGGTCAATCGCTGGTCGTCTGGGCGATCAGTGAGGGGCGGGAAGCGGCTCGTCATGCAGATGCATACTTATCCGGCTTTATTGCTCTCCCAACTAAGGGAGCAGGTGACCTGCCACGCAGGTAAGCGGAGCATCTGACACATGTCATTGGAACTTCGTTTGGTCGAATTATGCCCGAAAAACGAAACCATGTACGGTGAATCTGCTGGTGTAAATTATGGGCCCGTGGGTGGAAGTGCACCATTAAATCGTGGACAGGGATGATTTTTTGCACATTTTGATAAGTTTTTTTTCGCGCTCCCGGGGGGCTTAAACGGGGATTTTTGGTTTTTTCCAGGAAAAATTCCAATTTTTTTCTCAAAAAGTTGGAACTTTTCAAAAAAAAGCCGTATCATTGTATCAGTTGACACGATGTCCGTGCGACTCATCGAGAAGGGTGGAGGGTTCAGGCCCCGTGAAGCCCTGGCAACCCCCCATGAGGTTTGGACGCCTCATGCGGAAGGTGCCACTTCCTGCCCTGCCTATGCAGGGATAGATGAGCGAGGGGGCGTGAGTTGATTTAACCCAACTCCAGTCCAGCCTTTTTCGTCATCTCACCAGGGAAAGGCATCTATGGGAAGTCAGTTTCTTCTTGATAAGGGTTCGGCATTGTGCATTACCCTTAACAAACGAGACTTAATCTCATGTCACAAAACGGTCAATCTCTTCATTTCGAAACGCTTCAGGTTCATGCGGGGCAGGAACCGGATCCGGCAACAAATGCACGCGCGGTTCCGATTTATGCTACAACCTCGTATGTCTTCAATGACACGGATCATGGAGCAAATCTTTTCGCACTCAAGGAATTCGGGAACATCTATACGCGGATTATGAATCCGACGAATGATGTTTTTGAAAAACGAATTGCTGCACTTGAGGGCGGTTTAGCAGCCCTGGCGACTTCCAGCGGGCAGGCGGCGCAGTTCCTTGCGCTCTCCACACTGGCAGAAGCCGGAGACAATATCGTTACGTCCAGTTATCTCTATGGCGGGACGTACAATCAGTTCAAGATCTCCCTGCCTAGACTGGGGATCAGTGTGCGGTTTGCCAATGGAGACAATCCCCGCTCCATTGAGGCGTTGATTGATGAGCGCACGAAGGCCATCTATCTGGAAACCATCGGGAATCCCAAATTCAATGTACCCGACTTTGAGGCAATCGCTGAAGTCGCAAAGCGGAAAGGGATCCCGCTGGTTGTAGACAATACATTCGGCGCAGCAGGCTATCTGTGCCGTCCGATCGATCACGGTGCAGATATAGTCGTTGCCAGCGCAACCAAGTGGATTGGTGGTCATGGCAATACGATTGGTGGAGTCATCGTGGATGCGGGCACCTTTCCCTGGGATAATGGACGGTTCCCAAGCTTTACGGAGCCATCTCCATCTTATCATGGACTCAGTTTCTGGGATGTCTTTGGTCCGCAGGGGGTGTTGGGTGCAAATTTAGCCTTCATTCTGCGTGCCCGTGTGGAGGGGTTGCGTGATTTTGGCCCATGCCAGAATCCATTTGGCTCCTTTCTGCTGCTCCAGGGACTGGAAACTCTTTCACTCCGTGTACAGCGCAGTTGCGACAATGCACTGGAGCTGGCAAAATGGCTCCAGGGGCGGCGGGAAGTGTCCTGGGTCAGTTATGCAGGCCTGGAATCCCATCCATACCACAGCAATGCGCAGCGGTACCTGAAGAATGGGTTTGGCCCGGTGCTCTCGTTCGGTGTCGAAGGTGGTTTGGAAGCAGGACAGGCATTTGTAAATAATGCGAAACTTGCGAGCCATCTGGCCAATGTGGGAGATGCGAAAACTCTGGTCATCCATCCGGCTTCCACAACGCATCAGCAGCTTGCACGTGAAGAACAGGTGTCTGCAGGGGTTACGGAAGATTTGATTCGGGTTTCGGTGGGTATTGAGCATATCGATGACATCAAGTCTGACTTTGCGCAGGCTCTGAGTTCCATTGGTGTCGAAGAAGTTGTCGCATAACCTGATTTCCGTGAAGGCGGCGTATCCGGTTTTCGGGTACGCCGCCTGAGGCCTGATGCCAAGAATTGTCAACATACCGACCTTTGAGTTTGAGAGCGGTGAGGTGTTGCGTGAAGTCCCTGTGGGCTATGAGCGCTGGGGGAGTTTGAATGAGGCGGGAGATAATGCGATTGTGGTTGGACATTCCCTGACCAGTACCCCGGATGTCCAGTCCTGGTGGCCCGGATGCATTGGTCCGGGCAAGGCATTGGACACGGACAAATATTTTGTCGTCTGTGCGAATGTGATCGGTTCTCCATACGGCACCATTTCTCCAATCTCCATCAATCCGGAGACCGGTGTAGCGTACCGGGATACACTTCCTCAGGCAAGTGTAAGGGATACGGTTCGACTCCATAGGCGGTTGCTGGATCACCTTGGCGTTCGGAAGGTGGCATTTGCGATTGGGGGAAGCATGGGGGGAATGCAGGTGCTGGAGTGGGCATACTATGGCAGGGAGTATGTTCAGGGGATTGTGCCCATTGCCGTAGGAGGCCGCCATTCGTCCTGGTGCATTGCGTGGAGCGAAGCGCAGCGACAGGCGATCTATTCAGACCCAAACTGGAAAGGGGGGATCTACAAATTGGATGCTCCCCCGCAAAACGGGCTGGCGGTGGCACGTATGATGGCCATGGTGTCGTATCGATCTCTGGGATCCTTTGAGTCACGGTTCGGGCGCGGCCGGAATCGGGCCGGTGCATTCCGGGCGGAGACCTGGCTTCATCACCATGGAGACAAGATTGTTAACCGATTTGATCCTGCCTGCTATGTATATCTGACCCGGTTGATGGATACGCATGATATAGCGCGGGGCAGAGATGAATATGGGGGCACGCTGAAATCAATTACGCAGCCAACGCTGGCGATCGGGATCCGCTCGGATGTTCTCTATTTACTGGAAGAAATGGAGGAACTTTGCCGGTGTATTCCTGAATCCGAGTTGGCTGTCATGGAAGGTCCACACGGTCACGATACCTTTCTAATTGATCAGGACGAGCTAAACGAGATGGTACTGGCATGGCGGCGACATCATATTGATCCACAGATTGCATCCTTAAAAACGTACGAGGCGGGATACAGTCCATGCGTGTGAGAGCCAGTAGCCGGGATGCAATGCCATCACCGTTCCATGCCGCCGAATTTGATCCATAGGGCCTTCCCGTGGTAGAGCATATTGGCACCATTGTCGCCGATATGCGTAGCAGGCCCGTTTGATATTTGTGATACATTCAAAATTGCATGGGTATGCTTAGGGCTGGAATCGTCGGGGCGACCGGCGCAGTTGGTCAGAAATTTGTTGCGTTGCTCCAGGGGCACCCCTGGTTCACAATTACGGCCCTCGTTGCATCCGACAGGTCCGTCGGCAGAGCGTACCGTGACGCGGTCAATTGGATTGGTACGACCGGGATTCCGGAATCGGTTGCCTCTATGGATGTGCTTCCATTCAGGGATAATCTGCCCTGCGATGTGATCTTCTCCGGACTACATGCCTCAGTCGCAGATCATGCCGAGCCAACGCTGGCCCGGGCGGGGTATCCGGTGATTTCCAATGCGAAGAGTTTTCGGATGCATCCGGATGTGCCGCTGCTGATCCCCGAAATCAATCCAGAGCACACATCTCTGATCAAAAACCAGGATTGGCAGAGTGGCGGATATATTGTTACCAACCCGAACTGCTCCACTGTGGGCCTTACCTGTGCACTGAAGCCACTTCACCGCCGGTTTGGTCTGGAGGCCGTGCAGGTCACGACGATGCAGGCGCTTTCCGGTGCCGGGTACCCGGGTGTATCTTCGCTGGATGCTCTGGCGAATGTGGTGCCATTCATTGGAGGGGAGGAGGATAAACTGGTTCACGAGCCAAATAAATTGTTGGGGACCGTAACCGGCGGTGTACTGCAGCCGACCTCCATTCGTGTCAGCGCCCAGTGTAACCGCGTTCCTGTTCTGGAAGGACATCTGGAATGTATCTCGGTCAAACTGAGTGCAAGTGCAAGCCGGGAGGAAGTAGTTGACGCATTTGAATCCTTCGTCAGCCCGATCAAGGACTTGGGGTTACCGACCGAGCCGGATCAGTTGCTGCATGTATTCGAGGATGAGCGGTTTCCGCAGCCGCGCCGGCATTCGGACTTGGGCGGAGGAATGACCGTAAGCATCGGGCGGATTCGCCCCTGTGAGGTATTGGATTATAAATTCATTGCGCTGTCTCACAATACGGTTCGAGGTGCGGCGGGCGGGGCAATCCTGAATGCGGAATTACTCGTGAAGCAGGGCCTGCTGCATGCCCGTGCGGACAAAACCAATCCATCGGAACCCTTGACCTAGGATTCACGTACCAGAGTGCTGAGTCTGCGGGAATAGCTCAGTTGGTAGAGCATCTGCTTGCCATGCAGAAGGTCGCGAGTTCGAGTCTCGTTTCCCGCTCAAGAGCGCACATTGCGGGCATTTCTCCTGTCCTGTATTACTGATTTCGCCGCTTCCACTTACTTCAATCTTCCGCCTCGCCGAATCCTGCAAGGTGCTTTGCGGCCTTGCCCTGCTATGGGTGCTGATGCTGGCATCCTGTGCGCGTCAGGATTTAGCAGAGGGGGATGCAGCATCATCAGGGCCCGCCCGAGAAAGCTGGAATGTTGCGATCACAATCTCGCAGGCAAATTCGGAGTCGGATGAAAGTCTGCCCAGACTCAAAATCTTCGCAGATCATGTGCAGTGGATTGGTGAAAGGGATACGACCGTTCAGCATCTGCAGGGGTTGGAGAAGAAGGTGGAAGTGGTGATTCATGATTCTACTGGAGCGTTTTCCGCACTGCTTGAGGCAGATCTTGTGACGTACTACAAAGACGAGGAATATTTTATCGCGGAGGGAGGCGTGCAGATCGAAACAGAGGATCAGCGAACATTGGTGACGGAACGCATTGAATGGTGGGAGCGGGATCAACTTCTTCGAACGAACGCGTTTGTGCGTATTACGACACCGGAGGAAGTGGTTTCGGGAATGGGACTGGAGGCAACCGAAGACTTATCCACCTATCAGATTGGCCGGTTCCAGGCCGAGATTGTGATTGAGCAATGAGAGCAGTTGCACTGTGGCTTTTTGTGATACTCTCCATGCCGAGAGCCGATGGAGGTGAGCATCCAGTCCATTTTTATGTTCATGCAGATACGGATTCTGTGTCTGTCGCAGGCGATTCTCTTGTAGGTACGCAGGTGCGAGAAGATTTTTTTCAGTATGTCAGTGGAGATGTGCATGTTATTTACGGCCCGACGCAGATTACATCTGATGAGGCAGTTCGGAATGTTACGCGGCGCAGAACCTCGTTCATGCATGAGGCAGTATTAATTGACGAAGGGGATACCCTGCGGGCAGATTCGTTGCATTATGATGAAGAACTGGAAATAGGGCGGGCGACAGGCAATGTGCGACTCTCCGATGGAGAGGTGGTGACACGGTCGCCTGTCGGGATTCATTATGTTGACGAGAAACGCATTGAATTCCCGGAAGGGCTGCGGTTGCAGGATTCGACCACTACGCTGACAGGACAGAATGGGCTCTATTGGGTTGATGATAAAGTGGCGGATCTTGCGGGGGCAGTGGAGATGGAGTCCAGGGATGTCAGGCTAATTGCGGATTCACTGATGCATTATCGGAATTTCTCGATCTCACTTGCTCGTGGATCTGTGCGCTATCTGATCACTGCAGAGAATGATTCAACATGGGTTGCAGGGGAGCGTGTGGAATACAATGCCGATGACTCGTTGAGTGTGATTCGTGGCGCTCCATTTTTGATGCACCTGGCGCATGACTCACTCTCAGTGGATACACTGATGATCCAGGCCGAACTGCTGCGAATGCAGGATCGTGCGGGGAAACGTCATCTGAGTGCCAGCAAAAGGGTCCGGGTATGGAATCATTCGCTGGCGGCCCTGGCGGATTCCATGATCTATGATCGGTCCAAAGAAGATGCAAACCAGCTGATCTGGTTGTACGGCGAACCTTTTGTATGGATGAACGACACGCAATTGACAGGGGATACGATGAAGGTGGTGATGAAGAATGGTGTGATGGATTCATTGTTTATCTGGGGCAATGCATTCATTGCCCAGGAAGACAGTTTAATGAAACGGATCAATCAGGTGAAGGGGCGGAATGTTGTCAGCACATTGTCAGGCGATTCGGTACGTATTTTTATCGTTGGCCCAAATGCAGAGGCGGTTTATTTTAGTAAGGACGCGGATAATCAGCCGGATGGTGCTCTGGAGGCATCCGGGGATGAGATTCGGATGCAGTTTAAAGGCGATTCTCTTCAAACGCTAACCTTCAGTACCGATATACTGGGAACCCGTTACCCGGAGGATGCCATTCCGGAGGGGCTGGGGCTTGAAGGGCTAAAATGGAGCCCGCTCCAAAAGCCTGTGAAGGGAGAACTTCTTCGGGATTTTTCAACAGATATATTCAAATGGATGCCTTAAAACTTCGCACCAAAGGTTTAACCAAGCGCTTCAGGAAGCGTACGGTGGTAGACCGTGTCTCCCTTGAAGTGCAGTGTGGAGAGGTTGTCGGACTGCTGGGGCCTAACGGGGCAGGAAAGTCTACGTCATTTCACATGATTATAGGGCTTGAAAGGCCGAATCAGGGGCGTATTTATTTGGGTGAGGAGGACATTACTGCACTTCCCATGTATCAGCGGGCGCGTCGTGGATTAGGTTATCTTGCGCAGGAGACGAGCGTATTTCAGCAGTTGACCGTGGAACAAAATCTTCACGCGGTGCTGGAGTTTCAGAAATTATCCAGAAAAGAGCGGGAGTTGCGCGTAGACAAGCTGATTCACCAGTTTGGTCTGGAGACGGTCCGGACCGCCAAAGCCTATACGCTCTCCGGGGGAGAACGTAGAAGGACGGAGATTGCCCGTTCAATGGTTCTGGAACCCGACTTTTTTCTGCTGGATGAACCGTTCGCCGGAGTAGATCCGATTACCGTGGAGTATATTCAGGAGATCATCGTCCAATTGGCAGATCTGAATATCGGGGTGCTGATTACGGACCACAATGTCCATGAAACGTTAGCGATCACGAACCGGGCGTATCTGTTGTTTGACGGGAAGATCATGCGGTCAGGGACAGCCGAACAACTTGCATCTGACCCGAAGGTACGTCAGTACTATCTTGGCGAAAAATTTGCGCTTGACCGTTATCGCTGAACGCCTTTCCGAGGCCAAAGTAGAATTTGCCACACAACCAGTCGGCGGGTATGGTCGTCATAATGAAGAAAAAAGCTTCGGAAGAGGATATCGAAGCTGTGATTACGAATCTCAATGCCTTTGGCTTTGATGTCCACCGCTCTAGTGGCATCAACCAGACGGTACTGGGTGCAATCGGGGTTCGTCCGGGGTTCAATCACCGGATCATCCGGGGACTGAGCGGGGTCGCAGATGTCCAGCGGGTTACCGAGCCCTACAAGCTTGCAAGCCGTGTAGGCCGGGGGGCCTCTTCGGTGGTTGGTGTGGGGAACTTGGAGATTGGCGGATCTGCCATTACGGTGATGGCGGGCCTTCGCAGCATTGAGCGTGAAACGAGAGTCAACGAAGCCGCCACCCGGATCGCTGCTTCCGGGGCCTCACTCTTTCGCGGAAGTACGCTAAAACCGCGCACATCCTTCTATGAATTTCAGGGCGTGGAACAAGAAGAGTTCAGGATGATGCGTCGAGCGGCAGATGAATCCGCGTTGAAACTGGTGATGGAGGTGAGCAGCATGGCGCAGGTGGAGCCTATATCAGAGCATGCAGATGTGCTTCTGGTGCAGGCGCATAATATGCAAAATTTTGAGTTGTTACGGGGGTTGGGACAGTCAAAGAAGCCCATCCTGCTTGAGCGCGGCCTTGCTGCTACGGTGCAGGAATGGCTCATGGCGGCCGAACATATTATGCGATCTGGAAATGAAAATGTGATTTTGTGTGAGCGCGGAATCCGTACCTTTGAATCGGCGACGCGTTACACGCTGGACCTGTCTGCGGTATCGGTTGCGAAGATCAAAAGTCATCTGCCCATTTTTGTTGATCCCTGTCAGGGGACGGGGATGCGGGATTATGTGACCTCATTGGCTTGCGCAGCGGTCGCGGCGGGGGCGGATGGGATTGCAGTAGATGTTCATCACGATCCTCCAAGCGCGTCCTCCAATGGATTACAGGCATTGAATTTTGACCAGTTTTCCGAACTCATTGTACAGGTTCGCAAGGTGGCCGATGCAGTTGGGCGTCGTTTGCAACCGTAACGGTCGGTGACATTGTATACGTGATGTAGTTAACTGGTGTGTATACGGGGGATCACACCGCCGATAGAATGATTGATTTAGAAAAATTAAAGGAGGTAAAGGAGCGGTTTCGTGTTCTCAATGAGGTCATTGCGGATCCGACGACTGCTGCAGATTCCAATCGCATGGCGGCTCTGGGGCCGGAGCACCGGGAGTTGGCGGAGGTTGTGCATGCCGTTGAACGATATGAAGCGGCACTCAGGGAGTCGGAAGAGATGCAGGCACTGATCCGTGCAGAGGAAGATGCGGAGCTGGTGGATTTTGCACGGGAAGAACTGGACGCATTAACAGCGAGGCTGCCACAGATGGAAGCGGCATTGAAGCAGGCCCTTACTCCGAAGGATCCGGCAGATGCCCGGGATGCGATTATTGAGATCCGTGCAGGCACAGGCGGGAATGAGGCTGCATTATTTGTGGCGGATCTTTTTCGCCTTTATGACCGCTATGTGACACGGAAGGGATGGAAACTTACGATCATGAACAGTTCTGCAGGGAGTGTCGGGGGATTCAAGGAGATTGTGTTCGGGGTTGCCGGCCGTCATGTATTTGGCAATCTGAGGTATGAAAACGGGGTTCATCGGGTTCAGCGGGTTCCGCAGACCGAGTCCAGCGGTCGGCTCCACACTTCTGCTGCAAGTGTTGCCGTTCTGCCGGAGGCGACCGATGTTGAGATTGAGATTGCATCGAATGAGCTCAAGGTTGATGTATACCGGTCTAGTGGACCGGGAGGACAGAGTGTGAATACGACGGATTCTGCGGTACGGATTACTCATACCCCTACAGGTCTCGTGGTGACGTGTCAGGATGAAAAGAGCCAGCACAAAAACAAGGACAAGGCAATGCGGGTGCTTCGCTCACGTCTGTATGAAAAGAAAATAAGTGAGATGAATGCAGAGCGTGATGCGGTGCGAAGAGAGGCGGTTGGATCTGGAGACCGTTCGGTAAAAATCCGCACCTACAATTACCCGCAGGATCGTGTTACGGATCATCGCCTGGAAGGGGAGCATAAAAATCATCCCTTGCGCAAGATCATTGAAGGTGAACTGGATGAGCTTGTGAATGCATTGCAGACCGCGGATCACGCGGATCGTATGGCAAATGTGTAGAAATTGGAACCCCATGATTCATGGCGTGTAGAACCGTTTTTTCTTGCCCTGCTCCTGCGAGACACGGGGGCATGACAATCTTATAACCAAGTCATTCCGTAGGGATAAGCATGACCATGAAACGAAAGATGTACGAACTTACGTACATCCTCACCTCTGTGCTCGCAGATGCGCAGATTGCCGAGGTGGTAAGACGAGTGAACGAAATGATTGAGGGGGCCGGTGGCACCATCATTGAAGTCGACGAATGGGGAACCCGAAAGCTTGCATATCCGGTAGACAAGAAAAGGAACGGTTACTATGTGAACCTGTACTTTGAGGGGCCGGGTACATTGATTCCACGCATTGAGCGTGCACTGACCATTGATGACAATGTACTGCGTTCCCTAATTCTTGCGATGGATAAGAGTATGGTTGCCCATTATGAGGCAAATAAAGCAAGCAAAAAAGCGGCAGTTAAGGAAAAAGCTGAAAGTGAGGAAAAATAAGATGGCTCAAAAATACATTGATTACAAGGACACTGAGTACCTGAAGCGCTTTATTAACGAGCAGGGTAAAATGCTCCCTAGGCGGGTACTGGACGTGCCGGCGAAAAAGCAGCGGGCGATTGCCCGTGCCATCAAGCGTGCCCGGCATCTTGCATTACTGCCTTATGTTGCCGATTCAGTCCGTTAGAACTCAGATATAGAAAGCAATTCTTCGATGAAGGTCATTCTCTTAACTGACATCCAAAACCTCGGCGGTGAGGGGGAGATAATAAGTGTTAAGAACGGTTACGGGCGTAACTGGCTTATTCCACAGGGGCTTGCCCGGATGGCAACCCCCGGTACGGTGCGGGCGTTTGAGGAACAAATGCGCCAGCAGGCGAGACGGCGTGCTCAAGAGCGCAATAATGCCGAAGAAATCAAAAATCAACTGGAGAATGCGGTTGTCAAAATCGAAGCTAAAGTAGGTGAGGAAAACCGAATTTTTGGCACGATCACTCCACAGCAGGTTGCTCTCGGATTGGCAGTGCAAGGCTTCAAAATTGATCGTCGCATCATTACCATGAATGAGGACATCAAGGTCCTTGGTGAATATACAGCGACGATTAAACTGCATGCGGAAGTACAGGCGCAACTCAGTGTGCATGTGGTTCCGGCGGACAGCCTGGCGTAGACCGTCAGGTTCATTCGGGATTGCGCTTATCCTGACACTGCTGTCTGTCGGTGTCACGGCGGCTCAGCCTGCGGTGTCATGGGATGTTCGGGCGGAATATCATAATGCGTCCGCGCGTATCGTCGTTGAAGGGATGTTACCCCCGGATGATCCATCTGGAGGGGCATGGCGGATGTACGCGCTGGATTCTCCCCGACCTAGTCGGGCATTGGTCCTGCGGATTGACTCTTTGCCGGCGGGATTCGTGCCGCTGGATTCTCTGCGTCAGTTGAATGTGCAGTCTGGATTTGATCCCAATTTTGACAAGGTGGTGACCTATTTTCGGGGGAGGGCGCTGGTTTGGGCGGATTATACGGTTGCACAGGATTTTTCTGGCGGGGTTGTTATGGGGAGCATTGAATTTATGATCTGTAATGATCGGATTTGCTATCCCCCCGATTCGGCGGCGTTTTCAAGTTCATTTACGGGGGTGGACTCCCCGTTCCCGGCGATTCCGATCCCCGCTTCGCTCCCTGTTGATGCTGCAGCCATCTCGGTTCCCCTGAGCATGGAGAGTCTGCCCGGTTCTGATATGGATTCGGATGCTTCGGCTGGATTGTGGCGGTTCCTGCTGTTAGCGATTGGTGCGGGATTTGGGGCGTTGTTGATGCCTTGCATCTATCCGATGATCCCGTTGACGGTTTCGTATTTTACGCGGCATGCGCAGGGTACGCCGATCCGTATGGCGCTATTGTATGGGCTGGCAATTGTGGCCACCTTCACGGGGCTTGGGGTTGGACTTTCAATTCTTGTAGGAAGTGCAGGTGCGCAGATTGTTGCCGCGAATCCCTGGGTTAATCTTGGAATTGCCACCGCCTTCCTTGTCTTTGGTCTGTCGTTGCTTGGTGTATTCAATCTTCGTCTTCCGTCATCCCTTGTCACCTGGTTTGACCGGAAAGGCACGGAGCGGCAGGATTACATTGGGGTGCTGTTTATGGGGTTGGCACTTACGCTGGTATCTTTTACCTGTACGGTTCCGTTTGTCGGATTACTGCTTCCGAGTATTGCTTCGGGGGCCTGGTTTTATGGCATCCTGGGGATGGCGACTTTCAGTCTGACCTTTGCGCTCCCGTTCGTGGCGTTTGCGTGCTTCCCAAGGGCACTCAAGGCACTTCCCGGCAGTGGAGGCTGGATGCGTGATGTAGCGATTGTGTTTGGTTTTCTGGAGATTGCAGCGGCGGTCAAATTTTTTTCCAACGCGGATCTAGTCTGGGGGCTTGGTCTGATTGACCGGCCTTTGGCCATTGCATTCTGGATGGTGCTGGCTTCGTTGGCGGGGTTTTATCTGATCGGCCATTTACGCTTCCTGGAAAACGCTCCGACTGCACGCATCGGTGCAGGAAGGCTCCTGTTTGGGGTCCTGTTTTTTGGGCTTGCCGTTTATCTGCTGCCGGGACTCTTTGGCGGCCGTCTCGGACGGTTGGATGCCTACTTGCCTCCACGTGCTCTGGACAGTGTGAGTCTGTTTGATACGGGAATGCAGCAGGAGCAGGAATGGATTACGGATGACTTGCCCAGGGCATTTTCGGAGGCGGTACTTCATGACCAGCCGCTCTTCATTGATTTTTCGGGATATACCTGTACCAATTGCAGGGAGATGGAAGTCAATGTCTTTGAGCGTGGGGAGGTAAGCCGATTGCTGGCGGATCATTTTGTGCTCAGCCGCCTGTACACAGACGGCTCTGAGGGGCGGCAATTTCAGGAATTCCAGGAGAAACTGACGGGTACCCGTGCTCTTCCCACCTACGCAATCATGAACGGAAATTGGGTAGAGGATCCGCTGGTTCAGTTGAGCGGGGTCGTTTCTTCGGAGGCATTTGAAGAATTTTTGCAGCGGGGATTACGACAGTATGGAGACTAATCCCGGAGATACGGCGACAGTTATACAGATTACGGACAATTTTCCTGGCAAATCCACCGAAGTGCGATGACATTTTTCTGGTACGACTACGAAACCTGGGGCAAGAACCCACACCGTGACCGTATTGTGCAGTTTGGGGGGCTCCGGACGAACGAGGAACTGGAAATCATTGGCGAGCCAATTGAGTTGAAATGCCAGCCGGGGCTGGATACGCTCATCGGCCCGGGTGCAGTGAATGTTCACGGAATCATGCCTATGGATGCGTATCACCATGGAGTTCCAGAGTCAGAGTTTGCCGAGAGAATCCATAATGAGTTGAGTAAGGAAGGCACCTGTAGCGTGGCCTACAATGGGATGGGTTTTGATCACGAGTTCACCCGCGTACTGTTCTATCGCAACCTGCGTGATCCCTATGAATGGGCATGGAAGAATGGGAATACTTGCTGGGATATGCTGGAATTGATGCGGGCCGCCTATCTCCTTCAGCCGGATGCCCTGAAGGAGTGGCCGAAAAAAGACAATGGTCACCCCTCGTTTCGGTTGTTGGATTTAGCGTCTGCAAATCTCTCCGATGTGAAATCGATAGTGCCGCATGATGCGAAGAAGGATACCCTCTATATGTGGGAATTGGCGAAGTTAATTCATGGGCGGGCGAAGATTCTATGGGATTATGCGTTGAAGTTGCGCTACAAGAAGGAGGTCCAGCGGATCGTAGAATCCAGTGACCCGGTCCTTTATACGGCTGGTGGAAAGATTCATACGAAACGACACTGCTCAACTTTTCTGACGAACATGGGAATTAAGAGGCGCAAGAATAAAGATTTTGCGTTTGATCTGTTTTACGATCCAACTCCTTTGTTGAAGCCTTATGAAGAATGGACATCGGAAGATAAGTCTATAGCCTGGAATGCGGTTTTGTCCTTCAAGTGCAATCAATCTCCATTTGTTTGCGGGTGGTTCGAAGTGGAGAATCTATTATCCCCGGAACTATCGTTTGAGGATGTTCTAGATAGGATACAGCTGAAGGAGCCCGACATTTTTACCCGTCATGAGATGGTTCAGGAGTTTCTTGAACAGGAATCTTACAATCCATTCGAACAGTACATCAAGGCTAGAGAAACAGAATCCAGACGCTATTATTCTTCCCTCCAAGCAGATCCGGATGCAGCTCTGTACGATGGATTTATTGATGATCCGGCGGATCGGAAATTGATGAATCATGTACTGGAGGTATTACAGGAGGGGGGAAGTTATGACTGGAGTACAGTCCAGTCAAAGGATGCCCGCGTTGAGCCGCTCATCTTCAGATACTTGGCACGCAATTACCCGAAAATTCGAGATGGTATAGGAAAAGAGCGCTGGGAGGCCTATTGCCGCAGGCGGCAGTTGCAGGATCGGGAAAAACGTGAGGTAACTGCAGATCAGATCTTCAGTTATGAGTTGAGAGACTGCACAGAGCCCCAGGGAAATTTGAATGACTCGCAGGCGGAAAAGCTTTTGAAGTGGCAGGATCGGGTAAGGGAAAGGTTAGCCGGTTCCTGAGTGAAAATTTTGTTACCTTCAACTTTAGGGTTGGCGGATGATTTCGGTTCCGTTACAGACGGCGAGTTAGATAAGCCTCTGGGAATGGGGATCTATCCTTTCAGCGGATAGTTTGTGAGAAGGTAAATAGTCGTAACTTGTGTTTTGCCAATTAGATCACGAACGAAGTTCGATTCGCTTGTTGAAGGCCATACACGAAGAAAAAACTGGATCAGTACTGCACACCATGCCGAAGATGGAATTCAAGGGGAAATCACTGGTGGAGAATCACCATTTGTCCGTCCCTTTTCATGAACTGCTGCCAATGCGAGAAAAGGGCTTAAGTGATAAGGCAAGTCTACACGACAATCTCGTCATTCATGGAGATAATCTTGCGGCTCTGAAGTCTCTTTTATCAATCTATCGTGGAAAAGTAAAATGCATCTACATTGATCCACCCTATAATACGGGCAATGAGGGCTGGGTATATAGTGATGGGGTGAACTCCCCCCTGATTCAGGACTGGATTGGCAAGGTTGTGGATCGCGACGACCTGACAAGACACGACAAGTGGTGCAGTATGATGATGCCACGCCTGAAGCTGCTCCGAGAATTACTCAGCGAAGACGGGGTGATTTTCGTCTCCATTGATGACAATGAGGTGCATCATCTGCGCTGTTTGATGGACGAGATATTTGGCGAGGAGAACTTTTTTGTGAGCATTGTATGGCATCACCGGAAAAGCAAACAGAATGACATTAGAGTATCTCTTAGCCATAATCATATCCTGGCATACACGAAGACAGATCAGTTTGAAATCCGTGCATTACCTGTTAATGGGGATGTTTTCTCGAATCCCGACAATGATCCGCGTGGCCCCTGGACGCTTGATCCCATGGATGCTCCCAATATACGCCCGAACCTGACCTACGAAATTGTCAATCCAACAACTGGTAAGGGATATTATCCACCTCCAGGCAGGTGTTGGCGATTTAGCAAAGAGAAGTATAAAAAAGCGTTTGAGGAAGGGCGCATCGTGTTTGGGAGAAGTGGCCGGGCCAAACCTTGCTATAAGCGATATTTAGATGAAGCCAAGGAGAAGGGGCGTTCAATTTCTACGATCTGGCAAGATGTTGGAACAGCAACGAATGCAACACAGGAACTGAATCAGATCTTCGGGAAGAAGAATGTGTTTCCAACTCCGAAGCCAACGGATTTAATTAGAAAAATCATCCTTCTTTCCACGGACCCTGACTCCATCATTCTTGACTCTTTTGCCGGATCTGGAACTACCGCTCATGCTGTACTTGCTCAAAATCGGGAAGATGACGGAAATAGACGTTTCATTTTAGTTGAATGTGAGGATTATGCCGACTCTACGACCGCCGAGCGTGTCCGGCGTGTTATTCAGGGGGTTCCCAGTGCTAAAGATGAAATTCTTAGGGCCGGACTTGGAGGTACATTCAGTTATTTTGAGTTAGGGCAGCCCATGCAGAAGAAATCGCTTCTCAATGGATCCCATCTTCCCGTCTGGGAAGAATTGGCTTCATATGTCTTCTTTACCGCAACCGGACAGGAGTTTGACCCTGATGTGATCAACAGCGATACTAGGTTTATCGGGCGGACAGCCTCTCATGATGTGTTCCTATTTTATGAGCCTGATGTGGAGACACTCAAGACGCTTGCACTTTCGTTAAAAGTGGCCCGTGAACTGCCTTCAGGATCAAGAAGAAAGCTCGTCTTCGCACCGGTCAAATACCTGGACCGAGAGTTTCTGCACCAGTACAGTATTGACTTCCAGCAGTTGCCTTATCAAATATACAAAGCGATTGGCCGTTAGGAAGCATGATTCTGAAGGATTACCAAAAGCAGACCCTGGCCGCGGTCACCAGTTTTTTGCAACACTTATCGGAGGCTAGGGAAAAGGATCATCAAGCCAGGAGCCATGATCCTGAGTGGGGATTCAATTGGGTGGAGCGGGCCTGGGAAAAAATCTTGCCCTATAGGAGATACAACAGCCGTCTGAATGGACTAGGGGAGCGTCTTCCTTTCTTTTGTCTCAAAATCCCGACTGGCGGTGGAAAAACGTTGCTTGCAACCCGTGTGATTGATCTTGTGAACACACATTTTCGACATAGCCGGCGTGGACTGGTGCTATGGATTGTACCTACAACCCAGATCTACAGACAAACTCTCAAAGCGCTAAAGGACTTAGATCATCCTTACCGTCAGCAGATTGATCTTTCATCTGGACAGCGAACTCGTATTTTTGAGAAGACTTCATCTTTTAGCCCACAGGATGTCGCAGAAAATCTTTGTGTTCTCCTGCTGATGCTCCCTTCGGCCAATCGTGGACTAACGCAGAGAGATAAGCTCAGAATATATCAAGACAGCGGGGCATTTGACCGATTCTTCCCTGATGCTGATCATCCTTCAGCACATGAAGAATTACTGAAAAGTCATCCCAACCTTGACACGTTTGAGCAGCAGGCCGGATTCGGTGGTCGACTGGTTAAGACTTCACTTGGAAATACCATACGTCTTTTAAGGCCGTTGATTATCCTCGACGAAGGGCATAAAGCATACAGTAGCAATGCAAAAATGACGTTGGAGGGGTTTAATCCTTGCATGGTTGTAGAACTTTCTGCCACTCCTACCGATCTTTCTAATGTTTTGGTAGAGATCCGAGGTGTAGAACTTAACGCCGAGGAAATGATCAAGCTTGACCTTCATATTCAAAACAAGGAAAGCGGCGATTGGCGTGACACGCTATTGGAGTCAGTCCATCACCGTGAAATTCTTGAATCGGAAGCACGGCGCTACGAGGCCGAGTCGGGCATCTATATTCGGCCGATCTGTGTGATACAGGTGGAGCGAACGGGACGGGGACAGAGAAAGCCAGAGTATATTCACACGGAGGATGTTCGAGAATATTTATTGGAGTGCCATGGAATTAGATCAGAGCATATAGCGGTTAAGACAAGTGGGAGGGACGAACTTAAAGAAGTGGATGACACAGGCGGTCTGATGTCCCGTAATTGTGAGATTCGATTCATCATTACCAAGCAGGCATTGCAGGAAGGTTGGGATTGTTCGTTTGCTTATGTCTTAACGATTCTCACGAATCCAACATCTCGTACGGGTTTAACCCAGCTTGTGGGCCGGATCCTGCGCCAACCCTATGCACACAAGACAGGTGTACCTTGGTTGGACGAGAGTTATGTCTTTTGTTTTAGTCGGCGTGGGAGAGATCTTTTGCGTGAAGTCAGGAAAGGATTCGGACTTGAGGGATTGCAGGGGCTAGAGGGGAGAATCGTGGAAAATAATGATGTAATCAAACCCACGGAGCGGCTAAAAACTCGACAAAGGCCTCGTTTTCGTGCAGCAGCTCGGAATCTGATCCTTCCAGCTTTTATGATTCAAGACAGGGGCGGGTGGAGGCTGGTTCAATACGAGACGGATATTCTTTCACGATTACCGTGGAAAGAGATTGATATCTCAACTCTCAGCACCCTGAGTATCAGCGAAAGGAAAGCGGAGAATGTTCTGTTACGTATGAGTCTTAATGAGCCGGTACGGATCGAAAATTTAGTGGATTCCGGGAATGACCGCGTCATAGACTACGTAACCGCAGCGAGTCACATTCTTGATTTGGTGCCGAATCCTTGGCATGGCTATGATTTGGTTCAACGGACTTTCGAGGCTCTACTTGAGCGTCATCCACTTGAGTATGTGGCATCCAATTATGGTTTTATTCTGGAGCAGTTTCGTCATGTTCTTGAGCGAGAACGTGACCGATTGTCCAGAATGGTTTTTCATTCTCTGTTAGAGTCGGAGACGGTCCGATTTCTCATTGTGGCAGAAGAACTAGAGTTCAATCGCCCGCCGGAGGAAATTGATATGCCGAAAGTGAAGCGGGCGAATCGGGAAGACGGCTCCCAATATCAACTGAGTCTATTTGACGTAATTCCAGAAGATGACCTGAATAAACTCGAGAATAAGGTGGCGACCTATTTAGATCAGCAGGCGCGGTTATTTTTCTGGTACCGCAATCGCCCCCGCAAGGATTATTTCGTGCAGGGCTGGCGCCCGCATCGAATCTATGCAGATTTCATCATGACCCTAAAGGACGAAGAATTTGAGCAAAAGGATGAATTTCATGAGGTATTTGTGGTGGAAACGAAGGGACTTCATTTAACGAAATCAGAGGATTCCGATTACAAGCGATCAGTGTTCGACATTTGTAATGAGCATGCACAGAGGGCAGACTGGAGCAAGTTTGCTCCAGCAATGCACGGAAGGGGAGTGCGTTTTGAGGTTGTAGACGAAGATAAGTGGGAAGAACGACTGAACGGAATACTCTTTTCCGATGACCGTAAATCTGAAAAGAGATTCGAGTAGTAAAATGCCAACTCATCACCTCACGCTGTAAATTTGAAGTCTATGGAAATGCGACACCAAGTAGGCGTTTGGTCGGAGCTTTGTGGAGGGCGTGTTCGGTCTTTATTGTCGGATGGCGCATCATGCAGGCATGCGCCTGCAGACTTTTGTCAGTCAATCTGTGGCCGTCTCATAGCAGTAGAGGAACGGGGTAGAGCAATTCTGAACACATTTCGTTGATGGTGACCACATCCAAAATTAGCCCCTAAACACAAGTTTCCGTAGACAGATTGTTTCAGCATATCATCGTAGAAGTCCCCTGCTAAAATGAAACGTTCCGATCCCATTAAATCCCCGCGAAACAATGCTGAGCAATTGTTACAACGCAGCCTGGGTAATCCGAATGCCCGATTTCGTGAAGGGCAGTGGGAGTCAATTGATGCATTAGTGAATGATCGTAGCCGTGTATTGGTTGTGCAGCGTACGGGGTGGGGGAAGAGCATGGTCTATTTCCTAGCTACCCGGATATTGAGAGATCAAGGACGCGGACCTACTCTCATTATCTCGCCACTCTTAGCATTGATGAGAAATCAGGTAATGGCCGCAAGGCGCATCAATTTGAATGCGAGGGCAATTAACTCATCTACTTACCGGCAATGGGATACAATTGAAAAAGACTTATACGGGAATACGGTTGATTTACTTCTGGTTTCTCCAGAACGTCTCGCAAAGGAAAGATTTCAGAGCAAAGTAGTACAGTTGGTAAGTTTTGGATTAATTGTCGTAGACGAAGCGCATTGCATTTCTGATTGGGGACATGATTTCAGGCCGGATTATCGTAGAATTGTAGCTTTACTTAAGCAACTCCCCCCGAATCTACCGGTAGTTGGAACTACGGCTACCGCAAATGACAGGGTCGTTAATGATATTAAGCAGCAGTTGGGTAACATTATCGTTAAGAGAGGAAAGCTTACTCGTGAAAGCCTGGAACTCCAGGCGATTATTATTCCCGATCAAGCATCACGTATGGCTTGGTTGGCAGAGCAAATTCCAAACCTTAACGGAACGGGTATTGTGTATGTACTCACAAAGAGAGATGCAATAAGCGTGGAAAAATGGCTCAAATCCGTGGGGATTAATGCGTGCAGTTATTACGCAGGGATGGTGGATAATGAGTTTAAAAACAGCGATGACTATCGTAGACATATTGAGGATTTGTTCCTTGAGAATAAGGTCAAAGTACTGGTTGCAACCACTGCACTTGGGATGGGTTATGACAAACCTGATGTTGGCTTTGTGATCCATTATCAAACTCCAGGGTCAGTAATAGCATATTATCAACAAGTAGGGCGCGCAGGTCGCGCTTTACCTAAGGCAGCGGGTGTATTACTGTCCGGTGAAGAAGATGCTGAAATCATTGAATTCTTTCGGAACAACGCTTTCCCCTCAGAGGACATTGTAGATCGTTTTCTAGCTTTTGTACGGGGGCGCGATGGTGTAAAAGAATCAGAAATTGAGTCAGAATTAAATCTAAGTCAAAAACAGATTGAGCAAATTATCAAGTACCTGTCTGTACAGACTCAATCCCCAATTGTTGAGATAGATGGTAAATGGAGAGGTACTCCTGTGCACTTTACGATGGATAAATCTGCAATTCAGCGGCTCAGTCAGCAAAGAGAAGCGGAATGGAAGCAGATCCAGAGGTATATCCGCACGAAAGATTGTCGGATGGCATTTTTGCAGCGAGCCCTGAATGACTCTGATATTCAAGATTGTGGCTGCTGTGAGAACTGCACCGGCAGATTCCCTGTCAATCCAGAATTTAGCGAGAAACTCATGCTTCAGACGCTGGACTTCCTGAAGAAATCGGAATTCCCGATTAGACCTCTCAGAAAAATACCCACCGGTGCATGTCCCGGATACGGCCTTTTTGGGTCTTTGCAGTATCACCTAGTCGCATCCGAGGGAAGAGTTTTGTCGCGCTGGGCAGATGCTGGTTGGGGTGGACTCGTTAAGGAGGGCAAGAATGCCGGCTATTTTGACGATCAACTCGTAGAGGCAGTTGCGGAAATGATAACGGTTCGGTGGCATCCAGCACCGTTTCCAAAATGGATGACCTGCATACCGTCAGCCAGAAATCCTGTTTTGGTACGTTCGTTTTCCGAACGACTTGCGGCGAAAATGATGTTGCCGTTTATTGAAGCGTTGATTGCCACTGGCAGTAGCGAACCTCAAAAGCAACAGAGGAACCCATTTCGTCAATTCAACAATCTAGACGGAGCTTTTAGAATTGGAAATACAAGCATTCCAAGTGACCCTGTTTTTTTAATTGACGATACGGTAGATTCTGGCGCAACGTTTACAATTGCAGCGGCTCTTTTAAGATATTCGGGCAGTGGGAATGTTTATCCTGTGGCACTTACTTCTACGGCCAATTCCTGAAATGCACACTAGCTTGCAGCGAACTGGCGGTTTCGGTGTTTAAGGGGGATATTTTCAAGATTGAGTAGTCAAACACAATACAGAGTTCCTTCCTGAGGATATAGACACAGACTCAAAAGCTTTATCTCTGATGACACTTTCTGACGATGCTAGGGCAATCCTGATTTTGACAGGACACCTCAGAGCGAAGAAAAAATCGAAGGAATTGGGACTGCTCAACTCAAAGCAGTGGAACCGGCTCCGTCTATATCTTGAGCAGATCGGAAAGTCTCCTGGAAATTTGTTTAGGGAGGAAGAAATTCTTCGCCAATGGGCGGATCAGGACAGGTGGTATCGGTTGGAGGATGCCGAGAAGTGCGTAAAACGCCTGCAGCACGGGGCCGCTTTGGCCAACGCCGTAACACAGTGGGCGAAATGGAATATTTGGGTCATGACCTATCTGGACCATGATTATCCCTGGAGACTCAAAGAACGATTATCGAACAGATCTGATTTTTCTCCAGTACTTTATGGAGTAGGAGACCGGTCATTGCTTCAAGACGGAGGGCTTGCCGTAGTGGGTTCACGTAAGCCCCCTGCGGAGTTAGAGGGGTATTACCTTGACTATACCCAATCGTTAGGTGAGGCCGCCGCTGCTGAGGCGGTAACGGTTATTTCCGGTGGCGCCCGGGGAGTGGATATCAAAGCTATGACGGGTGCTCTTGAGAAAGACGGGAATGCCGTAGGCGTACTGACACATCAACTTCTGGAAAAGTCCAGCAGCCGGATATATCGTGATTATTTGGAAGGAGGGCAGTTAGCGTTGGTGTCTTTGGTTGACCCGGAAATCAATTTGTTCAAGGTTGATCGTTACGCTTATGGCTCTGCCGCAATGCAGCGGAACAAGTACATTTACTGCTTATCCGATGCCGCTGTAGTGATTCGATCTGATAAGAAAGGCGGCACCTGGAGTGGAGCAGTAGAGAACTTGCAGGAGTCTTGGGTTCCGCTTTGGATGAAGAAGGATAGCGAGCATGACACTGAAGCAGCAAACAAAATTATTGTAGAAAAAGGTGCAAAATGGTTTCCCGAGGATAAGGATGTAAATGACCATCTCCGATTGTCCCTTAGGCAAAGAGACATTCGCAGGGCGACCATTTTACTCACAGTCAATTTGAGCAGTGATCAATCTAATCGAGCAGATCCCCTGAATTTTAAGGAATGGGGGCAATTTGCCAAGGATCTGTTGAATAAAAAGAAAACCCCTGCGGATTTAATCTACGAGCCTTTTGGTCAAGTCCTTGAGGAGGAGGATCAAGGATGTTTCTCAATCAGGCGAATTGAGGGACTGCTGAACCCGGATCGAATCAACCGACTTTCTCAGGAAGAAGAAAGTTGGCGGGATGCGGGTATCTCAATATTAACGAGAGGCGACAAGGGGTATCCGCAGCCGCTAAAGATTAAACTGCGGCATGATAGCCCCCCTCTGATGTTTGTAGTGGGGAATCTGGAACTGCTCGTTTCCGAACAAAAAAAAGTTGCCATTCTGGGATTGAGGAAAAATGACGGTAAAACGGATCTGAACTATGCCCATTCGTTCGGTGCTGCGCTGGCTCAGAAAGGAGGACTACTGGTTTCCACGAATCACAGTAAGATTGAGAAAGAGGCAGTAAAAGGCTCCCTTGAGAATGATGGGAAATGCATCGTTATACTGCCCGGAAGATTGCAGAAACTCTTATCTAGTGGTGACTACAATGAGTATCTGGGGAATCAGCAACTTGTACTTTTATCAATATCTGCCCCCCATACTAAAGTTCAGGCATCTAAGCAGGACTGCGATATCGCATGTGCTTTATCTACCGCGGTGGTTGTTGTACGTTCAGGCAAGAAAGGTATAATTGCTAATTGTGTGAGCGAATGGCGGAAAAGAGAGGACCTGCCCATCTGGATTAGAGAGGCAGGTGAACCAATACCGGGCAATCAATTGATTTTTGAACGGGGAGGCGGATGCTGGCTGCCAAATGGAGAAGATGTCGAAACCCATGTTCAATATACGGATAGGTCTGTTTCAGAATGGTTGCAGCAACTTCAGGGTCCATTGTATGCAGGGAAGTGATTTTTGTCAGGCAGGTAATCGGTGAATTCTAACATCCTGCCTGCTCCCAGGCCAATGCACCTGCCCCCAAGACCGCGCTGAATGTGGCGATGTCAGATAATTCAATCCGTATCTCATCGCCAGGGGGATAGCGGAATGTATGATTGTTTACATGGGTGCGCAGGTCGTCCATAAAATAGGGGGCCGCAGACGCTGCCCCTCCACTGAGGATAACGATCTCCGGTGCGTACATGTGAACAACACTGACCAGAAACCATGCCAGTTCTGTCTTCCAGGTGTTGAATGCATCCAGACACAATGGGTCATCTTGTGCAACTCCCTCAATGACGGCCTCAAAATCCACACTTGCCGGGTCATTAAAATAACGTTCATTCAAGACGGAAGGGAGTCCACGGGCTAAATTATCCCGGACAATGATCGCCAGTGCGGTAGCGGAGCAGAGGATATTTGCGGTTCCACGGGCCCGGGTGATACATAACCGGTTGCTATTCGATTGCTGGACTACATGACTTGCCTGGGTTCCGAACTGAAGATGCGGATCCCTCAGAATCTTTCCGTCCAGCATCACGCCTGAACCAACACCGGTTCCTAGTGTGATCGAAACTGCCCAGCGATACTCACGGGCTTTTCCATAATGGGCTTCCGCAATGATTGAGAGGCGACCATCATTCTCAGCAATCACCGGCAGGCGCAATCTGTGAGCGAGATTGGGTACAATCGGATAGCCCTCCAAACGGAGTTTGCCGGGCAGCAGGACAATGCCCTGTTCAGGATCTACAGCACCTGGAAATCCCAATCCTACTCCCATCGGAGTACCGCCTGTATTGGACTGGGTCCCGACAATCTCTTCAATGATTGCAGCCTCCAGTGCTTCTGCTGACAATGCAAAGCCTGATGAACGCACACGATTGTTTAGAAGCGTACCATCGCGAAGGACTGCCCCCGTTTTTATACGGGTGCCACCGACATCAACCCCAATTACATATTCAGTCATCTACGAACAGGTGAGCAAGACTTTTTCGATAGGCTTCGTAGAACGCCTCAAGCTGTTCTTCCGCGGTTGTATCACCAATAAATTGGTGACTAGGAAGAAGGACGGGCGTATGTCCAAGCTGCAATAGTTGCTCTGCGACCGCGACCCGCAACATGTTCATCAGCATTCCTCCCGTGACCGTAGAGACTGGACCGGTGCGCCATTCAAGCCCATCAAGTTCACTAATGCAGTCGCCAGGCGGGCATTTATTATCAAGAACGATATCTGCAATGTCAATCAGTTTCCTGCCGGACGAATGGGACGCACTGGTAGCTTCAGAGTGTTCCCTTGAAACAACCGCAATCACAGGCATCCCCCGCTCTTTTACCCCGAGTGCCATCTCTACAATAAGTGGGCGGATCCCACTGGTTGAGATAATAATAAAAGCATCATGAGGGCCAAAACGAAAACTCCTAAGAATCTCCTCCGCGTACCCGTCAATCTTTTCAAGGTGAAGCGGCCCGCGCAATCCATTTGGTCCAATGATTGCAGAATGATTGGAAAGCGCCTGCTCAATGAGTGCATAAAAGCCAACAAACCCGCCTTGCCGGGGAGTCATTTCTTCACACATCATGCGTGAATGGCCAGATCCGAAGCAGAAGATGAGACCGCCTCTGGCAATCCGAACCGCACACAGTTCTGCCGCACGCTCAATTTCTTGTGACTGTGTTTCTCGGAGACGGTGCAGCCGCTCAATGGTTCGGTCAAAATAATCGGCAGCGGCCGTCATAAAGCATTAGAGGTCGTTGTTCAAGATATTGAGCACCCAGGCATCCGCCGGAAGCTCGGTCAGTCTCTCTTTTAAGGCCAGCGCCTCAGGAATTGTAGGGACCTGTCCAATGGCCACGCGATAGAGAGTGTTGTTACGGTTTTGAAGCGTACTGATCGGAACGGTAGGGTAGATGTCCCGATATTGGGCAATCAGGATGGATGCCTGTGCCGATGTGTCAAATGAGCCAATGATGAGGGTATAGCCCCCAGATTCCCGATTTAATGAAGGTGTCTCTGGATCCGCTTGTGTTGGCGGAGTTTCAACTGGCGGTGGATCTGCTGCACTCTCCAGTGTGATCGAAGGTTGCTCTGGATTCGGTTCCGGTCGAACCCGGAAGCCGTCTGTAATAGGTTGATCCACAGGATCAAAATTGTCAATGGAGGTGATATTGACCGCGGAGTCAGCGGTCATGGAATCCGGGGCTATTGGCAGAAGGGCAGGGGATTCCGTATTGCTTGAAGCCTGTTGAGAGGGCCCAAAATTATTTTGAACCGCAAAATAACCGGCGACTGCAGCACCGACTGCAATCGGAATTGAGATTGCCCAGGCGAGTTTCCGGCGACGCGTTTTCGGCGTTGCTATGCTCTCTCGTTTAACATCCAGAGAGTTCAGGTTTGCACGAGTTCCGAGGAGAAATGCCTCCAGTTCGGGATCAGATAAAAATTCGAGTTTGCCCTCCGATTGTTTGAGGACACCTATTTCGGGGATATGGACCGGGGCCTGAACTAAGATCTCCTTTATCAGAAGATCAAGGATTGCGGCAGCCTCCTCTTCAGATGTGCGCAGATTTGATGCCAGTTCCGCAATCAGCGCTGGATCTGTAGAATCGGATGGATCTCCCTCAAGCACGACACGCTTTCTGGGCGGATGAAGGAGGAACCTCTGATTTGTTATCTGCTCACGCTCACTGGAAAGAGATTCCACTTTCAGAGTCCCCAAGCCAGAAATATTCAATTGATCGTTCCGAAGGAGTACCTCACGTATGACCACCGTGAACTCTCTGAGAACTGATTTACTGTTCACAATACTGACGAAATGGTTTGGATTAGCCTAGAATGCCGTAATTTAATTAAAGCTTTTGAATCTATCCTAGTTCAATCGCTCAATTTTACTTCCAGATGCACCTTTTAGGCATCATGGCTTTCAATAAATTGATTTTTTTCTGAATGAGTGTACTTGTTGTAGGGACATTAGCTTTGGATGATATTGAAACCCCCTGGGAAAATGCCAAACATGTACTTGGCGGGAGTAGCACCTATATTGCGCTGGCCGCCAGATTACTGACGGCCCCGGTGGGAATCGTTGCAGTCGTTGGTGGAGACTTCCCCGATAAGTATCGGCAGCTGTTGCAGTCAAGTGATCTGGATTTAACGGGTCTCGAAACCCTGGAAAATCAGGATACATTTGCCTGGGGAGGGCGCTATAGAACTAATATGAATATCAGGGACACCACGTTTACACATCTGAATGCTTTGGCAGAATTCAATCCGCTGGTTCCCGATGCCTATGCGGACAGTAACGTTATTTGTCTTGGGAACTTACCGCCAAAAACACAAAGTGATACTTTAGATCAAGTGAGTGACAAGGTATTCTCCGCGTGTGACACTATGAATTATTGGATTGAGAATATGCGGGAAGAATTAGACGAGGTGCTTTCACGGATAGATTGCCTGTTGATTAACGATGAGGAAGCGCGGCAGATCACCGGAGAAGATAATCTGTATGCTGCGGGACGGCAGGTTTTAGAATTGGGCCCAAAAATACTGATCATAAAAAAAGGGGAGCATGGGGCAATCCTGTTCATTGAGGAGCAGGTTTTTATCGTACCCAGCTTCCCTCTGAAGGAGGTTCGGGATCCGACAGGCGCGGGAGATGTATTTTTAGGAGCTTTTGCAGGCAGCCTGTCAAATGAATCCGTCATCGGGCTGGATGCACTCAAGCGTGCGGTTGTGTATGGTTCTACCGTTGCGTCCTTCTGCGTTGAAAATCTTGGACCATACGAGCTGGCAGACCTGACCAATGCGGATATTCAGGAGCGATCTAAATTATTTCGAGGAGTAACCGAATGGCCCGCTCTGCACGAGCGCCTTTAATGCGCACGAAAGTCTGGACACGATGGTTGATGGGATGCCTGTTTGCGGTGTGGTCTGAGTTAACTCTGATCAGAGAAAAATTTATGGAGCATCCCCGTTTTGTGTACATGCTTTCAAATCGACATTATGCGGGATATGGTTGCAGTAATATCGGAATCAGATACTGGGATACAGCGAACAGATCTCTACTGAATTTTTCGCCGCTAAGTATGATCAGGTTACCTGGATAATAGGGGATGCATAGAATCAGACTAGTCAACGCGATTTTCTTTGCGCACCACGGCGCAACCTCTGAAGAGCGACAGACAGGGGGGAGGTACGAGGTAGATGTAGAGGTGGGGTTTGATTTTGAGGCAGCTGCACAAGAAGACAACTTAGATGCAACATTGTGCTATGAAGCGGTTTATCGTATCGCAGCGGAAGTGATGCAGGATAAAAAAATTGAACTCATTGAACGGATTGCCTATTTAACCGCGAATCAGGTTGCGGAATTATCCGCGCAGATAGAATACGTTGACGTTTGCGTCCGTAAACGGAATCCTCCCGTGGGAGGGAGCGTTGACTTTGCTGAGGCGGTATACCGAAGAGACAATGCTAAAACGTCATCAGATCGCTGAAATACTTTCGGAGCAGTGTATACAATCTCCGAAGTGGAAGCCCAACTACGTTATAGTAGTCACCATGAATTCGTTCAACAAATAAAGCTCCCAGATCATCTTGAATGCCATATGCACCCGCTTTATCAAGCGGTGCGCCAGTTTTGACATAATTGGAGATCTCTGTTTCAGTCAGCCGGCCAAACGTGACTTCGGTAGACTCCACGGCGGTCACAATCCGGTTAGATTGCTTATGAACTAATGCGATTCCAGTATGCACTTTATGAGTGGAACTACTCAATTGTCGCAGCATGTCCGCTGCCTCAAAAGCTCCCGATGGTTTCCCGAGGATCAAACCACGGGAAACCACAAGGGTATCTGCCCCAAGGATCAGCGCGTTGGTTTTTCTTGCCGCAACCGAAATTGCTTTCCTGATTGCCAGATGTTCTACCAATTCTTCGGGGGGAAAATTCTTCAAGACGGTTTCGTCCACACGCGGGGAAACCTGAATAAAGGATATTCCGATCTGTCGAAGGAGTTTACGTCTTCGCGGAGACTGGGAGGCAAGTATAAAGTCAGTGTTGCTTTGCATGAAGTGGACTTAGTGCACTGGTCTGAATTTTCCTGTATACGCGTAACTGAGCAATAATATATAATGTCAGTCATTACGGTTTGCAATCATAAAGGTGGTACCGGCAAAACTACAACATCTATCCATATTGCCGCGGCATTAAATCTGGTGGGATACAAGACCTTGATCATGGATCTGGATCCACAGGCATTTTTGACATGCATGATGGATGTAGAGACCGCTGATATTTCCAGTACATCAGTTGACTTGTTTCGTCTTGGCAGTCGCCTGTCGGATCTGGAAGTGCTGAAATTACCATCCTTTGATTTACTTCCCTGCACGGGAGGACTCGGTCACTTTGCACGCAAATTGATGCAGGCCCCGGATATGTTCAGGGTCAGGGAGGTTCTTCAGGATCAGAATATCTACGATACGATTATCATCGATACGGCAGCCGCGGTTTCGGTGTATGTATTGAACGCCATGATTGCAGCAGATACATTGATGATTCCTGTGACCCCCGAACTTCAGTCGGTACATGGCGCAGAGCAGACCTGGGATACTGCGAAAGAGGTTCGAAAAAAATGGAACCCCGGTTTGAAAACGGCGATGTTTCTTCTAACGAATGTTCATGGGCGCAAGAAAGTGCATCGTCAGTATGGTCAATACATGCGCAAGACCTACGGGAATCTTGTAATGGACACGGTAATTCGTACCTGTGCTTCACTTGCGGTGGTATGCCAGAATGGGACAACGGTATTTGAGACATATCTGGATTCGCGCGGAGCCATTGACTATTCGTCCGTTGCGGATGAATTGATCAGGCATGTATTACCCCCTGCAAAATTGGGGCTCGAAGGTGAATAATGTGGAAGTTTCTCCTGCATTTGATCTGGACAGTTGGTTTGCTCTGGGGATTGCATTACGGTCCGGGAGGCATTGCACCGCTGGGCGATCTGATTGACCCTGCACGCGGATTTTACCATACTGCACGGATTGCTGAGCATGATGCAAGGGATACCCAGGTTGTATCTGTATTGAATGGCACTGTGACGATTGAACGGGATGATCGTGGAGTTCCTCACATTTTTGCGACCAGTGACCGGGAGGCCATTGCTGCACTAGGGTACGTCACTGCGCAGGACAGGCTGTTCCAGATGGATTTTATCAGCCGGGTAGCGGCAGGGCGAATGTCGGAAATTTTTGGTCC
>JAJECE010000052.1 GCA_022822185.1 Rhodothermales bacterium | reverse complement strand
TACGGTACGGTACCGCATAGCGGTTTTGGCTTGGGCCTTGAGCGGACGGTTGCATGGGTTTGCGGGCTGGAACATATTCGGGAAACGATCCCGTTTCCCCGGACGCTTGGACGACTGGCACCATAAGGATGGAGCGTTATCTGCAGAAGCCGTTACAGTTTCCGACGCGCCCACTGGAAGAAATGTCTGCACGGGCCCTGCAATTCCGTACTCTGATGCAACGGAGGCGTTCGGTTCGGATGTTCAGCAGTCGTCCCGTTCCGCGTGAATTGATTGAAGAGGCGATCCTGACCGCCGGCACGGCCCCGAGCGGAGCGCATCGCCAACCCTGGCATTTTGTCGCGGTAAGCGATCCTGTGATCCAGTCGGAGATTCGGAGGGCCGCTGAAAAGGAAGAGCGTGAAAGCTACGAGCGGCGAATGTCAGAGGAATGGCTGGAAGCCCTTCATCCGATCGGCACCGACTGGCATAAGCCCTTCCTTGAAACGGCACCCTGGCTGGTGATCTGTTTTGCCAAGAATATTGGGGATGACGGGAAGAAAAATTATTACGTTCAGGAGAGTTGTGGAATTGCCTGCGGGCTGCTGATTGCTGCAATCCACAATCTGGGGCTGGTTACACTGACTCATACGCCGAGCCCAATGCGGTTTTTGGGCGAGATCCTGGGGCGACCCAAACATGAAAGGGCCTATATCCTTTTTCCCGTAGGATACCCTGCGGAGGGGGCAACGGTACCGGATTTAACACGAAAAAATCAGGAACAACTGATGACTTGGAAGGAGGGGGGATGAGGCAGAGATTGCGGGATCCCCGCTCCATGAGCAGGGATCCCGCAGCCGGGAGGGAACGGTGATCAGTGTACAAAAAGCATTTCGCTGTAGTTCGGCAGCGGCCATTTGTCGTGCGGAACGATGCCTTCCAGAGCATCGGCTGCCTCACGAACTTTCAACATAGCTGGTATGACACCATCCTTTTTGTGCTGTGCATTATCCTGCATATCGTCAATATGCACATTTAATTGCTCGGTCAACTCATCCGTTACACTGACTAGTTCGGACAGGTGCTGATTGACAGACTCCGCAGTGTGTGCAGCGGGAGAGACCACTTTTGATTTCAGTCCGGCTTTTGAGGAATGAAGCGAGATTTGTACGAGTTCGTTAAGATACCCAAAGCCTGCGGGTATGATCTGTGTCCGCACCAGATTTTCCAGCGTTCGACCTTCAATATCAATGGCCATCTCATACTGTTCAAGGGCAATTTCTTTGCGGGCTTTCAGTTCGGCGGCACTCAGGATGCCAAACGAGGAGAACAGTGCGACATTTTTTTCATCATCAAAATGCCGGAGTGCATCCACGGTTGTGCGCAGATTCAGCAACCCGCGCTCTTCGGCTTCCTTATGCCAGTCTTCCGAGTAGTTATCTCCTTCAAACAGGATGGTCTGGGATTCCATCGCAATTTTGCTCAGGATGTCAATCACCGTCTTTTTGAAGACCTCAGGATCTCCCTTATCTTTTCCGCGGAGGGCATCACGCAGGCTGTTTGCAAAGTCTCGCAGAGATTCGGCAACGGCTGCATTCAGTACCACATTCGGGAAAGCCAATGACTGGTTGGATCCGGCAGCACGGAATTCAAATTTATTTCCTGTGAAGGCAAATGGTGAGGTCCGGTTACGATCCCCTGCATGTTTGGGAACCAGTGGCAGCATACTGACCCCCAGAAACAGGTCGGTATCTTTGGCGGTGGTCAGTTCATCACCATTGATCAATTTCTGGTACAGATCATAGAGCTGTGTACCAAGGAAGACACTCAGGATTGCCGGAGGTGCTTCGTTTGCCCCTAGACGATGGTCATTGCTTGCGGAGCTTACCGAAATCCGAAGTAGATCCTGATGCCGGTAGACGGCACGGATTACCGCGGTGCAGAAGATCAGAAAGGTGAGATTTTCATGAGGGGCGATCCCGGGATCAAGCAGGTTTTCCCCTTCATCGGTGGAGATTGACCAGTTGATGTGCTTCCCGGAGCCGTTCAGGTCGGCAAATGGTTTCTCGTGCAGGAGTGCCACCATTCCATGTTTCCGCGCAACTCGTTTGAGCGTAATCATGATGAGATGCTGATGGTCTGCAGCGATCCCGCTGGTTTCAAAGACGGGTGCCAGTTCATACTGACTGGGTGCGACCTCGTTGTGTCTGGTTTTAACAGGGATGCCGAGACGGTAGAGTTCTTTCTCGGCATCCAGCATACAGGAAAGTTGTCTGCCTGGGATCTCTCCGAAGTAATGATCATCCAGTTGCTGTCCTTTGGGAGGGGCAGCACCAAGGAGGGTGCGTCCGGTGTTGACCAGATCAGCACGGCGATAGAAATACTCCTCATCAATCAGGAAGTATTCCTGCTCTGCCCCGACAGTGGTCTGTACGCGTTCGGCATCTTTGTTCAGCATCCGAAGGACGCGGCGTGCCTGCCGGTCCAATGCGTCAATAGATCGCAGCAGCGGCGTTTTATGGTCCAGTGCCTCTCCGGTCCAGGATACGAAGCAGGTCGGAACGGCCAGATAACTGCCGTTGTCATTTTCGACCAGAAATGCAGGCGAAGAGGGATCCCATACGGTATATCCCCGTGCTTCGTGGGTGGCCCGCAGTCCACCATTCGGGAAGCTGGATGCATCAGGTTCGCCCTGAATCAGATCTTTCCCTCGTAGTGCGGTGATGGCCCGGCCGACAATAGTGGGATTGATGAAGCTGTCATGTTTCCCTGCGGTCCCGCCTGTGAGGGGCTGAAACCAATGGACGAAGTGAGTCGCGCCGCGCTCCAGGGCCCATTCTTTCATGGTAAGGGCCACGATTTCTGCATGGTGCGTGGCAATCGGAGAGCCTTTCGTAATGCAGTTCACCATTCCCTGGAAGACTTCTTTTGGCAGACGCTTGCGCATTTCGTCAATGCTGAACGTATTCTCTGCAAAATTCTCTTCCAGATCAGGCGGGGTGATCTTTTCAATGTGGTTTGCGCGGTACTTGGTTGCGGCGGTAAGGTTGTGAAGTCGGATGCTCATAAGGTTTAAATTGTGTGTTGGTTATAGATTCCAGTTCAGCGAATCTGGAATGCCCAAAGGTACGGAATAAAAAGGGAAAAGTTCAAGTAATTCGGCAGAATTCACAAAATATTAACAAAAAAGGCGATTTTTCCTTCAGAAAATCCAAATATTTGCCTGAAATTCCTAAATTACTCAATAATTGGCTGGTGACTGTCGTGTGGATTGTGAATGCAAATAACAGTGGTCATATTAGAGAAAAGGCAGGTGCAGTGCAGGATTCTCTCCAGTATTGCGGGGATTAGCGTGCTCTAGGCATAGGGGCCATTTTTTTGATGTGTCTCGGATCTTATTCTGGAGAATACGTGGTATTGCGCTTCGGTATGTCGTATACTTGGACTGATCGGTCACATCATTGTTGGAGAGGGCGATTCTGGTCCAATCATGCAGGATTTTTGTTTTATGAGTTTACTTTCTCCGAGTGATGTTGCGCAGGCGCTTGATGTGCTTTTAGATGCGCAGATGACGGGGCAGGCCCGCATTCTAGCACATCTGGTCGCTGCTGCCGAGGAACATGGGCTTCCACCGTCTGAGATCATCTTGATCTTCAGGAAGATCGTAGAAAAAACTGCACTGGATGAACTGTGGGTGACGGATTCGGATGGAGCCGTTTACCTGACGGCGGCCAGTGATGATGATGGAAATCCGATTGAATTCACGTTTTCCGGTGATGCCGATACTCAACCGCAGGCATCGGCCTTCTATCCATTGCTCTCGGCCAGTACTGACGGCGATGCATGTGTCACTCAAGTTGCCCAGAAGCGTGAGATTGACTGGAATGTGGTCAAGTACGTTGGGGTGAGTGGAATTGATCACCCCCGCATTGTTCAGGTTGGGCATGCGGTGGCATTTGGAGAGCAGGGGCTGCTGAACGAGCGCCATGCCTCGAAGGTTATTTATGAAAGAACCGAGGCACGCTCATCTTCGGATACGTTACATCTCGGTGAAGTTCAGTCCATCCTTGATGCAGTACTTTCAAGGCAAATGGCAGCGCAGGCGGTGCTCATGGGTATATTTTTGGGTATCACGGAGGTGGCCGGATGGTCTGATGCGAGGACAAATCGACATCTGCGCCGAATTGTGAAGAGCACATCAATGGCAGAAATCACGATTGCCACCACGGGTGGTCAGGTCATATCATCCAGTTCCGCATCCCACGGGAAACTGCGTAATGCAGAACTTTTGCCGGCAGTGAATGCGGATAGTATATGCATTATAGATCATCCGCCCGTTGTGCGTGATCAAGAATGCCCTGTCGCGAAGACGGTCACGGTGTGTGGCAAGGAGCTTGCGGGGATTATTCAGATAACAACGTTTTTGGATGATAGTGAACTGGTTTCTCCACGCTTTAAAATTTCCGCTCAGGGACTGTGATCTTCCCTCACGTCAACCTGCCTTCGCCCGTAGCAAGCACAGGGGCGCACCATCAATCTGTTGATGGAATGCCCTTTGATTGTTTGATGACATGAGTCCTGAATAGACTTGAAATCTCCATTTTCAAGGAGGTACGGCATGCCGGTGTGCTCAGCAGTGTTTCTGTTTTATACAGGTGGGAGCAGATGGCGATGCCATGTTCATGGACATCTTCCCCTCATGGCCAAACGCTGTATCAAAGTTACTCCGGCATCGCATCCGGCTATTCGGGCCGGACAGTATATTCAGTGTCCAAGGTACTGAAGTGAACGTTGCGCTGTGATATCTCCAGTGAGGGTATAGAAATAGGTTCCAGTGCTAAGCCCCTCCGCGTATACTACAGTGGAGTACTCGCCCGTCTGGTGATGATGATCTGCCAGTGTGCGAACACGCTGGCCCAGGAGATTGAATAGTTCCATCACGACACGGCCGGGTTGCCCCACTCTGTACTGTATGGTTGTATAGGTGGTGAACGGGTTGGGATAATTTCCGATGAGTCCGGTCTCACCATGTTCAGGGAGTTCTTCACGATTGGTCGGAGATCGTAATTTGAACTGCATCCAGTTGAGTTTTGGTGCTCCACCCCGAAGATGGACTTTCATCACCTGTGTTCCCGCATTCAGTTCAATTCCGTTTTCGGTAATTACACGGATCGTCTGGAAGATGTTTTTCGTATTGGTATGTTCAATGACTCCAGTTTTATCCTGACCGTCAAATTCAAGTGAAAACGAGATTTGTGCGGCCTGGCTTTCCAGCCTCATTTGCAGGTCGTAGACCCCGGCTTGATCTACCTGTACAGTATAAGTGAGCCATTCTCCCCGGGAAATATTTGCGACATGGTAGCCAGTACCATCGGTGGTGGGATAGACATCTACTCCTTCGTTCAGTCGTATTCCTTTCCCGTCATTTGTATCTGAACGGTCTCGGTAAGCAACTCCAGGGCCACCCAGGTCAAAGTATTCGGCCTCTATTTTTTCTTCGATCAGGTGTGGGCGCATCAGGTACGGGGTATTTTCCGTGCAGGATGCATTCCCTACATTCAGCATTTTCGAGTCTGAGAACGTATCCCATCCCCCACTGTCAACTGTCCGGGCACGCATGGTATAGCACCCTTTGTGTACATTTTCAATGGATGCACTCCATTGCCCGCCACCTCTGATTGTTTCCATGAGGCCATCACCCTGGTAGAGTTCTACTCTCAGTATCCGATGGTCAGGATTCTGCACGGCTGCAGTCCCCGTGAATGTCGCCGTGTTTCCTGTCTCAAGGTTTGCAGGAGCGTCAAACGTCAATTCTGGTGCAGCCGTGTAGCGGTAAGCCCGCACATAGTCAATCAGCATCTGCTGTGGGAAGATACTGTCGTCAATTCCCTGTTGGCCTCCCCAGCTGCCGCCGATTGCAATATTCAGGATTAAATGAAAGTCCTTGTCAAATGGCCAGCCCTGCCAATTACTGAGGCCTTTGGAGTAGGTCCAGAACGTTTCCCCGTCAATGGAAAATACCATTCGGTTTGGAGTCCATTCGACAGCATATACATGAAAAGCCTCTGATGCATCAGGGACGGATTTTGAGCCGCCACGTTGGGTTCCGCGTAAATGATTGTATGCATCTGTATGAATCGTCGCGTGAATTGTGCCCGGGTTGTGTCCCACATGCTCCATGATATCAATTTCCCCGTTGTCTGGCCAGTAAGCAGTGCCGTAGGAGTTGTTTGTGGGCAGCATCCAGATTGCCGGCCAGGTACCTCTTCCAGAAGGGAGTTGTGCACGTATTTCAAAGCGCCCATAGGTCCAGTCTCCCTTTCCTTTAGAGACCAGTCTCGAAGAGGTGTAGTCACGACCGCTCCACGACTCCTTTCTGGCTTCAATCACAAGGTGGTCGCCATTAGTTCGGGCATTTTCCTGACGCTTTTCGGTATAGAATTGCTTTTCCGCATTGCCCCATCCGTGTCCACCAACATCGTAGCCCCAACGTTCAGGATTGGGCAGTCCGGTATAGTCAAATTCGTCACTCCAGATCAATTCCCATGGCTGTGCAGACAGGCTGGAAGCTGGAATCGCACCGAAAAAGCAAAAAATTAAAAGAAAAATGGCGCGTGTCATGAGGCCGGTCGTTTATAAGGGGTTGTGCGCGTACCGAAACAGGAATCGTAACCAAATGTTCCTATTCGATCCTCAGATCGGATTATCAGGGGCAGGGGGCCGGCATGAAATCCCCGCTGGCGATTCCCCGGTTCCTGATCCGCCTGCACAGGCCGGATTCTTTATAACTGGTGTCTCTCGGACACATGTTATCGCACAATGGTCATGGATCCGGATTGAATAACCCGGTTTTCTTCCGAGTCAATCCTGAGGATGTAGTAATATACCCCCGAGGTTAAGTCAGACGTATTCATCTCTATCGTATGTGATCTTCCAGACCCAAACCATCCATAGGACAGGTTCTTGACTGTTCGGCCAAGTAGATCCACCATGATGACCGAGACGAGTGCCGGAGCCGGTAGATCAAATTCAATGTTTGTTGCATCGGAGAGAGGATTGGGGTAGTTTCCCCAAAGCGTCACTTGCTGCGGAATCTCTGATTCAGAAACATCCAGAGCCATATGGTCGGTGATGGTCACTGCAATGTTGTGCATGGTCTCGTACCCGTCCCCACGTGCGGTCAGGGTCAGGGTTACCGTATCATCCGTATTGTCGTTGTCCTCAATGGTATGCAGAGCCACCGTTTGTGTCGTTGACCAGTTGTCGCTGCGGAAGGTCAAAAAATCTGGATCAATTCTCAAATCTGTCGCTTCATGGCCAGAAAACACTATATGCATATCTCCAGATGGAGGTGCCCAGAGTGCAATCTTTAGCGATCCCGTTTCTCCTTCCAGGATGTCTATGGAGGCGGGAGCCGAGATCAATGCCGGATGGATCCAGCGATCCTGCAATAGATGCATACGGCGTGCATTTTCTTTAAGATCATCCAGATCGGTTCCATAGATCATTGCAAAATCCACAACGACCTCCGAGAATGCGTCCACGGTGTACGGCCCGGAGGCGAAGAGCTGCCCATCGTTATCCTTTCCGCTTTTTACACCGGGAACAATTCCCCCCGTAAATCCGCCCCACTTGTCTCTCAACGTCTGCAAATAGTCCTTGGCACCTCCGTCCGCGTAGGTTCTATAGTGTTTTCGGGCCTGATGAGATAACACCGCAAATCCCAGATACCCCTTTTTGGCGACGTTCAGTTCCATATACGGGAGCATCTCTTCTACGTTTCCGTCCAGATAGGTGGACATATCCACATCTTTACTTGCGGAAACAGAGAAATATAAGCCGATCCGCAACCCTTTCATGGCGGAACCGGTCGGGTTCCGCAATCTGTATCGGAAAAGTGCAATATCTTCGAATTGACTTTGCGAATCCGTAAGGGACTCCTGAACAATACCTAAACCGGCGGGGAGTTTTCCTGATCGCTCCCTCAATGTCACTCGGCTGACTTGTTCGCCGTGTTCCCCCTCAAAAAGCATGATTTGATCTGCCGGGACAAAGTCCATATTCTGCAGAGGTGGTGACCCTATCGGACTGGGACCAATAAAAACTGATCCTGCAATTCTGGATGGCCCTGTTCCGATAATTAAACCTGCGAAGGCAGTAAATTTTTGTCCCATCACCGTCATCTGTCCAGTGACCCGGCTATCGGTATAGTAGATCTGCTTACTAAAATCGACAAAACCAATATTCCCCTCTGAGGTCATCGTGTACTTGAACGTATCCGTTTCGTGTAATGCCAACTGCGCTTCATGTATGTGCAGCCGGATCGTTTCCGATCCACTCACAAGTTTCCCGTCTTCGGTTCTGATATGGGGTACAAGAAACAGCAATGACCGGTAGGGTGCACTCGGAAGAAGTTTCAGCGGAAAATCTAGTGTGATCTGTTCCCCGCCTTCCAGACGGTCTAAGCGGATGTGCTCACCATTCAGGAAGGTTGTATGGCCGGGATCTGCCATCATTTGAATTGTAAGATTTTCCCCGTCCGCCAAAAAGGATTCAAATGTTGCGTTGAGATCAATTCGTTCGGACAGGTCAAAGCGGCCATCATTATTTTGATCTGCGACTTCCGAGTCCACCATGCGGACCGCGATATTGTCGGTTTCGGTGACCGCCCGATAGGCATTCACGTACCCGCGACCGAGGAGTCCCTCATACCGGGGCGGGTTCTCATCGTAGATGCGATCATCTGCAGCTGCCCGGATCTGTTCGCGTATCTGCTGTGGGGTAAACTCTGGGAACCGCGCCTTTACCAGTGCAGCGATTCCAGCGATTAAAGGTGCGGAAAGGGAGGTGCCGTCATGCCTTCCATACCGGTTATTTAAGGTGGTTGTCAAGATTTTTTCTCCGACCGTACATACATCCACGGTGTATCCGTAAGTGTAGACATTGCGATACGAATTGTGGGCGGTCCCGCAGACATTGAGTGTAGACAGGTAGGATCCGGGTGTAACCCAGGTGCTTCGTCCTAACTCAATCATATGATTCCCCGCCGCGGTAACGACGAGGCTCCCAAGATCCTGAGCGGCCTGATAAACCCCGGCTGTGGTAAGGCTCTGGGCGAGTGATCCATAGCTGGCATTGATGATATGAGCCCCGGTTACTGCGGCATAGAGTACCCCGTCATCCGCGTAGCAGATTGTGTTCATGAGGAAACCGCATGACGAATTGACGGGCATGAATTTTGCGTTCCAGCTGGTTCCGGCTATCCCTACACCGTTGTTGGCAACGGCGACTGCAGTTCCGGCAACGGCGGTGCCGTGGATATTCCGGTCGTTCAGCGGTTTGGCATCATTGGAATTATTATTAAAATTCCAGCCGTGTACATCGTCGATAAAGCCGTTCCCGTCATCGTCCACGCCATTGTTTTCAGCTTCTTCCGGATTGGTCCAGAGATTTGCCATCAGGTCGGGGTGTTCCCAGTCTATACCGGTATCTACGAATGCAATCACGACCTCTGCATCCTCTGCCTTTACAACGTCCCAGGCCTTTGTGATTTCCATCATTTTCATATACCCGTTATTGGTGAATCGTGGATCATTCGGGATGAGCGAGGTCTGCTTTCCAGATGCCCCTGGATCCGGATTCATTTGAAGTGGAATCGGATCCGTAAAATACCGGTACTGAGGTTCGGCATAGTTGACACCATGACTGTTTTCCACCATCATCGCAGCATCGAATGGAGTGAGATCTGCTTCATATCTCACACGATAGACATGTTTTAGTGCCTGTACGCTGGCCAGTTGTGCCCGTTTTCCTGTTAAATTTTCCAGAAATGGAAATGCCACTTCCACGGATTGAACGTCCAGTACAGATGGATAGGCTGCCTTGCCCAGATAGATATCGGATTCATATTGAACCAGAATCACCCCGGGTTCAACTGCCTGATCCAGATTCAGTGTCTGCGAAAATCCAGGAACTGGTATCAACGCCGTGAATGCAAGAATAACCACTAGGCTGAATTGAATTCGAGTTCGAATCATATTGGACTTTATAGGATGGTTTATTCACCGTTTAAGATGTATACGCTTTTTCGATCCAGAAATGTTCGGATGGGTTTAGTCTGACTGTCCACTTATAGGTTGTTGAAGAAACGAGCATGCGATCAAGGGGGGGATCTGACTATAGTGCATACATGGGCCTGATGTTTGGCGGAACAGCGCGGAGTCGACGAGTGGCGCTGTCCAACATCCCAAGTCCTGCCAGACAACCCTATCCTGAGTAAGCCGGGTTGATCTTATCGTATTTGTCCGAGAATTGAGAGATGGTTTTACCTTGTATAGATTACGAGTTTAACGGTCAACTTTCGGGCGCGATGTCTTTCCCCCATGTACACTGGGCTCATTGCACCACTGTTCGCGCAGGATTGTGAGATGATTCAGCACCTGTCCCTCCAACCCCAGAAGATCCACCAATAGCGCCCGATCGAGTGCCATGCGCACCTCATCCCGGTAGGCTTCATTGGCGGGCAGGAAATTTCTGCCTCGAAAGTCGTCAAACATTTTCCTGCACTGATCAAGTTGTTCTTTGGTAAGCTGCCTGGCATCCAGAGAGAGGAGT
>JAJECE010000031.1 GCA_022822185.1 Rhodothermales bacterium | reverse complement strand
ATTGAGCATTTTGCCAAAAAACGTACTTTAAAAAGGCAAACAGAGGGCCGCAGGGCCGAACATCGAACCCGAAAAATGAAAATAAGGGGGGAATTCTGACCTGAAATCAGTTAATTCTCAGGTCAAATTGTGAAGATGGGTTACTACGCGTTTGATTTCGCCCGTCTCATGAAGGTCGCCCCGCTCTTTTCCTAGTGCATCAAACTCGTCAAAAAATAGAACGCAATGTCGTGAGCGAGCGTGTTCAAACACCCGCGTAATGCGCTGTGCAGTTTCTCCAAGATAGCTGCCAATCACTCCCTCGTATCGAACAACAATAAGCGAAACACCCAGAGTATAGGCCAACGCTTCGGCGAGGGTTGTTTTCCCGTTCCCTGGCGGGCCGGTTAGTAATATACGATTCCTGGGTTCCAGGTTGTATGACCTGAGTAAATCCGCTCTGTGGTGTTCAACTACCAATTCCCGCACGATTTCTGATGCTAGTGGCAGTAATACCATGTCCTCCAGACGACGACTCGGGGTCTTCTCGTCCACCATTGGTATTCTTGAGGACTTTGCTACAGGAACGGTACCCATCTTTCTCCCATTCCCGACTTGCAATTGTGCAAGCAGGCGATCTGCAAGGATCGTATGTTTCTTGGCCCGTTCGTTGGCGGCCAATGCCTCAACAGTCTCCCGAACCTTTGCCCGGTCACCTAGGCAACTGGCGCGGACAAGATCTAGGATAAGATCTGCGCGAGCCATTTTCAATCTGTTAACTGCCTCTGAAACAGCAGTATTGTCTGTCTACAAAGATGCATAGTTAGTTCACGCCAGTTCGATATTGTATCAGTGATTTTAAGTCCATTCTTATTCCACCAAGCCCTCTCTAGCATCTGTCCGTAGACCATCTGACCACTCAGACAGGATGTCCTTCCTGACAAGAGACTCAACTAGACTGATTCGAAATTCATGCAGTAAGTCCCCGGGATCTGAAATTCCGCTGATGTGCTCTAACTGCCCATGTCTTAGCCTGTTCCCTCCTCATATCTACTGTTAGTTTGGTGTCTAACCTCACTTAACCGACGGGTACCATTTAAATGTTTGATGGCGTAAGAGTGCCGGATTTGGATACATAGATGTTTGATTGATTATTTATTTACATCTGAGTCCACTCCAGGAAGCCGGGGAAAACGACGTATCCGCACGGGTCGGGGTGGATGTAATGGCGATTGAGCAGTGCTTGCAGCCGACGCGGATGCATCTGGAGGTGGAGGAGTTTATTCACCCGGATCAATGTATACGATACAAAGAGATTGGGGAGGCGAAAGGGATTGAGCATGTGGAGAGTGGTCCGCTGGTGCGCAGTTCCTATCATGCCGAGCGTCACGTATAGGAGCAAAAGCAACGACAGTTTCCTGATGGCGATTATGTCTGACTCCGTTTTCGATGGGCTGAAATCACTTGTGAAGAGGGTTCTTCAGTCTGTACACCCGAAGATAATCACCTGTTGGTCTGCAAATTACCAATCATCAATGCATTGAAAAGGAGTTTGTAGGTTGCACGGGTTTGGCCTCTGAATTGTGGACGGAAGCCAAAAAGGACCACATGCCCGTCACCGTAAGCAACCCGGACCGCCGCTGCCTTCCCCCCGATTGCTCTCTCTTCGCCCAAGGCCCAGCCGCTCATCAGAAGATCTTCTTCCGCATATCGGGCGATCACTTCAACAGGCGGATCAGGGCCTGGAACTAGCTCAATCCGTCCCCCTTCCTGAAGAGTGGAGCGGCGAATGGTTGCAAATGCACGGCTGCGCACAAAGGATGCGGCAACTTCGGAAGGCATCCCATATCCGACGGGATGCGAAGAGTCTACATGCAGGCGCAGGAGGGATCCCGGGATGAAAAAACTGGATCGGGAGAGTTCATTCACAATATTTTCTACGGGGAGCCCAAATTGTTCGATGACAAAGTCGCTTGCAGCATCCAACGCAACGAGCGTGCCACCATCGTCCACATATTCTGTCAGTGCAAGGGTTCCTTCCAGTCCAATCCCCCCGGTGTATTCGTCTGGCATCATTCCCGTTCGATGCCCATGTAGAAGTCCCTCAACACCCTGGCTGGGAAGAAGGATGGCCGTGTAGACAGATAAATCGGAGGACCGGAGGTCCGCGTCATGCAGGGTGTCTACTTCAAAGGTGAAAGATTCCAGAATCCATCGCGTCCAACCCTCATCCATGTTGGCAACCCATGATTTGTATAATCCGATGCGAGGTGCTTTGAGTTCGTGCAGGCGTGGGAGGGGGCCGGGAACTGGATGAAAACGGGTACCGGTTCGATTTGCAATCCCCTGAAGAGCAGGATCTGATTCAACCAGAAAAGCACCGGCAGGCCAGGTATCCTCCCCGATCATGACCGAGTCCGTCACGACCTCTACGCTCAATCCATTCCGAATGGCTTCGTTAATTGCTTTTCGACTGCGATTGGATCTTGGGTCAATGAGATATGCACGGTGGTTCCCGCGGGGAACCGTTCCAGAAGTCGGAGACAGATCTTCCGTGACCGGAACGGTCTGTACATCAGGGAGGGCTGCCAGCCGGTCAACCTGAATTCCCATCTGGAACGGCAGCGTCCATCCAGCCAAGTCATAGGGAACAATGGGGGCGCCGGACTCTGTTCGGCGATCAGGATAGTGCTGGGGCTCCAGCAGATCTTCCAGATAGGGCCGGAACGCCTGAGCTTTGGGGATGATGAAGGTGCCTGCGGTATACGTCGTACCCCCGTGGATAAATGACTCGGCGGCCTGTTCCATCTCAATGCCGCCGACACGCAGCAAATTGACCAGATTTATCTCCTCGCCGGCATTCCATTGGTCACGGGGAATCACATAGGCGGCAACGGAATCATCGGCCGCAATTGCATCCTGTCCCATTTTCCAGATATTGTAGAGCCAATGCTTACGGCGGTCCGCCGCCAGCCGCAACACGCCCATAGAGCCGGTGATCATGTACCGGACGGGATCCGCAAAATGAGACCATCCCCCTTTCCATGGATTCGGATAAAAGATGTTGGTCCCGGTGGTGGGGTTGCCTCCACTCACAAAATCAGGAATTGAGTCTGGGTCAAAATATCGCGGGCTTGGCGAAGCATGGCCGACCTCTGTCAAAATTCCCACCATATTGTGGAAGTAGGGTACCGTGCGCATCCCTCCATTCCACCACATACTGAAGGTCACGCCCGAAATCACCCCCGGCATATTCTTCATGGCAAATCGATTGGCCATTGCCGATCCCACCAGATTGACGGCCGTGGTCGTTCCAGGATGGATCCGGGGATTTACCGGATCTGCAAAGGGAGGAAGGAAGATCCGGGTCCAGCTTGGACTGGTCTGATGGTGATTATAGACGATCTGGGGGTACCATTGATTATAGAGCACCTCCGTTACAGCCCTGGATTCCGGCATATTGTTCATGAACCAGTCCCGGTTATTATCATGCCCGACATAGTAGTGGTAGAGCCATGGCGGCCGGGTTGCCTCAAACGGGGTGCCAACCGTGTGGTCATACCAGGAAGCAATAATATCAAGCCCGTCAGGATTCATGACCGGCATCAGCAAAAGGATGACATTCTCGCGAATATGTTGCATTTCGCGGGAATCTTCCGTTGCCACCCGCCACGCAAGCAGCGGAGCCATCTGGGCACCTGCGACTTCTGTTGCATGCAGACCGGCATCAATCCAGATGACCGCCCGCCCTTCTTGCGAAAGTGTCTCCGCCTCGGCCTCAGAAACTCTTCCCCGGGCGAGCGATGCACTGATACCCTGCCACCGGTCCAGTGATGCCAGATTCTCCTCACTTGAAATGAACAGCAGCAGCAGGGGACGTCCAAGCACGGATGTGCCAATCTCCTGAAGGATCACACGGTCGCTGGACTCCGCCAGTGCTTCGAAGTAGGAGACCATCTGATCATACCGGGCAAGCTTGTAGTCATCTCCAGGCATAAAGCCAAACACATCCTGCGGATGCGGGACCTGACTCAGCGAACTAGGGGCGGAAAGGGCAAGCCCTGTAATCAGGAATACAAGGGGGCACAATGTTTTCATTGCTTATTGCCGGGGTGTGGGGGCACCACGTTCATTGGGGATGCAGGGGCCGGTTGGACGCTCATCGTCCGGTACGGCATAGAATTCGCGTAAGCGGCGCAATTCCTCTTTCAGTTTCGTCTGGGTTTCGGAATATGCGGGATCGTCGTACACGCTGTTCATTTCCATTGGATCGGCCTCAAGATCAAATAACTCCCACTCCTCACGATTGTAGAAATGGATGAGTTTATAGCGGTCCGTCCGAACTCCATAGTGCCGTTCCACGCAGTGATAGCCAGGATATTCATAGTACTGATAATAGTGACTGGTACGCCAGTCTTCGGGCGTTTCCCCGAGGAACAATGGCTTGAGGCTTTTCCCCTGCATATCGCCGGGGATGCTGACTCCTGCCAGATCCAGGAAGGTCGCTGCAAAGTCCAGATTTGAGACCATTGCATGGTTCACGCTGCCAGGCTGAACGTTTCCCGGCCAGCGTACAAGTAGCGGAGCTACCAGAGATTCTTCATACATCCAGCGCTTATCGTACCATCCGTGTTCGCCGATATACCATCCCTGATCCGAGGAGTAGATGACGACCGTATTTTCATCAAGATTTTTTTCTTCCAGGTAGTCCAGCATTCTACCAACATTGTCATCCACCCCGGCGACCGTACGAAGGTACTCTTTCACATAACGCTGATATTTCCATCGGGTCAGGTCGTCTCCTTCAAGGTTTGCTTCGTGGAATTCGTCATTGCGCGGACCATACACTTTCTCCCATTCAGCCGCCTGCTCCTCGTTCATACTCCGGGGAGGTGCAAGTTTGAGATCTTCTACATTCAGATGCCTTGCAATGGTCATGCCCTGTTCGGCTGCGGGCGAGGCACGATTGGAATAGTCATCAAACAGGTTTGCAGGCTCTGGAATATTTTCGTCCGCATATAATTCAAAATGATCCGGTCCTGGATGCCATTCCCGATGTGGTGCCTTGTGCTGGTACATCAGCATAAAAGGTTTTTCGGGATCTCGCTGCGTCTCCAGCCAGTTCAGTGCGAGGTCTGTGATAATATTGGTTGTGTAGCCTTCAATCTGGACGGTATCTCCAGGAACGAGGAAGCGGGGGTTGTAATAGGGGCCCTGACCAATCAGGACCTGCCAGTAATCAAACCCGGTCGGTTCACTCTGCAGATGCCATTTTCCAATCATGCTGGTTTGATAGCCTGCGGCTTGCAGCAGCTTGGGGAACGTTTGCTGTGCGCCATCAAATCGGTTGCCATTGGTGAGTTGCCCATTCAGGTGGCTGTGCTTTCCGGTCAGAATGACGGCCCGGCTAGGGGCACAGATGGAATTTGTAACCAGACACTGTGTGAAGCGCATACCCTCATCGGCAATTCGGTCCAGATTCGGGGTTTTATTGACAACGGATCCGTAGGCGCTCAGTGCGCGTGCAGTGTGGTCATCCGTGAAAATGAATACGATATTTGGTGAGGGCTGCGGATCTTGTGTACATCCTGCCAACACCAAAAGAAGGAAAGGAATAAACTTCAGAAGTTTCATGTATTCGAGGGGATAGGTTCAGATTCTCTAAACCTAAGCAATTCCCGGAAGTATTCAGTCAATCTGGTGGAAAATTGTCCATCATGCGTACCTTTAGCCAAGATTTAACTGAATTTCATTTCATCAAATGACAAATAACCGTACACTTGCGATCCTGAAGCCTGATTGCGTTCGCAGGTGCCTGACTGGAGAAGTGCTGCGTAGAATTGAAATCGCAGGATTCAAGATCTGCGCACTGCAGATGCAGCAACTTACAAGTAAACATGCGGAAGGATTTTATGAGGTGCATCGGGAGCGTCCATTTTTCCGTGATCTCATCGACTTTATGACCAGTGGCCCCTGTGTTCCAATGGTATTGGAGAAAGAGGATGCAGTCGGACGTTTTCGGACGTTTATTGGCGCGACGGACCCAGAGCAGGCAGACAAGGGGACGATTCGCCGGCTTTTCGCAGACAGCAAGGCGGAAAATATTGTTCACGGCTCGGACTCCCCCGAAAATGCACAAAAGGAGATTGCGTATTTTTTCGGGGAACCGGGCATTCCGGCGGATGCGAAATGAAGCGTTTCATACTTTTGACGATTTGTTTCTTGAATGCTGGAGTTGTCACGGCTCAGGAAATTGTCGTGCGTACAGGGGCGGACCTTCTGGTCGAGTCCGAATTTGATCGTATTGCCGGTCATACTGTCGGGTTGATTGTAAACCATACCGCGCTGGTTGGAGACGAGCATCTCATTAATTTGGTGCACGCTTCGCCAAAGGTTACGCTGGGGGTCATCTTTGGGCCTGAGCATGGACTGCGCGGGACGGCCGAGGATGGGGTGGCGGTGAAGGATGGGGTGGATCAGTACACCGGTGCACCGGTGTACAGCCTCTATGGAGAAACCCGCCGGCCTACACCGGCGATGCTTTCCGGTTTAGATGTATTGATCTTTGACATCCAGGATGTGGGTGCCCGGTTCTACACATTCATCTCTACCATGGGGCTGGCGATGCAGTCTGCTGCGGAAGCCGGGATTCCCTTTCTGGTTTTAGATCGCCCGAACCCCCTTTCGGGCAGCTATGCATCCGGATTTATTCTGGAACCGGAACTGGAATCATTTGTGGGGCAGTACCCGATTCCGATTGCGCATGGTTTGACCGTGGGTGAACTGGCTAGAATGATCCAGGCAGAGGCGCTGCTTCCCGGCCTGGATTCGCTGATCCTTGACGTGATCTCCATGGAAAACTGGACACGGAGTATGCAGTGGCCGGATACAGGACTTCCCTGGGTGCCCACCAGTCCGAATATTCCCCAGTTTGAGACCGCTCTGGTTTACCCGGGGACCTGCTTTTTTGAGTCTACCGCCGGGAGTGAGGGCAGGGGGACCCGAAACCCTTTCCGGCAGGTCGGTGCGGCCGGGGCCGATGGGAATGAGATCGCTGCAGCATTGAACAGGAAATCCCTGCCAGGCGTGTTCTTTGAAGGGGTGGAATTTACACCGGAACCCCAGTCCAGTACAGATCGGGAACCAAAGTTGAATGGTCAGACCATCCAGGGCTTAGAGATCACCATTACAGATCGTAAACGCTATCAACCGGTTGAGACGGGGATTCATGTGTTCCACGCCTTCTATCATGCAGTCCCTGAGGTGGAGGATTTTTTAACCAGACCCGAATGGCTGGCGAAATTGTCAGGATCCTCGAAACTTGCAGATATGTTTGCTTCGCAGACACCGGAACAGATTATCGCATCATGGCAGGATGGGGTCAGCGACTTCATGGAGAAGAGCGAACCATATTATCTTTATGAGTAGAATTTCTCCAGAGAATCGCATAAATGATCTCCAGGTATCCGCCCAGGATCAGCAGTGGGGCCACATAAAGCGACAGGATACCGTCTACTTCATTCTCTAGACGCATGACGGCATACCCGATGACAATGGCTAGCACACCAATTGCGATCAGAACATAATTATGGGTCGACAGGATCAGAGAGCGCTTTTTTGCGCGACGTCGTCTGGACGGGGATCTGGTGGATTTTCTAGAGCGGGCCATATAAAGAGGTGGATGAATCCCGGTTGCACCCATGCCAGCCATTTAAGTTTCAGTGTCTGATGGATGGAGTGGTTCGTCTCTTCTTGATTGGAACTGTCGTTGTTACCCTGCAGTGGCTTTTCTTTGGGCGGTTGGATTTATGGGGGGCGACCCCGGATGTGGTATTGCTTTTTGTCATCTGGGTTGCCGTACGTTATGGCCGGACAACCGGAACGGTGGCGGGATTTCTGGTGGGCTTTGCACTGGACGCAATCTACGGCTTATGGGGAATCCACATGTTTGTGAAGACGCTGATCGGTTTCCTGATCAGTCATCTGAATATGATCAATAGTGAAGTTTTTGTCAGATCCATACGTCGGGTAATAGAGACCACCCTTGTGGTTTCGCTGGTACATAACAGTCTGATCATGTTCTTTGTGGTCACGCAGCAAGGGATGGGCTGGGGGCACCTTTTCTGGATGTTATGCGTAGGAAGCACCTTATACACGACGTTTATTGCGTTTCTTGCTGCATCCTTTCGGCCCCAATAGGGATCTATCGAAAACTCGAATCCAGTGTAAACAGGTCTGAATGGTAGTTGCAGGTAAGATATTGTCCTCTGGCGCAGGCTGGTCAATTGCTACCAGAATGATGAAACACGGACTCTATAGCGTGCAGTGCAGGTATTTTCGCTTGATAGCGGGATTCAATTCTTTTTATCGTTACAGAACATGAGTAAATCTAAAAGATCATCCGGGGTCCCCCCCTTAAGACGGGCAGAATCCGTGGTCAGGGGGGCTGCACAGGTTGGAGATCTGTGTATGAATATCGGGCAGGCGATTGCGGCGACGTTCAAGGATCAATATGTCGATCAGATCTTCATGGAAGCAGAAGGAAATCAGGAGTGGGCAGACAATGCGTTTGATGAAGCGGCAAAAGCGGTCTTTGAAGTTGCTGTGTCTCCGTTCACATGGCCCATTTCCGATTTGGTGGTAGACCTGACCGAAGAAAATTTGTCACCCGCGCAGGTCAAAAGACTTGACCGGCTCACGAAGATGTACCATCAGGGAGATAATGAGGTGATCATCGATGGGATTAATATTGGAATGCAGCGGGAAATGTGGTCAGAGCTCGTTCCCGTCTTTAAGGGAAATACCATCAAGCAGATCATTCAGGATTACATTGCGATCTGCATGATGCCGGACAATTTTCCCATGACCGGGCTCAATTTTGCCATTGTTGAAAGTATTGCCGAACTCAGTCCCCGCTGCGGGCCAAAAGCCGATATCGGGCTTCCTGCAAGAAGTTTGTTTGGACAGATCGCGAACCGCCACCAGGTCGATTACCGGCTGATCGGACGGATTCAGGCTCTGTTTCCTGACCGCTCAGTGAGCCCGTAGCACGGGCACGGGATTCTGTGCCAGACTGCTTTCAGACGGAACTAATCCTGACGACATAGAATAAAGGGAGTCCATTGCCCTGTAGCTCAATTGGCAGAGCGCCTGGCTCTGGACCAGGAGGTTCCAGGTTCGAATCCTGGCGGGGCAACAACTATTTGACTTTTCTGGTGACTGCGAGGAATCCTGCGTACGCCTCGGCAGGGGCCTCCGGCCGCTGCCGGGTGTGAAGTGAACTGATGGCTCCATCCAGATAAAGTGCGTCGGTTACGTTTGCCGTATCCCGAAACCACACGGCAAAGTCGAAAAAGTTGACCGCCCCGTTCGTGATGGCAAGAATCGCCTGGCCGTCTTCGGATATGCCGATTCCACTTCTCAGGCGGCAGTTTTTAGAGCCGGGCGTGAATGCGGGGTGGATTTTGGACTCCTGCAGGAGCAGGGGACCGGATTGCAGAGCATAATCGGTTTCCGGTTTCTCCATGTGGAAGCGTGCGGATTCCAGAATGCCGAACTGGTGGTCATAGACAAAGAACACTCCGTTGGGCTTAAGATAGAAATTCCCATATCCATCTTCAAGATTCATCGGACGCAGTTGCTGTCTCTTTTCCACATGAAGTCCAGTCGGAATGAGGCCCGGCTCAAAGATTCCCGCATTGGTGACTGCAACGACCGAGTGTCCTGTACGCTCCAGCCAGTGAACAAGGTTGTGCGCTGTTTCAAATGGTTCATTGGACTCCGGGTTTTTCCAGTGCAGCGTGAGATTATGCAGTGCAGGGTGGACATGGACCGTGTCATACGGTTGGGCTGCATTGAGGACACAGGGCTGATTCTGCAATGAACGTTTGAGGGTACTGCATCCGGTCAGTAGAAGCCCGGCCAGTGCAATACCGCAGCACCAGAGCAGTCTGGTCAGAGATGCGGTATCTAGCCTGAATTTCCAACCACGTTTTTTCTGGGACACCTATGCCGCAAGTTTTTGGAGAATCAGACGTATTCAAGGATAAGATTTCGGTCATGCATCCAAGAGATGGGCCCTTGATCGCCCACATAGCCAGCTGCTCGCAGTATCGTATTGTTTGAACGCCGGGTGAGCCGTACGATAATGTGATCTTTTTCGGTGATGATCGTTGCAGGGGCATTGATGAATTTTGTAAAGAGGGTCTGGCCCTTTGCTGTCAGATAGGGGGGCCCCAGACGTTTTGCGAGGACCTGATAGAGCGTACTGGCAATGAGGGTCAATTGTAAATCCAGATCAATGCGCAGCGGCACCGTGCTGGAGAGTGCATCCATGTGGAAGAGATTGATCGCATCTTCAATGGCATTTTCAACGAGCATCCTCCGGGCATACCGGTCGATAAGATCTGCAGGCTTCTCTTCGATGCGGTTGGTAATCAGGAGCGTTGGTTTCTCGTGTCCGAGTCCCTTGATGGCGATCTGTCGCAGTGGATGCGGATAGTTGCTTATGGTAACGAGTTCCTCCAGAATCTGGGGCCTGGCGTATTTTCGTGCGATATTTTTGAGTTGAATCTTTTTCCACTCCCCAGCCGGGCGCTCATTGAGTTTTTGCACAATGGACGGGGCCCGCCGCCGCAGGGTTAAGAAGTAGATGTTTCGCGCATTGAGTTTTGCGAGATTCGCATAGGTTGTAAAACGACTGTCAAAGACTAATTCCTGCGGGGGGTGCCCTGTACGTTGTTCCCAGACCTCCACGAATTCCAGGACCGCATCGTTCTGGGTGGCTTTGGTGGTGGTTGCATTGCCGTAGATGAGCATCCGCTGACTGGCTTCCCGGGCAACGAGTGCCAGAATGCCTCGCTGCCTTCGGCTCCGCTTCGAGACGAAATGTTTCTCCATCAATGCTTCATCGCCATGATACGGAATGGTATGGAAATCCAGATCGAAGGAGTCCCCTTCTGCCGGCAGCAATCCCTGGGCAACTCCATGCCAGACATCCATCACAGAATGCAACATGGGAGCATCAATCCGGGTGCTGAACTCGGTGAGGGTTGATTTTTTCGGCATCACATTGAGTCCGGCAAAGAGAGCACTGCCCTCATCCAGGATATGCGGCATAACATGATAGGGGCGGCCAACGCCCCAGAGTTTGAGGGCCAAAAGCGAACGAATGAGAACCGGGGCAGGGAGTTTACAACTCCCGGGCCAGCTGTCCAGAAGGCGATGGAGCCCCGATTTCTCCAGATCTGCGGCAAAGAGGAAAAGCCCTCCAAACTTGGTCGTCCATCGACCAGAGGTCGGCTGGAACTGGCGGACATCGGCTTCGGGTGCCTGGATCACCTTGGGCCTGGCGCGTGCCACACGCCGGGGGAGTTTCGGAATCCCCGCATTCTTGAGGACCACCCCGATGGTCGTTGGGCCCGTTTTCGTCATTCCCTCCTCTTTCAGTCGTTCCGAAATTTCCACATTGGAGAGATTTTCCTGCGTGCGCAATTCAAGAATCCGCTGATCCCGTTTTGAGCGTTGCTGACTGCCTGGAGATTCAAACAGACAGAGGGGGCCGAGTTTTCGCACTTTGGAGGCGAGATTACGCAGGGACTTTGGATTCAGGTCAAATTGTTGGCCAATCTCCTTCCAGGGTTTTCCGTCTACGAACCGTGCCCGTAGGGCTTCATACCGTTTGAGTGTCTCCGATTCGGGTTCGAGGAAGAGATTTGCGAGGGTTTGGTCTGGATGTGTCATCAAAAAGCGTGATTATGTCATGCATACCAATATATTAAAAAGATCAATGAATATCAAATTTTCGGAATAAAACGAGGAAAAATGATTTAAATACACTGTAATAGGAGGGGATTTATCTCAACGAAAAACAGCAAATATATTGGAATGCTTAGTATAGTCACGATAAAAAGTGACAAAAAGGTGGAAAAATCTTGACTGTAGGGCATCCAATGCCTCCACAGTGTCATTTTAAATTGCCTGTTGGAAATTCAGGCTAGTGGATATTGAAATACATGGAAGGGAGACAGTGATCGGTTTGAGAGGTTCATTAGGCCGGTCCGGTTGTATTCAGTGTCCGTTCATTTGAGGTCAGGGGAAGTCAGAGTTTATGTGAGCATCTTTGAGTACGTACAGGTGACAGGCCTTGAATCTGCACTTAACCAAGGCCCCGGCAACCGTACGGCATTCCCTTCAGTCGATTTTCACCAATCAGGTTTTGGCCGCTGATTGGAGGGGCAGAGTTCACAGGTTCCGATTGCCTGCTTTGAATGATCGGGTCGGGAGTAAATTCTTTGGCCGTTCATCCAGCGGGATCTAATTTATGGATAATGTCGATATTTCCCTGCAGACTGGCGTGGTTAATACCAGATTCCAGAGGGGCAGGCACCGCGTATTTCATTCAAAGTTTGAGGAATTTTCCTGCGCGGTAACTGCATTCGTGCAGGTCGGTCGGTCTGAATCATAAGGAACGGTCGAAGCGTGCGTATTGCGGTTGATTACTGGTAAAAAAACAGACATTTCATGGCTTGTCTCGCCAGCGGGTATCCGCTCATCGGCAATCCTCTTTCTAGCGACGGGTTGCTGAATATTTGCGATTTCGTAAGGCATCCCGGTATCGGTGCAGCAATTTTGGAGCATTTTAGCTGTACGCCTTGGCCGTGTCTTCAAATGGCAGGGTAAAATAGCGCATAAACAATTCGCCAGATGCCGCCATTGCAACCGAGAACCTGTGACCGGTCTCTGCTTTGCGGCAGGTGCCTGCGTCAGGACCGGAAGCTTGCACCGTGACCGGGAATCGGGATAATTTTACGACATCGGGATGGATGAGATACACGGCCGCGAGTGGGTCCCAGGCATAAAAGACACCTTGTTCGGCATGCGGGCGAACCGATTCCATGACCTCTGCCGTCATACGCCCTACCGGGCAGCGGGCCATTTTTGTAAATTGATCAATGAAAGGGATTTTGACGGGTACCTGATTCGTCGCATCCAGAGGAATCACGGTAATCGGCAGGTCAGAGGAAAAAACTTTGGATGCAGCCAATGGGTCTACAAAAAAATTCCATTCTGCTTTTGCGGTTGGAGAAACAAATTCTCCAGAGTCATTGACATTTCCCTGCACTGCGAATGCTCCGCCCATAATCACCAGTTCCTGGATGGCTGGTGCGGAAGCACGGGTTAGGTGCATCAGGTTGGTCAGTGCACCCAGTGCCAGTAAACGCACCGGGCGGGATACCCGTGAAAGCCTGCGGTTCAGATAGGAGACGGCGTGTTCTTCTTCAGGTGGTATGAATGCTTTGGGCAGACGTACGCCCGGAAGATCATCGGACAGTTTTCGCCAGCGGTCGGGGAAGGCGGCATTGCCGGATGATGGCATGGGATCTCCAATATAGACCGGGATGTGTCCGGTTGCGAACGCGGCAACAATACGGGCAATATTGACGGCAGCGCGATCTGCATGGGCAAGCCCATAGGAGATCGTAATGGCCTCCACCTTAATGTCTGGATGGACCAGCAGGTATCCCAGTGCCAGCAGATCATCCGGACCGGCATCGGTATCCACGATGATATGATTCGACAAGGAGTCAGGCATCATAGGTCCCTGCGGTTATCGCGCCTCCTGCTCCCGTCCAGTTGGTATGAAAAAATTTTCCGCGTACTTCATCCACCCGCTCATATGTATGTGCTCCAAAGTAATCTCTCTGGGCTTGAATGAGGTTTGCGGGGCCGCGGGTACGGCGGTAGCCGTCATAAAAGGCCAGTGCACTGCTGATTGCGGGTACAGGAATGCCGCAGGTGGCGGCGAGGGCAGCAATTCGGCGCCACGCTCCCTGTGCTTTTGAGAGTGCCTCGGTGAAATGGGGAGCCATCAAAAGATTTTGCAGGTCTGGATGGGAATCAAACGCTTCCTTGATCTTTTCCAGGAATGCCGAGCGGATGATACAGCCGCCCCTCCACATCAGTGCAATACTCCCGTAATCCAGCGGCCAGCTGTAGGCTTCTGCTGCGGATCGAAGCAGCATGTACCCCTGCGCATAAGACATGATTTTTGCGGCATAGACGGCATCATGCAGGTCACGTATGCATGCCTGTGTGTCCATTTGACGGGATGCAGTTGAAGGTCCGGGAAGGATGCCCGATGCACGGGTGCGCTCGGGTTTTAAGGAGGAAAGAAATCGGGCGAAGACCGCTTCACCGATCAGTGTGAGCGGGATCCCCTGATCCAGGGCGCTCGCTGCGGTCCATTTTCCTGTGCCTTTTTGTCCGGCACAGTCCAGAATGGTGTCCAGCGTAAAATTCCCCTCTTCATTCTGGTGGCCAAGAATGTCTCGGGTGATCTGAACAAGATAGGAATTTAACGCTCCCGTATTCCACTCAGCATAGACATCCCGCATTTGGGGATTCGAGAATCCCAGGAGTTCTTTCATGAGTTGATAGGACTCCGCAATGATTTGCATATCTCCGTATTCAATCCCGTTATGGACCATCTTAACAAAGTGTCCGGCGCCATCCGGGCCAATCCATTCACAACACGGATCCCCCTTTACTTTGGCTGCAATGCGTTGAAAGATCGGCTTGACGTGCGGCCATGCCTCTGCACTGCCCCCAGGCATAATACTTGGCCCGGTTCGTGCCCCTTCTTCGCCGCCGGAAACGCCGGTTCCAATAAACAATAACCCGTGTGCCTCCACTTCACGGGTTCGACGAATTGTGTCGTGATAATTTGAATTCCCGCCGTCGATCAGGATGTCGCCGTCTTCCAGGAGTGGCAGCAGGCGGGTGATCGTTTGATCAACGACGGTCCCCGCCTTGACCATAAGCAGAATCCGTCGGGGTCGTTTAAGCGTGGAGACAAGTTGCGGAAGCGAGTAGGCGCCCTGAATGGAAGTACCTGCCGCAGGTCCGGCCATGAATTGCTCCATGGTGGAGGCCGTACGGTTATAGACCGTCACACAGAACCGGTGATCGTGCATATTCAGGACTAGATTCTGTCCCATCACAGCTAGGCCGACGACACCGATATCTGCATCTGCATTGGTAGTGTGCTTCATGAGTTCACGGAATGAGATAATTTTGGGTTGTACGAGGCAAATAAAGTCTGTGCACAGAGGATAGACATGCAGTCAAATGCATTGGGCGCATCTCCCCTGCGTTGACGATGATGTCCCTGGAGTCAGCGAGGTTGAATTTGGCCGGGTTGACGCACCTGCGTTCCTTCCACATCACGTAACCGGTCTCCGAGCACCTTTCGCATGCTGTCTGCCAGGATACTGAGATGTTCAACCACCTCTGGATGGCGTTCAGATACATCCTGGGTTTCCTGCACATCTGCCACAAGATCATAGAGTTCCAGATCAGAATTCAGGTGTGTATATCGCCCTGGAATTCCATCTGCGCCGGGTTCCTGTCCGATCATTGTCCGATATCGGTGCGGAAAATACAGTTTCCAGCGGTCACTGCGCACGGCATGCAGTTCATTTTGCCGGTACCAGAAGAAGTAGGCCTGCTGAGGCGATTCGGTGGATGCACCGCGGAGAAGGGGCCAGATGTTCCGGCCGTCGATCGGATGCTCCGGCAGTGGTGCATGGATGAGATGTGCCAGGGTTGGAAACATGTCAATCGTCATTGCAGGGGTGTTGACCGATAATCCTTCCGGCAGGGTTCCCGGCCAGCGGGCAATAAAGGGCACTCTTACGCCGCCTTCCCATACGGTTCCCTTTCCCTCGCGCAGAGGACTGGCGCTGCCGGCATGATTCCCGTAGCTGAGCCAGGGGCCGTTGTCACTTGCAAACAGGACCAGTGTGCGGTCATCAATATCCATATCTGTCAGAGTCTGGAGGATCTGTCCCATGGACCAATCTATTTCGTGAATGACATCTCCATAGAGGCCTGCGTCACTATTGCCCAGGCGCTCTTCGGAAACAAACAGGGGCACATGCGGCATGGGATGGGCGATATAAAGGAAGAAGGGCTGATTGGCAGATGCCTGCGTACGGATAAATTCTGTACTGCGCAGCGTAAAATCGGTGGTAAAGCGGGTTTGGTCCGTATTGAATCCCACGATGGAATCCCCTTCAATGGTCGGCAGATCTCCCCAGATTTCTGGATTCTCAGGATGAAACGGCCACATATCGTTGGAGTAGGGAATGCCGTAGTAGTCGTCAAATCCATGTTCCATGGGCAAAAATTGAGGATGATGGCCTAGATGCCATTTCCCGTACGCCGCCGTTGCATAGCCTTTTGTTTTGAAAAGTTCTCCCAGGGTGACCTCATGGTCATGGATTCCATTCGAATTTCCGGGTCCCAGTGCACCATGGATGCCGATCCGGTTTGCATAGCTGCCGGTCAGGAGTGAGGCGCGGGACGCGGAGCAGACGGGCTGACTCACATAAAAATCTGTAAAATGGACTCCCTCTGCCGCCATGCGGTCAAGGTTGGGGGTTGCATAACCGGGGGCCCCATACACCCCAATATCGCTATATCCCAGATCATCAACAAACATAATGATCACATTGGGCAGAGGTTGCGGTTCGGTTGTACAGGCCGCCAAAAGGAGCGGGATCAGAAAGAAGTATTTTTGCATTGCAGGAAGCGTTTCAAGCTAAGATACCATTCGGATCAACGTAAAGGGGCGAATATCCGGTTCAGCGGACCAGGTAAACTCCAGGGAGTATGAGTTTGATCACCGGAGCCCGTCTTATTGAGATTGCAGGAAGGCATTAGATTCGCGAACCCCTTCAATTGGCAGTACGGCATCCGTATGCAGACTTACAAACCAATCAGAGATTAATTGAAGGATTCCTGCTGGCACCAGTTCTATTCACATTCGGCATCGGTTTCATTCCTAATTGTCCCTGAACAGGTGCTGATCTTTTTCAGGGAGCCAATCAGGAGGCCGAGGCGAGGGAGTTCCAGGCATCATCAAGGACTTTGCTGTAGTGATTGCGAATGAGATCGTCTTCGATACGCCGTCGTTTCTGATCTATGGTGATTTTCCACGGCGTACCGTCCGCGTGAGTAATCTCCACCAATTGCTTTGCAGAGAGTATTCCATACCTGCGCCATACGAAGTTCAGGACTTTCAGGGAAGCGGAATCGTTCTTACTGACCACCGGGATTTGAAACTTCCCGGTTAAATAATTATAGTGCGCAGACCAATTACGAAGGGGGAATGACTCAAACCGCTTAAATTCGTGATACAGTTCCGGCACTATCGGACCATACGGCCAAGCTTCAATTCGCTCCTGAAATAATTTACCATTGGTTTGAGCAAAATAAAATCCATAGCTGATGTAGACCAGTTTCTGGAGTTGGAGATGCGTAATGGGCGGCCCTTGCTTCAGGGATCGTCCAATCATAAAATTAGCTACTGCTCCTGCCGGGTAGGGAGACATGATTTACCCCTTGATCTCTATCGCTCAAAGTAACTCATACGCTGCGAATGTACTCAAAGGTGTGGAATTTACGCAATCCCGTTCAATCAGTTTGAGATTTGCTGGAGGTCATTGCAGCAAAACACTCTGGCAGCAGGAAAGCCCCCGGTGTCTAATCCCGCTCAGCAGCCTGTGGATAAAATATGATCACAGAGTTAGACAGCATAACTGCGTGTCGTAGATGGCCAAACCATCTGTTTTTTGCCTTTCCTGAAACTCTAAAGGTCAGGAACATCTCTTCTATCCTGACTTCGACGGTTTAGCG
>JAJECE010000104.1 GCA_022822185.1 Rhodothermales bacterium | reverse complement strand
AAAACTCCCATGGCCTTGAGGCGGTGGTATCCAGATCCGTGGACTCGTATCCGGTGATCGTCACCTGCACCTTCTCGGAGGGCTTCGGCTTCTGCGATAATTTCACCCGCAGCGTGTCCGTCTGCCCCTCCGTCACCGTCAACGAATTCGAGTTCACGATTATCTCGGGCTCATTGTCGCTGGCCCTGATCTCAACATAGATCGTCGTCCGATCTCCTCCCCCCAACCACATCGGCAGTCCATTTCGCGAAGTATTAATTGAAACAAGAAATATCTCACTCGGCTCGGGTATGGAATCATCTCTGGTACAAATTGGACGTTGTTCCGATTTAGAGGCACCGAGAGGAATCTTAGGCCAGTAGGTAGGATTCGGAATATTATCAGCAAGGTCATTCCATACCGCCTCTTGACTCATTGAAATGAATATCGGAATATACACATCCGTATGTTCCTGTGGCGGATCAATCGTCGCCGTAAAGATGACACATTCTCCCTCGTTCACCGGATTCGGAGATGCTTCCAGCGATACCTTTGGCTTCCCCGTATCATCAACTATGATCCCAAATGCCGTCAGATACAGTAACCGCCCATTCTCCTCAAGTTTCACGGTAAACCATATCCTCCTGATCATGATTGTAGGATTCCCCGTGTGTGATACCGTAACCGTTTGGGGTGTCTTCCAGTTCGAAGCATTCACCGTCAGCGTATCCTCGCTGATCGCCAGAATTGCCCCGTGTTTATCTTCCTGCTCTATAATCGCTTTCCATTCGCTGCTGCCGGGATTTTCCGTAGAAATATCAAAGTCAAAACTGAACGGCCTCCCGCGCAAATCATCGTCAAGGGAAACCATAACCGGGCGCACATTCAACGATGTCTGACCATTTTGTCTATCCAGTTCAGACTTATGCTCCTGAAAAATGGCTGAGCGGGAAGGATCCACGCCGGATGCCTCCGCAACAGATTCACTGCGGACCTGACCTGTGATATTCACCGACTGCCCCAGCAAATTTCCCGCTGACCAGGTGAGCATCAGCATAGCACTGATCAAAAATCGAAGACCAAAACCCGGCTGCCGGGCCAGAACCAAAGCAGCAACACCAGAATCACCGGAGAAAAATGACCTGCCACTTTGATGTGCGTATCTGTTCGGAAATCTCATGATCAAACGTTAGCGTTATGATCGTGCTCTAATCCTCTCACCTTGCTATCATATCCAATCTACGATAAATTGCCTACAATCTCTGAGGCTGGGTCAAGAACTCTGCCAATTGTACTGGATTTATGTGATGTGGCCCTTCAAACATCTCAACTGAATGCGATCTATATGCACATCCTGAATTATTGTTCCGTTCCGTTCCCTGACGGATGCAATCTGCCTCCAAGACGGTGCTTTGTCTTTTTTCCATCTCCATGATCCAGGTTAGACACTTTTTGCTAACATCTACCGCCGAGGCCCTGCCAATCCTTCACCGGCCACACTTTTCTTACTCCAACCGTACGGATCAGAGTTCCATCTACATCAAGAATACAGCCCCTCTGACGTTGCCCCTCCTGCACAGATAGATTGCCGTTACGGTCTACGTAGAATGAGCGGGTGAATCCAAAAAGATGGAATTCCCTGCTGCGTGACTTCCATATCTCAACTCCTTGAGGATCCGCCAACGATCTTCTGATCCCCCAGGCAATCTCTCAGAACTGTGAATAACATCTTCCAAGATAAGCGTATCCGGTAACCGTGCATATGCTTGTAATTTCAAGGTCTAGGCTATATCCAAAGGCGAAAAGAGAGACGATTAAGGCCGGGATCACCGTAATCCTGACAAGAATACGGAACACCTACGACGGGACAAAAGACGAGGAAATGCACTATTGTCAGCTGCTATTTCTGAAGCCTTGTAAGGATACAACATAGCGATTGGGGGGCAACATGTCGGTTTATTGCTCGGAGCCGTCCATCCCACGGGAATGCAAATTGGGAACTAATAACTTTGGAAAAATATAGAACCGGTACCCATTTTCCCATGCACGTATGACCGCCATCCCTTTTATCGCCGTAGCCTGCCTGAAGTTAGAACTGAATGGAGGCCCCCCTCAGGCATCTGCCGATGCAGTAAACCGTAATATGGAAATGCCAAAAACTGGATTCGGGTCCGACTAAATAACCCTCTGCAGAACTTAACCTGTATGTTGTTTATTGGAGCGGACTTGATGGTTACAGTCCGTACCATCGTCCTTATTTTTCCGATTTTTTTTTGACGAACAGAAAGACGTGATTCGCCGCTTCACCTGAAAAATGCCCCCTGATACAGTGATGCTCGAGGTGTCCAGCAAGATTTTTACCTTTATGATTCTAGTACCTGTTGCAGTTCTCGTCCATCCTGAACATAACCGGTATGTTGGGGGGAACCTGATTCATACAAGGCCAGTGATATAATCAGATAAAGCAATTCCGAGGGTGGTAAAAATTCATTTAAACGAAGACCTAGCTTACCAGACAGACATCCTCCATGATGTCTCGCGGACCTTTGCATTGACGATTCCTCAGTTACCTGAACCACTCGGTGTCGTAGTGGGGAATGCCTACTTGCTCTGTAGAATCTCAGATACGATTGAGGACGAAGAAGCGCTCTCACCATTACAAAAACGGACGTTCTCTGATCGGTGGATCGGGGTGGTTGAAGGCCGTAATGCGCCGCATACATTCGCACAGGAACTGGCCTGCCTGCTCACGTTTTCGGCCACCAAATACGAGCATGACCTCATCGTTAACACGCCCCGGGTGATACGAATCATGACGAGTTTTTCCAGCACTCAGCAGCAAATTCTCAGGCGCTGTGCAAAGATCATGGCGAACGGCATGGCCATGTTTCAAGAGGATGCCAGCCTTAAAGGATTACACGACCTTGAGCATTTCAACAGTTACTGCTACCATGTTGCGGGCGTTGTAGGTGAAATGCTCACAGAACTGTTCTGCGACTACTCCGAAGAGATTAATACACGGAAAAAAGAACTCATTGCCTTATCCTCCTCGTTTGGACAGGGTCTTCAAATGACGAATATCCTCAAAGATCTGTGGGAGGATCACAGCCGCGGCGCATGCTGGTTACCGCAGAGTGTATTCCAGGCTTATGAATTTGACCTTAGCCTGCTTTCTAAACACCATACTGATCCGCGATTTGTTCAAGGCTTAAACGAACTCATTGCAATCGCACAGGAACATCTCCATCATGCCCTCCAGTATATTCTTTTGATCCCCGCTCACGAGACAGGTATCCGGCGCTTCTGCCTGTGGGCGCTTGGGATGGCCCTTCCAACCCTGCGACGTATCCATAAAAGGCCAACCTTCAAAACCGGTCAGGAGGTCAAGATCTCTCGGCGTACCGTCAAAACTGTCATCGTATCCACAAGCATGCTGGCACGCTCCAATATCGCCCTTCGGACACTGTTTTTTCTTCTCAGCCGCAACCTGCCCCGCACTTAACTCTGTCTCCTTTTGACCTTCAGAAAACTGCCCCTTCCCCGCACTGTCATTCCAGGAGATTCCGGCTGTGCACCAAAAAAATGGGCTCTCCCCCAATACAGACTCGTCCGAAAAGACAAATTCCGCTATATCTCACCAAAATAAAAGCTTCAGGAATTCGTATTTTACGTTCGTTGCTAGTCGTGAAGCGGACAAAAACGATGCTTCCAGATTATCCGACAGAGTCCCCCTAAAAGTGTTCTACCACAAAGCGCTGTGAAAAGATTTGGATGCTTCGTGTCAATAGCCATCCTCTCACTCCAGATGGCCCATGCTCAGATCCCGAAATCAGGCAGCATCCTCGGAGCACGCATAAAATGTACAAACAGTCAGGCATTCTTTTATCCATGCAAAGGTGTGGACCTGCTTGCCCGTATGTCCAAAAAGGATCTGAAAATAGCGACTAATTATATCAACGATATCTGGGGATGGACGGATCCCGGTACAGGCCGGGAATTTGCCCTCGTTGGTACGGGACAGTCTGTGGCTTTCGTCGATGTGACCGATCCAGTCAACCCAACTTATATAGGCAAACTTCCCGGCCACGACTCAAAAACTCCCATTCTTTGGCGGGACATGAAAGTCTACAGCAATCATATGTATGTGACGGTTGATGGAGGCAATAACGGAATGCAGGTCTTTGATCTCAAACAGCTTCGAAATTTCAAGGATACTCCGATAGACTTCAAGGAAACTGCACACTATGATGGAATCAAAACCGCACATAACCTGGCCATCAATGAAGAGACCGGCTATGCATATATCACCGGTTATACTCTCTCCGCCTCCGAGGAGGGTGCCAAAGATACCTGCGGTGGCAAAGGGCTGCACATGGTAAATCTCCAAAGCCCCAGCGAACCAGCCTATGCAGGATGCTTTGCAGATCTTAAGACCGGCAGATCAATAGACGGGTATACCCATGATGCCCAGTGTCTGACCTATCGTGGACCCGATACAACGTATCGCGGCCGGGAAATCTGTATTGGATCAAATGAAACCCATATCAGCATTGCAGATGTGACCGATAAAGCAGTGCCGGTGATCCTGGGAAAGGCAAGCTATCCAAATGTAGGGTACGCACATCAAGGCTGGCTATCGGCAAATCAGAGTTACTTTTTCATGAATGATGAACTGGATGAATTCAATGGCCTGGTGAATCGGACACGAATGATTATCTGGGACTTGCGAGACCTCGAAGACCCTCTCTACCATTCCGTATTCAATTTCAATTCCACTAGCCCCGATCATAACCTTTATGTGCACGGGAGTTATGTGTACGCAACCAACTACACGACAGGGCTTCGGATTGTAGATATCTCAAGTATTGGCCAACCGGAGGAAATCGCCTTTTTTGATACACATCCAGGAACAAGTGCCGATCCCTTTGCCGGAGCCTGGAGTTCCTACCGTTTTTCCGGAAGTGGTACCATCATCGTCAGCAGCGAACCCGATGGTCTGCTGATTTTGGATCTGCTTCCAGGGGCAGGCTTTGCTTCGGCTTCGGCCAGTGCAGACGAAGGAGACGATTCACACAGTATAACGATAAGGTTTAATCCATTATCATCCGAGGATATTACGTTGAACTATCGGCTGGATGGCACAGCGACAGAAGGAACCGATTACAGCGTTGTCAACTCAGGAACGATCGCAGTCAAGGCCAATGAAAGTTCGGTGGACATCCCGATCACCATCGAAGATGACGATATCTACGACAATAATGAAACCGTGATCGTGACGTTGATCAGTGGTACAGGATATGCCGTAGGCAGCAATAGCGTATATACGCTGACGATTACGGACAATGACGATCCGCCACTGGTTACCTTCGCTTCGAACTCGGGCAGTATAGACGAAGACGGGAATACCTATACTGCGACGGTACAGATCATGCCTGCACCCGTGTCAGATATTACGTTGAATTACAGTCTAGGGGGCAGCGCAATGCCAAATACGGACTATCGTGTCACAGAGACGACTTCGGTAACCTCCGGTGCAACCTCGGTAGAGATCCCGATAATGATTACCGATGACGGCATCGACGAACACAACGAGACGATCATCCTGACCCTGACAGGCGGCACCGGATACGCCGTGGGCAATGAAAATCTGCACACGATAACCATCATGGATAATGATATACCAGAAGTTGCTTTTGCGATGGCTGTGGGGGACATAGACGAGGGGGGCAGCATGCATCATGTGACGGTAAAGATCCTTCCAGCCTCTATCGCAGACTTTACGCTGCATTACAGTTTAGGGGGCACAGCTATGCGGGGGACCGACTATACCGCGTCAGAGACTGTTGATGTAAAGAAAAATACAACCTCGGCGGACATCCCCGTCACGATTGCCGATGACGGCACAAACGAAGAAAACGAGACGGTGATCCTGACCCTGACAGGCGGTGCGGGATACGATATCGGAAGCACCAAAAAATATACATTAACGATTACGGACAACGATAAACCCGTGGTGGAGTTTGCCTCCGCCTCAAGCCGTGCGGATGAGGGAGATGATGTACAAAGTGTGAGTGTGAATCTCAGTTTAGTACCCGCGACGAACTTTACCCTGAATTACAGCCTGGAGGGCAGTGCAACGCGGGGGAAAGACTATACCAGTTCCCGAACGGTTGAAGTAGAGACGAATACGAACTCGGTAGACATTCGAATCAAGCCTCTGGATGATACTCTGGACGAGAATAATGAGACCGTAATCCTGACCCTGACCGATGGTATCGGATATAATGTAGGAGGCGCGAATCAGCATACGCTGACGATTACGGATAATGATATCCCGGAACTTGTCTTTGCCTCCCCCGCAAGCAGTGTAGCAGAGGAGGGCGACATGCATAACGTGAGGATCAATATTAACCCTGCATCCATCGCAGACCTTACCTTGACGTATGATCTAACCGGTAGTACCGCGACAGAGGGAACCGACTATAGTATCGTTGGCTCAGGGAGCCTTGACGTAACGGCAGGTGCGGCATCAGTAAATATTCCAATCAGGATTGCCGATGACGGTGCGGACGAGCATGACGAAACGGTCGTCCTAACACTGACTGTCGGCACAGGGTACGATGTGGGAAGCCTCGGCAAACATACGCTGACCATCACGGATAATGATACGCCGCAATTTGAATTTACTTCGCCATTGGGCAGCGCGGGGGAAGGAAGCGGTACCCTGAATGTAAGCGTAACCATAACCCCTTCCCCCGCGGGAGTTCTTGAACTGAATTATACAGTGAAAGGCTCAGCCATAGAAGGTGCCGATTATATCAGTCCTCTCCTGAGCCCGATTCCGGTGCCCGCAAATTCCCCGTCCGTCAATATTCCGTTAATTCTTATTGACGATAATTCGGAAGAAAATGACGAGACCATTATTCTGACGTTGATGGGCGGTACGGGGTACAACCTTGGAAGTACAAACCAGCATACACTGACCATCACCGATAATGACCGGGTAATCCCCCCGAGGGTTTCCTTCGCTTCGGCTTCGGCCGGCGTATCTGAAGATGCCGGCATACACCATGTGAAGGTAAGCGTCAGTCCTGCACCAGCGAACGCATTTACGTTGAACTACAACCTGGACGGCAGCGCAACACGCAACACGGACTACACCAGTTCAGGAACCGTTTCCGTGGCGGCAAATGCAATTTCGGTAAATATTCCCATCACGATTACCGATGATGATATTACCGAAAACAGCGAAACGGTTCTCCTGACCCTGACCGATGGTAATGGATATACCGTGGGAAGTAATCACGAGTATACCCTGACAATCACAGACAATGACGCGGTGGTCCTGCCCGAGGTCACCTTCGCTTCGTCTTCCGGAAGCGTGGCAGAAAGTGTCGGTACACACAATGTGACCGTAAATTTCAGCACCGCTGCGCCTGCGGGAGGGTTCGAATTGAAGTACAATCTGGACGGCAGTGCAACACGTAATACGGACTACACCAGCTCAGAAACCGTTTCCGTGACGGCAAATGCAATCTCGGCGAACATTTCCGTCATGGTTACCGATGATGATGTTAACGAAAACAGCGAAACGGTTCTCCTGACCCTGACCGATGGCAGCGGGTATACCGTGGGAAGTAATCACGAGTATACCCTGACAATCACAGACAATGACGCGGTGGTCCTGCCCGAGATTACCTTTGCTTCATCTTCCGGAAGCGTGGCAGAAAGTGTCGGTACACACAATGTGACCGTAAATTTCAGCACCGCTGCACCTGCGGGAGGGTTCGAATTGAATTATAATCTGGAGGGGAGTGCAACACGTAACACGGACTACACCAGTTCAGGAATCGTTTTCGTGACAGCAAATGCAGTCTCGGCGAGCATTCCCGTCATGGTTACCGATGATGATGTAGAAGAAAATGACGAGACGATAATTTTAACGCTGGTACGTGGCACGGAATATGAGGTGGGGAGTGCGAGCAAACATACGCTGACGGTTACGGACGATGACGGGACACCTCCCGTACTTCCTTTTAAGCCGGAGGCTGCGTTCATTTCCGCTTCGGCCAGCGTAAGCGAAGATGTGGGTTCCTATACCCTGCCCCTGCGACTCAGTGTTGCACCAGAGGAAAGTTTAACCTTGAATTATCAACCCGGCGGTAACGCAACCGAAGGTGTCGACTACCGCGTGGACGGTTCGGGGACCGTTTCCGTCGCTGCAGGTGTAACGGAAGCGAATATCCTGATTACCATTATAGATGACAATCTGGAAGAGAATCACGAGACCATCACCTTCACGCTGACAAGCGGTACCGGGTACGATGTGGGAAATGCAAATACGCATACGCTGACGATCATGGACGATGACGAGACACCTCCGGTGATTACTTTTAAGCCGGAGGTTGCGTTTATTTCCGCTTCGGCCAGCGTGAGCGAAGATGTGGGTTCCTATACCCTGCCCCTGCGACTCAGTGTTGCACCAGAGGAAAGTTTAACCTTGAATTACCAACCCGGCGGTAACGCAACCGAAGGTATTGACTACCGCATGGACGGTTCAGAGACCGTTTCCGTCACCGCAGGTGTAACGGAAGCAAATATCCTGATTACCATTATAGATGACAATCTGGAAGAGAATCACGAGACCATTACCTTCACACTGACAAGCGGTACCGGGTACGATGTGGGAAATGCAAATATGCATACACTGACGATCACCAATAATGATGCAGCGGTTACGCTGTCCGCCTCTCCGAATCCAGTCCCCGAAGGCGAGGCCGTGACCGCAACGGCCACCCTGTCGAAAGTAGTCTCCAGCGAAGTAACCATTCCGCTTATTTTCGATTCAGGCACGGCAGAAAACGGCGACTACGATGTCCTTACTTCCATCGTCATCCGTAAAGACGAATTGAGTGCATCCGGTGCGATTTCAACCACAGAGGATGACGATCTTAACCATGAAACCTTCACCGTCACACTGGGGACACTGCCGGCAGGCATTCTGGCGGGGACGGAAACTTCTGTGGAAATCACCATCACGGATGCGGGTGAAGTAACCTCTGTTGAATCTCTGGAGAATGAGATTCAAAACTCCTACACGCTGGAACAGAATTATCCAAACCCATTTAATCCATCGACAGCGATTGAATTTTCCCTCAATAATACGCAACGCGTCACGCTCACCGTGTATGATCTATTAGGGCAGAAAGTGCGGACACTGGTGGACGATGTGCGACACGCAGGCCGCCATAAAGTCTCATTCGACGGGACGGGTCTCGCCAGTGATACGTATGTTTATGTCCTGCGAACCGAAAAACACAGAGCCGTCAAGATCATGACACTGCTGAAATAGATTCCCCGATGATTTTCCCCGACTGGCACCAAATTCTGCAATTACACATCTTCAATACGCACACATCTCAGTCCCGCATCCTCCCATCCTCACGATTTTTTGCATGTGTGTTTTTGGAACAACATGAATCGTTGGATGAAGGATGACGATGTCCGCATGAAGAATCCGTTGCAGTATGGTATATTCCGAGGTCATTACCATCATTAGACATTATCTATGGATGAGTTTGCAATGTTCCGCTTCGTTCAATTATTTGCGTACAACATGCTGCAGTACAAGCAGGGACTGACCGGAAAATCTGCCGGCTTGTCCAGTATTATCCGTTGCAGGCTAGGAATGCCTGGAAGATATCCTCACGGTAGCATGCGCTGGGCTCGAGAACGATGCATAGTCCGAATGGTCATTTTGGGGATCCTCCTTTCCGCCGGCTGTACCCGTACGGATACAGTGGAGGTCATCAAACTTGGTCATGGTCTCGACACCAACCATCCCGTCCATTACGCCATGGTCTTCATGCAGGAAAGGTTAGACAGTTTGTCTGGAGGAACGCTTCAGCTCCAGATCTATCCAAGCCAGCAGCTTGGCACCGAACGCCAACTTCTGGAACTCCTGCAACTCGGGAGCCTGGGAATGACAAAGGTCGCCTCGGCAGTACTGGAAGGGTTTGCACCGGAATATACAGTACTCAGCTTGCCGTATCTGTTTCGTAACGAAGGACATCGATACGATGTACTCGGAGGGGAAGTCGGACAAAAAATACTGCTGTCAAGTCAACAGTACTGGCTGCGCGGACTTACGTATTATGATGCCGGGAGCAGAAGTTTTTACACCAAAGATCGCCCCATCCACTCGCCCAGTGACCTGGAGGGACTAAAAATACGTACCCTTGAGAGTGCAACCCAGGTGAAAATGGTTAACAGTCTAGGGGGATCCGCAACCCCGATTGCGTGGGGCGAGCTCTATACCGCCCTTCAACAAGGAGTCGTGGATGGTGCAGAAAACAACCCTCCCTCGTTCTATACATCCCGGCACTATGAGGTGTGTAAATACTACTCGCTGGACGAACATACCGGGCTTCCCGATGTGCTGCTGATCAGTACCATTATCTGGGATCGCCTGAATCCGGAACAACAGGTCTGGGTACAGCAGGCCGCGGATGAATCCGCGGAACATCAGAAGAAACTCTGGAAAGCAGCAACCGATGAAGCATTGCACAAAGTACAGGAAGCAGGTGTGGAAATTATCCACCCCGATAAGGCCCCCTTCGCAGAGCGTGTGCTGCATCTGTATGACGAGTACAGGGATACGCCTGCCATCTTCACATTGATTGAACAAATCCGTGCAGCTGTGCCGTGCGACTCACTCGCGGGTTGCTCCAGCGAACACATCCCCGCTGAATGATGACCTCAAAGTCTGGATGACCCATACCCGAAAATTACTAGATCGTACACTCTCCACACTGGTTGCGATACTTATGGCCGTATTGGTTCTGGATGTACTGTGGCAGGTGTTTACGCGATTTATTCTGGGCAATCCCAGTTCCTGGACCGAAGAACTCGCACGATACCTAATGATCTGGGTAGGACTCATCGGCGCAGCCTACGCTGCCGGGCGTAAAATGCACCTGAGCGTTGACCTTCTGCCGGGCAAACTCTCAGGCAGCCGTGCACACCTTCTGCGCATCCTCATTGAATCCCTTGTACTCCTGTTTGCCTTCGCCGCACTGTTTGCCGGGGGACTGCGTCTGGTGTGGACCATGCTTGCGCTCGGACAGACATCCGCCAGCCTGCAACTTCCACTGGGATATGTGTATCTAGCCGTTCCGCTGAGTGGATTGTTTATCGCCTGGTATGCTATTCTGGATCTCATGAGCGAGGTAACCGAACTCCGTAATGGAAACCACTGAAATTCTTGTACTTGTCGTCTCCTTTGCGGGGCTGCTCCTGATTGGGGTTCCGATTGCCTACAGCATTGGGCTTGCAACTTTGGCGACCATGCTCATCAGCATGGGAACCTGGCCCGCACTCACGACACAGGCACAGCGCATCGCAACCGGACTGGACAGCTTTGCCCTGCTGGCAATCCCATTCTTTATCCTTGCAGGCCAGATTATGAACCGGGGCGGGATGGCCCGGCGACTCATTGATTTTGCACGCGCCCTGCTCGGACTTTTGCCCGGTGCATTGGCGCATGTGAATATTCTTGCCTCCATGCTCTTCGGAGCCATCTCTGGATCTGCGGTGGCCGCAGCCTCCGCAGTCGGTGGAATCATGACCCCCCAAATGGAGGAAGACAACTATGATCGTAACTACACCGCTGCCGTAAATATTACATCGGCAACGACAGGACTACTGATCCCTCCCAGTAATATCCTGATCGTCTATTCGCTCGCCAGTGGCGGGGTCTCTATCGCAGCACTGTTTCTGGCGGGCTACCTTCCTGGACTGCTGGTCGGTCTCTCGCTGATGATCGTGGCGGCCGTCATTGCGCTTCGCCGGGGTTACGGGGCTGCCCAGACCTCTAGAATACGAACCGTTCTGTGGCGATTTCTGGATGCCATCCCCAGCCTGACCCTGCTTGTGGTTGTTATGGGCGGGATTGTCGCTGGCTTCTTTACCGCCACCGAAGCGGCGGCGGTCGCCGTACTGTATGCTTTGATCCTTGCACTGATCTACCGGGAAATCACCTTTAAGGATCTCCCCCAAATCCTGATTGATGCCAGTGGAACCACCGCCGTGGTCCTGCTTTTGGTTGCCACATCGGTCGGCATGTCGTGGATCATGGCCTATGTGAATATCCCGCAACAGCTCACCGAGTCGCTTCTGGCCATGACCGATAACGGGATTGTCATTCTGCTGCTCATTAATGTGATCCTGCTGTGTGTCGGAATCTTCATGGATATCACCCCTGCTGTACTCATCTTCACCCCCATCTTCCTGCCGATTGCAACCGCGCTGGGGATTGATCCCATTCACTTTGGAATCATCATCGTTCTGAACCTCTGTATTGGGCTGTGCACTCCACCGGTGGGCAGCGTACTCTTTGTTGGAGTCGGGGTGGCAGGAACCAGAATTGCCGAGGTGACCCGACCGCTGCTTCCCTTCTTTATTGCAATGATCGCCGCACTGATGGTGGTCACCTATTTTCCCGGCCTGAGCTTATGGCTGCCTGACCTTTTCCTTGAATAATCAAAACATTACACCGACGTGACCGAGAAAATACTTCAGTTCGGGACTGGTCGCTTCCTGAGGGCCTTTGCAGACAGTCTGATTGACGAAGCGAATCGTTCCGGACGCTATAATGGCCGCATTGTAATGGTTGCATCCACCCCCAGCGGACGTGTAGAGTTGCTGAATCAGCAGAAAGGACGCTATACCCTGTGGACGCGCGGGCATCAGCAGAACGAACTGATGGACAACTTACATTCGGTCACCGCTGTAAGCCATGCTTTGTCTGCCAGCAGCCACTGGAATCAGGTACTCACACTTGCAAAAAGCCCCCATCTGGAAGTCATCCTTTCTAATACCACGGAGATCGGTCTCTCGCTGCATCATAATGATCCGCAATCCTCTCCTCAATCCTTTCCCGGACGGCTTTGTGCTCTGCTGCACACGCGCGCAGAATTTTTCGATTACGCAGATTCAGGCCGAATCACCATACTACCCTGTGAACTGATTGACAATAATGGAGACATCCTGCGTGATCTGGTCATCAAGCAGGCACAGCGCTGGCACCTGGGAGCACGCTTCACAAACTGGATTCAGCATTCCATTCCGTTCTGCAATACACTGGTGGATCGCATTGTACCGGGGCTGCCTGGAAAGGCGGAACTGGAGACGGCCTACGCCCGGATCGGGTACCGGGATGAACTGCTTACAGTGTGCGAACCCTACCGACTCTGGGCCATTCAGGGAAAGGAAACCCTGCACGAAGAACTTGGGTTTTCCAGAGGGGCTGACGGCACTGTGATCACGCCAGACATCTCTCCCTATCGGACACGAAAAATCCGCTTACTCAACGGTGGACATACACTTTCTGTACCCATTGGACTTCTGGCAGGATGTGAAACCGTATTGGACAGCATGAACCACCCGGTGGTCCATGCATTTATTGAATCTCTTCTGCGAGATGAGATTGGCCCTGTACTGCCCGTAGATCCCGCAACCGTAGATCCCTACATTGATGAGGTGCTTCAGCGCTGGAAAAATCCTTATATGTACCATCGCCTGATTGATATTACCCTTCAGTCCACCACAAAACTCCGACACCGGGCGGTGCCTACCCTCATGGATTACTATCAGAAGCATCCAAATGGACCCGCCCCCCGGCGAATTGCACTCGGCTTTGCCGCATGGCTTCGGTTTATGCGCGGAACCTCCACATCCGATGGAACCGTCTACGGCCGTCTCCGAGGTAAAACCTATCCGATTCATGATGATCATGCAGAACTGTTTCTGGACTGGTGGCCAGAGAAAGACACGTTGATCCCGGGCTTTGTCCATGAGGTTTTATCCAGCCAGAACCTGTGGGGATTTTCTCTACATGACTGTCCAGGTTTTACTAAAACTGTACAAACCAGTCTTCAGACAATCCTTGACCAAGATATCAAGACCGTACTCACGGGCACACAGAAGCCGCAATAACGTTACAGGTGCCGCTCTTTCGGCACATCCTATATGAATCGCGAATTTCGTCTTTATAACACCCTTACTAAAAAGGTTGAGCCGCTATCCCTGATTGAACCCGGTCACCTGCGCTTTTACAGTTGCGGTCCAACGGTATACTCTTATGCACATATCGGGAACTTCCGTTCGTTTCTGACGGCCGATCTCATTCTTCGAACCGCGCAGGCACTGGGCTGGAAAACAACCTATGTTACGAACATTACCGATGTCGGGCATCTCACCAATGACGATATGATTGATGCTTCCGGGGAAGACCGTATGGCCAGTGCCTTGCAATCCTCGGCCGGAGAACGGTTTGCAAATGTATGGGATCTCAGCCGCCACTACTCGGCGGCCCTTCAATCCGACTGGCAGACCCTGAACCTACTGGAGCCGGATGTCCGGCCGCGGGCAACCGAACATATCCGGGAGCAGATTCAAACCATTGAACGGCTGCTGTCCTGCGGGGCGGCGTATCAGACCTCATCCGGCGTATACTTCTCGGTGGAAAGTTTCGCCGACTACGGCAAACTGTCTGGAAACAAAGCCGCAGAATCGCTTGAACTTGCAGTGCGTGATGTGGTCGTAGACCCCGAAAAAAAGGATCCGCGTGATTTTGCTCTGTGGAAAAAAGATGCAGACCATCTGATGCAGTGGCACAGTCCGTGGGGATGGGGGTTTCCCGGATGGCATATTGAATGCTCGGTCATGGCGCAGGCCTACCTCGGGGATGAAATTGACCTGCACGCCGGAGGTGAAGACCTCATCTTCCCGCATCACGAATGCGAAATTGCCCAGTCCGAAGCACTCACTGGACGGCCATTTTCGAGGCACTGGGCGCATACACGCTTCCTTCAGGTAGAGGGACAAAAAATGTCCAAGCGCCTGGGAAATTTTCTCACCGTTAAGGATCTGGTACATGAGCGCGGGGTCCCCCCCCTCGCCGTACGCCTCGCACTGATCAGCGGACAATACCGCAAGCCCTTTAACTTTACATTTGCAACCCTCCGGGACAGTGAACGGCATGTAAAACGGTTCCGGGAAGCATTTCGACTTGCGAAAGAAGCACATGATCGCGGCGCGGAGGGATCATCTACAATTGCAGAAACCCTTAAAAACAGACACCAGGCCGTTCTGAATGCACTCCTTGACGATCTGAATACGCCCGCCGCCATCGCGCAGGCACTCGGCGGCGTACGTACAATCCTGCAGAGCAGGAATCAACTCGGTGTCCATGCCTATTCATTCATGAATCATGTTTCGGATCTGCTGGGGGTCGTACCGCAAACCGCGGATCTGCGGAATCAGAGCCTTCGGATGGCGTTAGGGGTTGGAAAACCAGAAGGATCTATACCTAAAAATGATGTCCCCCAAAACAGCAGGATTGAAGAACTCATTCAGGCGCGCACCGTTGCACGGAATGCTCGGGATTTTGCCACTGCAGATAAAATCCGTGATGAACTCCTCAAAATGAACATTGTCATCGAGGACAGCGCAAGCGGCACCTCGTGGCACAAAAAAAGCAATATCTAAACATGCATTTTCAAACGATTGACTTTAGCAGCGTCGGCGGAGGGCTCGGCCGAATGATGGAACGGTTTGCAGAATCTGGAACGCTGACCGGCGACAAAACTGAAGATGCCTTTATTGCCGCAAGCCCCACCGCAGCGATTCTGGGCCTGCTTTTTGATCAGCGCGTACGCGCTGAAGTGGCTTTCACCGGTGCAAAGCGTCTCCATGACCGACTTGGACACCTTGATCTGGCGATCATTGCGGATATGAACGAGGACGTTCTGCGTGCAACCTTTGCCGAATCCCCCGCGGTGCACCGCTTCTCCAACAAGATGGCAGATACCACGCGAAAGGTTGCACGCTTCCTTGTGGATCACTACGATGGCAGACCGGAAGGTCTATGGAACGATGGCGCAGCCATCGAGGTGATCGAGCGGCGGATCAAGGCAATGCCGGGGTTCGGGGCCGGCAAAGCAGCCAAGATCAAGTATGTGCTGCACTACTTTGGCTTCCGCGACTTTTCCGGTGAAGAAGCAGTCTGATCCGTCCGCTATGCTTCCTCCGAACAGAGGGGCAGTGTAATCTGCATCGTGGTCCCCTGCCCCTGTGTGGTCGCGAAGTGGACCTCCCCCCCGGAGAGTTCCACCGCCTGCTTTGCGATGGCGAGCCCCAATCCTGCCCCTCTTGTTTTGGTTGAGAAACTGGGTTCAAAAATTCGATCCTGCACCTCCGGAGGGATGCCGCTGCCGTTGTCGGTGACTTCGGTAATGATCTGATCTTCTTCCAATCTCCCCGTGACCGCGATTCGTCTCTGGTCCTGATCATGGACCGCTTCCAGTGCATTCTTGATCAGATTGATATAGGTGCGGCGCAGTTCGTTCGGATCTCCTCGAACCATCAATGGATGGTCTGCAAGGTTTAATTCCATGACCACCGATGCCTCTGCCTGCATGAGTGCATGGGCTTCACGAATCACCTCCCGCAAATCAAATGTGACCACCTTCCGTCTGGGTAACTGGGCGAACGAAGAAAACTCGTTCGCAATATGGGCCAGAGAGTCAATCTGTGCAATCAGCGTCTCGGTTGTGCGATGGAACTGTTTCTTAAAACGGGCAGGATCTTTTCCTCCAAAGGAACGCTGCAGGTGCTGGACGGATAGTTTCATCGGTGTAAGCGGATTTTTGATTTCGTGGGCTACCTGACGGGCCATCTCTCTCCAGGCTAGCTGGCGCTGCTGTCTGGCTAGTTTCTGCCTGCTCTCTGCAAGCTGTCCCTGCATCGTGTTAAACGTATTGACCAGTGCTCCGACCTCATCCCGGGACTCCACCGGCAGGACCCGTTCAAATTTCCCCTGTGCAGCTTCTTCCAGTCCCTGCTGCAGTCTCGCAATTGGCCGGGCCAGTGCACGGGCAAGTACGGATCCGGTAAACATCACCAGAATCCCCAAACCCAACATAGCGCCGAACAGGTACGCAAGTGTGCGTGCGCGCTCTTCTTCAATGCGTTCCGCTTCCGGCAGGGTCGGGACCGACAGGATGTACGCGGGATCCCCGTTTGAATCCAGGATCGCACGATAACCGGCTGTATACTCAAAATCGCCCAGTCTGTGATCCACAAACATGAAGCGCTCTGACTCGCCATAAATGGCACGGAGTGCCTCTGCAGGAAGTCGCTCATCCACAATACGGTCATCAATCAACTGGCGGCGGCTGGTTGCGACAAGCCGGGTTCCCTGATAGAGATTCAGATCCAGTCCCACGCGGGCCGACAAAGAGTCAATATCCATGCGTTCCAGTGCAGTGACACTGTTTCCGCCAATCCATCCCTCTGGTGCCAGAGTCGACTCAATGCGCTCCAGATGTTGGCGGAGCCAACTCTGAAGGGCTTTCTCATTCTCTTCGGTAACCACATTGTATCCGGCAATTCCAACCGGGATGACGGCAATGATCCCCAATAACAGGAACGCATTCATCACCTTATCCTGATATCTTAGACGCGCCCGTGGAAGCAGGCCCGCCCTCCACTGCATCATATACCCGAATGTGCAAAATGGAATGCAAAGGATTAATCCGCCGGCCACCAGTCTAAGGAGATAATAGAGATGATCAAATGCACCGTCAACGGCCATCCTTGCGGCAACGATATAGCGATCCCGATGAAGATAGTACGTGAGATATCTGCTGCTCTCCCGTGTGTTTCCCCGCCGCCATAAGGATGGATTCTGACGCAGGTCCGAGGCTATCTCGGAGTCCAATTGATATTTCGAAAACCGATCTCCAAATGTGCGGATCAGCCGTCCGTTTTGATAGGATGCCAGAGATAAATCTTCATACAAGTCAAGATAGCCGGAAGCGGATAGAATCCGAAGGAGCGGAGTATTCGCTTCTTCGGGAACGATATGCGGCTGGGCCCGGACCAGTATCCAGCCCTCTCCGATCACGGCAAGCCCTGCATACTGATACCGCGCAGCACCCGTTGACTGGGGCTCCACAAACGTATAATTGCTGGCCTGCAGTTCAATTCCTGTACTTAACCCGGTGAGGAGTTCCTGTGTCACCTCGGAAGACAATGCAGCGCTGCCACTAGTGTGAATCTCTTCTCCCGTGGCAGACAGGAAGGTAATACTAGCATCATACGCCCCCAGCGATGAAAGAAGCGAGCCGCGCAGCAGATTCTCTGCATCCTTTGTAAGATCCTCACCTGATGAAATCTTCTCGTGAATCTGGGGGGTCCTCAGCGCTTCCTCTACCACTTCCCGAACGGCCAGAGATACTTCCGGGCTCCCTGCCTGATCAAACGTGGATACCGCATACGCAACGCGATCCCGCTTGCGCTGACTGAGAGCGTCATAATAGACTGGATACAACAGTAGACACACGGCTAACGCGGCAGGCACGGCCCGCCGGGCAGCAAGCCACAAATACAAGTCCGCCTTGGTGGCCCATGCGGCAATATAAAGGCAGATCACGATCAAACTCAAACTGAGTAACCAGGGACTCCACTGAAACTGGTCAAATACGGCGATCATCCCCACGGTTACGATGCCCAGTACTCCCAGACGAATCCGCCCTGCTCCCATTTTGAACCCTGCAGAAAAAGTGGCAGACACGATCAGGATACATCCTAACGCAAAAAGGATCAGGCTTGCATAGACAACCAGTTCTATTGAACTTGGCACCAGCACACTGCGCCCTGTATAGCTGAGTGTGGAATCCAGCACACTTGCAGATATGACTGCCTGCAATGCCGAGGCCAGTCCCAACCCGGCCAAGGCCCCAATCCCAAGGCGGATCCATGCCATGCCCCGCTGATCCGTAGAGAAATTGGAACACGCATGGGCATATCGAAATACCGCCACCCCCAAAATGAACCCACAGAGTGCGGTAATCAATAGATCGCCTGTTGTACGCATAAGGCCGCCTCCCAGGGTGGAGGCCAGATGCACGGGGTCAAACAGCGGACTCAGTGGCGCTTTTCCCGTCTGATACCTCGCTGGCACCTCCAGATAAAGCCAAATAAACCGTCCAAGTCCCAGCGCAGCGGCAAAAACTGCCAACCGGCTCAACTTCAGCTTCGCCTGATACCATCGCCAAATGCCCCACAAAAACCACAGAACCAGCAGGGTTCCCCCCAAGGCCATCAGGTTGTCGTAGAATGCCGCGGTTGCCATCATTAATTCGGCTTCCGAGGGGGGCGTAACCGTGTACGTTCCAAGTGATTTCCCATCCAGAGACTCAAGCACATACTCTCCCTGCGCATCCCCATACGCGACCTCAATGTCCAATCTTGCACGCCGTCTCCAGGTATCTACAATATCATAATCCTCCAGAACCGAATTATGCACGGGGGCCCGTGAAAAGAGGTTCTGCGTCACACGAATACGACCAACCATTGCATCCCCTACAATGAGGGGTTCCCAAAGAACCAACGCCGTGCGCCAGTCTTCATCCCGCAGAATCTTCCAATCGACATAACTTGTAAGTGCAGTTCCTCCCAATGGAAGGCTCTCTCCCTGCCAGGCAATCAATCGCATCTCCATGTCATAAATAGACACGGACCACTGTTCGGGAAGCCTGATGCTCCCTAATTCCTGAATCAGAGAGGCAGAGGGGATGCTCTCCAGTGGCCATGCGTGGCTGGAGGCCAGACGATTCGCTTCACGGGCCACAAACTGCATCGCTTTCTGGGTGTTTGCAAACTCAGATTCAACCAACTTCCGCGCGGTGGCGATTGCATCTTGTTGACGCATTTCAATCCCCTGCCCCACGAACCGAACATGTACCTGCTGTCCGATCCATGACAACAGAATCACCAGCAGGAATACCACGGCAACGCCACCGAACTTCCTCTGCAGCGAAGGGATACGCATCAGGAACGGATCACTTGTATGGCCATCAGCCTGTACTTCGGAAAAACACCGCCAAACCGCAGATAAAAACGAAGTTCCTGCCGCTGATCACGTACCGAATAGGATCCGGTCAGCCACCATTCTTCTCCCTGCGTCATACTGTGATCCAACTCAAATCCATCTGGCGAATACTGGCGATAGAACTTTTTCAGCACATAGAGCGCCTGCGAGCGGGTATAGCGACGAGGCTGCTCCAGGAGTGCAAGTTCCAGATAGTCCTCTGCATGGCGCACCAATGCTTCCGCATCCCCCTCGGAAAGATATTCCAGGATCTTCGTGACATCCAGCGTGTCGGTTTGTCCCCACACCACCCCTGACGGGATACCAAGGAGTATCAGCCAGCAAACCGCCACCTTAAGCCTTGCGATTCGGGATCCGATCATCTTGTCCTAGACAGGCCATAATGGAGTCTGCCACCATATGTGACATTGCGTCCCGGGCTTCGGTCGTTGCAGTGCCGGAATGCGGGGTCAATACCACCCTTGGATGACAACGAATTCCATCGGGAAGATCTGCACTGAACACATCTAATCCCGCCCCCCAGAGCCGTCCAGATGTCAACGCGTTTGCCAAGGCATCCTCGTCAATGACTTCTGCGCGTGCGGTGTTAATCAGAACTGCCGAACGCTTCATCTGTTCCAGAGAGCCGGCGTTTATCAGATGACGGCTGTCGGTATTGAGGTCGCAGTGCAGCGAGAGTATATCACTGCTTTTGAATAATTCTGTATGGGTGCGTCGTACGGCAGTAGTTTCGCGCTCAATCGTCGGATTGGCCTGCCGGCGGTTGGCGTAGTAGATCTTCATCCCGAAGGCGTGAGCGCGGCGTGCAACTGCAGCGCCGATCTGCCCCATACCGATGATACCAAGCGTTTTCCCTGACAGTTCAAATCCGAGAGGCATTGCCTCGGGTCCCTGATCAAGAATCTTAACTGCTTCCCTGCATCGGCGGGTCACCATCAACATCAGCGCAAGGGTTAAGTCTGCGGTAGCCGATACAACAACTCCCGGCGTATGTGTGACAATAATTCCGCGCTCCTTTGCCGCTTCCAGATCAATATTGTCCGTCCCGACTCCAAACTGTGCAATGATCCTGAGATTGGGTGCACGATCAAGAAAAGCCGCATCCACCCGGTCATACGGGGTCGTTACAATTGCATTTGCTTTCTCCATTTCTTCATCGGAAATGGGCGCTTTCAGATGTCGTATCGTGACTGCGCAACGATTCTGCAGACGTGTCATCGCCGCTTCCGAAAGCATACATGCGACGACATGATGGGATGCCATGGTTACAGATTGATTATAATCGCCCCTCTTTCAAGTGTTCTGCTGCATAGTCACAGGCGCGTGCGGTCAGGGCCATATAGGTGAGGGATGGATTCTGGCAGGCCGAGGAAGTCATACAGGCACCGTCGGTCACGAACAGGTTTGGTACATCATGGCACTGATTGTATGCATTCAGAACACTGGTGGCGGGATTACGCCCCATACGGGCGGCTCCCATCTCGTGATTCCCGAGCCCCGGCGCATCCTGCCATGTATCATAGGGGGTTACCTCTTTGGCCCCGGCGGCTTCCAGCATCTCGGCAGCCGTCTCCATCATATCCTGTCGCATTGCCCGGTCATTCTCATCCCGGGTCACATGAAATCTTAGAACCGGCAGTCCCCATTGATCCCGCTTGACGGGATCCAGTGCGCAGTAGTTGTCATATCGTGGCAGCGTTTCTCCGAATGCCCCCAGCCCCATCCGCCAGCTCCCCGGTGTGCGGAGACGATGCTTGAATTCTGCTCCAAAGCCGGACATGCTCTGGCCGCGCCCCCATCCCTGCCGACTTGCGGACCCCTGAAACCCGTATCCGCGCACGAACGCAGGATGATGCGTCTCCGGTCCAAGGTTACGGAATCTTGGAATATAGATTCCATTGGGTCGATTCCCCTGATAGTACCGATCCTCATGTCCCTCAAATACCGCATTCGCCCCGACATGATAATGATGATCCATCAGGTAATGCCCCAGAGCGCCGCTGGTATTGGCGATCCCGTCTGGAAAACTGCGACTGCGAGACATGAGCATAATGCGTGCCGTATTCATGGATGATGCACACAGGAAGACCATTCGACCATTGAAGGTTCGCCGCCCGCCGGTTTTTTGATCAATCACATCTACACCGGTAGCTCTGCCCGTAGTCTCATCATAATTGACCTGGCAGACCAGACTGTCCGGTTGGAGTGTGAGATTCCCGGTTGCCTGCGCTTTTGGAAGGGCGACGCTCACCGTGCTGTAATAGGAACTCGTGGAGCATCCCCGTTCACATGGACCACAATAGTGGCACGCCGCCCGGTCGCCAATTGCTTCCGTGAGTGTTGCTGTTCGTCCGATGGTCACAACTCTTTCCGGGAAATGCTTCTCTACACGATCCTTCAACTGCCGCTCCACTACATTCATGTCCATGGGTTTCTGAAAAATCCCATCCGGCAAATGAGGCAGCCCTTCGGCCTGTCCGCTCACACCAATCGTTTTTTCCACATAATCATACCACGGGGCAAGATCTTCATATCGGATCGGCCAATCCACTCCATGTCCATCTTCAAGATTGGCCAGAAAATCCATCGGGCTCAGACGATAACTCTGCCTTGCCCACATGAGGGATCGTCCGCCAACCACATTCGCCTGGATCCATGTATAGGGCTCCTCTTGGACATAAGGGTGCTCGGAGTCGCGCATAAAAAAGTGACGCGTACTCTCGGAGAACGCATAGGTTTTACGCTGGATCGGATAATGTTCACGGGCCGTCGCCGGGGGGACCCGCCCCCGGTGGGGCAATTCCCACGGATGTTTATGTTCCGTGATATAATCTGAGATATGCCGCACCATTCGTCCCCGCTCCAAAACCAGTGTTTTGAGACCAAGTCGGCAGAGTTCCATCATGGCCCATCCGCCGGACATCCCTGAACCGACTACAATGGCATCAAACCGCTCTTTCGATTGAATATTCATGGGCTGGATGAGTGAACGATGTGTACGGCCAGCGGATTTGCATAGTCTTCCCAGAGTGCATCCAGAAGCACACTGTCATGCGGCCCATCATAGGTCACAAATCTGTACTTCCAGACCACCGGGGCATCTGGCTTGATTGCAAGTTCATTCGCCTGGGTCGGCGCAAAGTTAAAGAACGGCTCTGCAGGATGAATCCGCATCGGCTGTGGAGCTTCCTCGTTTTTCGGATGGCCGAGCACGGCAATACCTACCTGCCGCCCCTCTATCTGGCCCCCAATGTGGCACCAGCGGCCTCTGGTCGCATGCCCATTTTCTCGGGTCAGGCCCTCCGAGGTAACAAACTCAACTCCTTCCTCTCCGCTCCAGCTGCGATGGCCGCGAACCCCCACGCCCCCATATCTATGGACTGGGAGCCGAAGTGTACTATCGGTAGCGGTCGTCTGAATCAGCATCAGATCTATCATATTTAATTCCAATGGAATCCCATAGACACGCAGATTCCAGGATTCATGCAGTACCGTCACCTCTTTTTCCGCCATCATATCTACATATCGGTGACGGGCCTTTAAGCCCGCAAAAACCGATCCACTCCACACACGATCCAGGCTGTCAACTTCTACACGTCCGATCGCCTGCCCCATATTCCAGAAATCTGGTGTTCGTCCCTGAAAAATTGTATTCGTCCAGGCCGCCCATATACCATGGTGATGGAGATGATCCGGCGGGTAGTCATCGGTAATCACTGTACCGCTCGGAGCCCTGACTGGATGCAGGTATCCATCCCGGCGATACACTTCCGGGATATTGGTGCGCGGCATCTCCCCCTTTGCAAAGCGATATGCCGTTACCTCACGCCCGCCGGCGCGAAATACAATCTGATCTTCGCCGCGCTCTGCCATCACAGAGTGTACGCGCTCTGCCTCTTTATGGACTGTCCACTTTGTCACTTCCCCTGGAAGTATATTCTGGATAAATAATGTCGCACGGCCTTTCTGGTCTACCTGTAACGGTACATTTTTCCCTGTCTGGTTGTGCGCTGCATAACCACCCGGTTCCAGATCCGTATCAAAGGTCACCATTGCCAGTGGACGCAAATGATCTGCACCTGTAACCTCAAAGGTAAGAAGTGCAGCCGGATCACAGCCTGCTCCTACAACCAGAAGTACAAGCGCTGTAATCCTTTGAACATGGAACCATCGTACCTGCATGCCCTAGAAGATACAAGATTGTGTATATCCTATAGCCATGGACCCTACAGAGTTCCTTTTTATTCGATCCGGCATTCTGAAGTTGTGTGTATTCAGATGAATTCAGAGTCCGTATCCTCCGTACACATAACGTGTAAAATATGGGGTATATTTCGGTACGAGATGCATCATGGCATCCTGCTTTTACCTCTAAAACGAATCAACGAATTTATCGTTCTTTGAACGATCCTCCAGAAAGATTACATGGCGAAAGGGCAACGACCTGCAACAGTTGACGAATATCTTTTAGCGGCTCCGAGCGAGGCACTGCCACATCTCCATAAACTTCGAGAGATCCTGCGAAGTGCTGCGCCGGAAGCCCGGGAGGTGATTAAATGGGGAACTCCTTTCTTTGTGGAGCCTCGTTTTCTGTTTGCCTATTCTGCGCATAAGGCGCACCTGAATTTTTCGCCGCACACCGCATGTCTGAAACCTTTCCGCGAAGAATTGGCAAAATATAACACCACAAAATACAGCCTGCAAATTCGCTATGATGAGCCTCTCATGGAGGATTTGATCCGGAGAATGGCCGAATACTGTGTTGCCCATGTGAGTCAACGAAAAGATCACCGTTTCTGGTAATGCGCACACCGATGATTTACGGAGTCACCGTCATCGACATAACCTCCGGCATCCTGCGTGGAAGACATCTTCCAGGTCACCATGACTCTGGTGGTCTAATAAACCTGCAATGAGGTGTGCATTCCCCACCCAGAATAACCCTGTTCCGAATCCGCCGTCCTCTCCTTCAGATGTCACTTTAAGTCACATTTCTGAGAAAGCGATCATTTTAGCAGTGTCATCATCTTCACAGCCCGGTGCTCCTCCGTTTGGAGGATATAAAGGTAAGTGTCACTGGCAAGTCCCATCCCGCTGAACGACACATTATGCCGGCCGGCCGGCCGGCTGTACACCATCCAGGAGCGTCCGCACTTTCTGCCCCAACAGATCATACACCGTAAGCGTGACATGTTGTGTCTTCGTAATTGAAAACTCAATGGCCGTGGACGGATTGAAGGGATTCGGATAATTCTGCTCCAGCGAGAAGTCGGTTGGAATCGCATCCTCCAGCGATTCAATGGAGGTCCGTTCGCCTGCATCGGTGATCGTAATCTCTATCGAAGCCTGTGCCCCTGCAACGATACCGGAAGGGAGTGTGCCGAGCGTAACCGTAAAGGTTTCATCGTCAAGGTCGTCATCCGCAAAGGTCATCATCATCCCGGTCCCGTTCAATTCATCTTTATCGATGGCGATGGAAGCGATTGCACCATAATCCCCCTCTTCCGCAGTGCCTGCGGTCAGTATCAGCGGAATGGTCACTTCCGTGGAGGCCGCCTCCGACAGGGTTGCCATCACCGTCACCGCCTCTGCTTCCGAGACCGGATTGGGCGATGCCGACAGCGTCACCGCGGTTTCATTGTCGGTGATTGTCAGCGTGTACGCCTTCCTGCTGCCCACCGTATATCCTGCACCGCCGGTCAGCGTCAGGATCACCGTCTCCTCGCTCTCATCCAGAACGTCATCTACAATCATCACCGGAATGTTCACTGCCTCTACACCGGCCTCCACGGAGACTGCTCCCGCGTTCTCAATACGGTAATCTGCGGTCTCGGTCGCCGTACCGCCTTCCAGACTGTAGTTCAAGGTGATTGCCGCCGCAGGTGCCGGACTCACTTTGATCTGTACCTCATGCATCCCCGCATCCTCTCCTGCAGTGCCAGATTCCACATCAAACGCCGCCTCCGGGGTTGCATCATTGTCGGTAATGGTGAGAGTATGCACACCTGCACTCCCCACCGTGTATGCCGTGCCGTC
>JAJECE010000128.1 GCA_022822185.1 Rhodothermales bacterium | reverse complement strand
ATTGTCGTTGACTCCGTGGCAGCTTTGGTGCCAGCCGCAGAAATCCAGGGAGACATGGGAGATAGCCATGTCGGTTTGCAGGCCCGCCTCATGAGTCAAGCCCTGAGAAAGTTGGCAGGTATTATCAACCGTTCCAATGTGGTGGTCATTTTCATCAACCAGCTCCGTGAAAAAATCGGGGTCATGTTCGGGAATCCCGAGACGACACCTGGCGGAAAAGCATTGAAGTTTTACAGTTCGGTGAGACTGGATATTCGCCGGATTGGTGCCATTAAGAATGCCACCGAAGTGATTGGCAACCGGACACGCGTCAAAGTGATCAAGAACAAAGTAGCCCCTCCATTCCGTAATGCTGAATTTGACATTATTTACGGAGAGGGGATTTCCTCTGTAGGGGAGTTGGTTGACTTAGCGGTAGATATTGGCCTCATCACCAAAAGCGGTTCCTGGTATGGTTATGGGGATGCACGGATTGGGCAGGGACGGGATAATGCGAAAAACTGGCTGCGAGAAAATCCTGACGAGCACAAATCCATCAAAATTGCTGTACGGGAAAGTTTGGGGCTCAGTTCTCCCGCAGAGAGTGCGTAGCAGATATCATTTTCCCACAAAGAACGATCGGTCAGGAGATGGCTGAAGGCACCCGTGATTAGGGATTGTGTATTCAGATGAAGTTGCCCACCTAATCAGATTGATGTTACCCATCGGGCAGGATTTCACAATTACGGTGGTTGATCAGTTGTTCAGTGATCAAAAAAATCCCTGATAGCTAAGCAAAAATATGGACTGCGGGTCCCTGGATATCATTACTTTCCCTTGAGCGTGAGTGTAATTCAGAGACGTAATCGCTATATTGTCCCCGGTTCCAGTAAAACTTAGACCTATACAGTTCAGTGATTTAACACGAACCAGCGTATGCCAGTACGTTTTAGGTATTGACCCTGTTGGAATCCGCCAAGAGAACGAGATTTGTATCAATGAATTATTTGGGGCAAGTTCCACTTGGAATGGTATTCCGCAATTGGTTCATTCAGAATCAAAGGTCAGGATAGATGGGCAGGAAAACAGCGGTGCGTGCACTCGTAAAGCCGGAGTTGCTTCGATGGGTCCGTGAGGATGCAGGGCTATCAATTGAAGATGTCGCACGTAAAACGGGGACTAAGGAAACTACAGTTCGGAGATGGGAGGATGGAGTTGCGAAGCCGACAATACGCCAACTCCGTCTGCTTAGGGTAGGCGAAAAAATAAGCTAGCATGTTAATTTTACATTTTAAGTTCTAAATTTCTTCCTCTCCACTCATTTACGATGATGGGTTTCGTTTGATTCGGCCTTAAAGAACGTCTAAAAGCGGATTTAGTCACTTTTTGTACAAATTAAGACTGCTTGACTTGATAATGTTACAATGTCTATATTATGCAGACATTTCAACTTACATAACTTCTCATGCCTCGAACTCCTTGCTCAAGCCAACCCCTTGTGGATCTCATTCGTGAACAAAAGGTCGTCATGTACGCCGACCTACAAAATGCACTTGGTCCCGTAAGCCGACAAACGGTATACCGTAAGATGGTTGAGATCGGAGTCCGATCCAGCTATTCTCACGGAGGACGCTACTATACTCTGGATGAATGTGCAGACTATGATGCGAATGGACTTTGGTCGTATGGCGAAATTCATTTTTCCCGTCACAATACCCTCAATGATACTCTGGTGTATTTGGTGGACCAATCCCCCCGTGGTTTATTTGCACGGGATCTCAAGCAAATCGTGAAACTTGAGGTCTTAACTGTATTGCACCGACTCACCAAAACCGATCGCATGTTCCGAAGCAAAATCGGTGACCATTATGTCTACTTTTCGACGAATGCAGATCGGCGAAGGCGGCAACGGCATCGTTTCGCGGCCCCACCCATTCTCTGGACATCCCCCTTTGTGGAGGCGGTGCAGCGGTTTTGTGGAACCCTTGATGAAAAGCAACGGCGATTGTTTGCTGGATTGGAGGCGCTTCGTGCGGACAGTGGAGGGGACCGGAAAGTCGCGGATCTACTGGGGATGTCTCGTACAACAGTGACCAAAGGTCGGAAACAGATTTTGTCGGGAGACTTCGAGAAGAATCGCATCCGTAAATCCGGCGGCGGTCGGAAAAGCATTGAAAAAAACCCCCGAATTCAACGAACACTTTGCACGCATAGTGGAGAGGGAGACGGCGGGAGATCCAATCCATGGAACCCGCTGGGTTCGAATGACCGCCGCCAGCATTGCAGAAGAACTAGGACTTTGGGGAATTCAGGGTTCGGACACTACGGTGCGTCGAGTTTTGTTCGATTGGGGGTTTAAGCAGCGCGTGAATTGGAAAATGATCGCGACCGCAAGGCATCCAGACCGTGATGGGCAGTTCAAATTGATTCATATCGTTCGCAATTGCTCCGATCCCGAACGCTCACCGGTCATCAGCATTGATACCAAGAAAAAGGAACCCATCGGATTGTTTCGAAATCCAGGTACGTATTGGGGGCGTACTCCTGTCTTGGTCTATGACCATGACTTTCGATCTCTGGCCGACGGGATCGCCATCCCCTATGCCGTTTATGATCTGTGCGCAAACGCGGGGGTGTATTATCTGGGGACCTCGTACGATACCTCCGAATTCACCGTGAACTCGGTGGCAACTTGGTGGGCAGATACCGGACAATTCCGATACCCGAATGCACGAAAACTCTGTATCCTCGCCGACAGCGGAGGAAGTAATGGATGCCGACCACGTGCCTGGAAATACTTCCTACAGCACAATCTCGTCAATCCCTTCCAGATCATCGTACAGGTGACCCATTATCCGACAGGAACCTCAAAATGGAATCCCGTTGATCATCGAGTCCATAGTGAAGTCTCCAAAAACTGGGCCGGAGTTCCACTGGTGGATATGGAGACGATCCTAAACTGCATCCGAAGCACAACCACCGCCTCCGGACTCACCGTTACGGCTCAATTGGATGAGAAGGTCTATCAAAAAGGAATCCGAATTACCGATGAACAGATGGCGCAACTCAATATAGAGCATAACAAAAAATATCCCAAATGGAATTATACCATAAAACCGCAGACGAAAAGCCGGATCATTGTACCCCAAATGACAAAATAAGAGGCCAACTTATTTTTTCGTTTACCCTTAGCAATGCCGCGAAACGTCCTCTGGCGATCTTCTATCTTGATGAACCGCCACGGAAGTTTAGTGCACTCAAGGATTTTCGCCGATTTCCTGGAGGATTTATCTCCGACCCCTCGCCTGAACTTCGACTTGCAATTCGACTTGCGTCTGAGAGACGGCAAATTGCACTGGAACTCGCAGAAGAACTTCACGAAACACCTAGGGGACTTTCCATTAGCGCCCTGATTGCCGAGCCCGTGGTTGATGTAGCCCGGCGTATCAGGGATTTTCTGGGGATCACTCTCAAAGAACAAGGTAATTGGCGGGGAGACTATGATGCGCTTAACGCATGGCGAGAAGCGATTCAAAAGCGTGGAGTATTGGTGTTCCAGGCTCCTGGAGTTGAAATAGAAGAGATGCACGGATTCTCATTGTCGGAAAGTCTGATGCCAGTAATTGTGCTGAATGTGAAGGATGCTCCGAATGGCCGGGTTTTCACACTTATCCATGAGTTCTGTCACCTTCTTCTCCGAGAAGGTGAAGGTGGAATTTGTGATTTGCAAAATTCTCAATCTCAATCCGAGAAAAGCCAGATAGAGGTGTTTTGCAATGCAGTTGCGGGAGAAACGTTGGTTCCAACAGCGGCCCTCTTACAGTCCAAAATTGTAATTCAACATGACTCAGGGATGAACTGGAATGAAGCACAGCTAAAACAGTTGGCGAAGGATTTTTCGGTTTCTAGGGAAGTGGTATTACGAAGGCTTTTGGATTCTCAAATGATTTCGTCCTTAGGCTATGAGAGCCATATCAAGTCGATCCATAGAGAATATCTGCAGAAGTCTGGTATCAGAAAGGGAGGCTTTGCACCCCCTTCTTCTAAGGCACTTAGTCAACTTGGCCGGAAATTCATCCGACTAGTTTTGGTGTCCTGCTACCAAGAAAAAATCAGTACCAGTGATGTTACCGAGTATTTGGGAGTTAAGTTCAAGCATCTGGGAAAGATTGAGCGAAGGGTTATGGGATCCTCCCAGATATTTTGATTTCCCATATGCATGAAGTACAGTATTGATACATGCGCCCTGCTTGATGGGTGGCAACGCTATTATCCAAAAGATGCCTTTCCAGGGCTTTGGAAAAATCTGGCGGGATTAATCCGAAATGGAGGCCTGTGTGCGTCGGAGGAAGTTAAATTTGAACTGGCCAAAAAAATGATGCCCTCTATGCCTGGGGGAATAAATTTGATGATTTATATGTGCCATTTGATGATTCGATTCAGCGCGTCGTTTCGGAGATTTTGAAAGAACATCCCCGTTTGATTGATACCCGAAAAAATCGTTCAGGTGCAGACCCTTTTGTCATTGCGCTTGCCAGTGTCCATAAATGTGCTGTGGTAACTGGCGAGCACAAAAGTGGCAGTCTTACGCGGCCGAAAATTCCAGATGTCTGTGATGCCATGGGGGTGAAGTCATTGAGTTTTTTGGAGTTGATTAGATCGGAGGGATGGGTCTTCTCTTCCTGAGCAATGAAGATGAGATTTATAATTCATGGGAGAGCATTCAGGAATTTCCCTGAACCATACATGCCGTACCAGTCTAGTTGACAGGCCCCCATGGCGGTAACGGTATCACTCCTGTGCCTGCGGTTAAGTAATATAGATCACCACCTGCCGATTCGAGGCTCCTGTGCCTAGACACTTCTGGATTGCCCATCTAATCCGGCCCAAATCCCCCTCATCAGCCCCCCAGAAGATGTTAAAGATTTCCCGAATCTGAACCTTTCCATTAAAAGATAAGTTTATATAAATAAGTCTTTATGATGGAGTCTCATGAACGTTTGTCAGAGATTACTGATTGGTGGTTTGAAAGCTGCGGGCGAGCCAACCCGGTTACGTATCCTTGTGTTGTTGCGCTATGGCGACCTTGCCGTTGGGGAGTTGGTGCGCATTCTCAATCAAAGTCAACCCCGACTTTCGCATCATCTGAAAATACTGACCCAAGCGGGTCTAGTTGAACGGCTGCCTGAAGGGGCATGGGTATTTTACCGAATCCAGCATAGAGGGTGGGCCGGCAGGCTGTTGAAAGGGATCTTCTCAAAATTAGAGATCAACAGTGACCCGTTCACGACGGATTTTAATTTCCTGCAGCGCGTACGTAGTAGTCGTGCACAATCGGCAGCCTCCTATTTTTCGGAGATTGCTGAAGATTGGGATCGGCTAAGGGCACTGCATTACCCCGATGTAGCGATTGAGCGTGCGATTCTTGAACAGGTTGAACGTCATCAGTTTGAGCGGATCATAGATCTTGGAACCGGTACGGGGCGAATGCTGATCCTGCTGGCACCGTATACGGAGGAGGCCGAGGGACTAGATCTATCCCATCATATGCTGACGGTAGCCCGGGCAAATCTCAATCGTGCAGGTATCGGGAACGCAAGAGTACGGCAGGGAGATGTAACGGATACACCTTTCGAGAGTGACAGTGCAGATTTGGTGATCATACATCAGGTGCTGCATTATCTCGAAAAACCCGAGGACGTAATCACAGAGGCAGCACGGATTCTTAAACCGGGCGGGCAGCTGATTGTCGTGGATTTTGCGCCCCATGAACTTGAGTTCCTGCGTGAATCCCAAGGGCATTACCGGCTGGGCATTCAGGAAGATGATATGATGCAGTGGATGGAGAATGCCGGGTTTTCCATGCAGCCGCCTAAAAGATTTGAACCGCCGGAGACGCTGGAGAAAGGTATCAGTGTACTCATCTGGAAGGCGGCATGGCGCGTCTGTCATCCGGCAGATTCCAGTGTGAGCAAACTCTCTGTTGCGGAGAAGCAGTCCAAGCCTTCCCCCAATGTTTCTTTTGAATTTTTTCCTCCAAAATCCGATAGCATGGAGGCAAAGTTGTGGGAATCGGTTGCGAGGCTGACCCCGATGGCACCACGCTTTGTATCGGTGACTTATGGGGCCGGTGGCTCTACGCGTAACCGAACACAGCGGATTGTGACCAAAATTGCACAGGATACCCCATTATTGCCGGCTGCGCATCTCACCTGTGTGAACGCAACGAAAAAGGAAGTACTGGAGGTTGCGACCGACTTGTGGAAAGCAGGTATACGACATATTGTGGCACTTCGTGGAGATCCTCCCGAAGGCATCAGTGCAAAATTTGAGACGTATCCAGGTGGTTTCCGTGATAGTATTGAACTCATTGAGGGGATTCGGAACTACGACGTTGAGCCTGGAGCAAGATTTGAAATCAGCGTTTCCTGTTACCCGGAGCAGCACCCCCACAGTCGGGGATGGGACCGGGACATTGCATTCCTGCGAGCGAAGCAGGATGCCGGTGCGGATCGTGCAATCACCCAATTTTTCTTCGAGCCGGAGATCTATTTCAGTTTTCTTGATCGTGCACGCGCAGGGGGCGTAACAATGCCGATTGTGCCCGGGATCATGCTGCAACCGAATTTTAAGGGAATGAAGCGTATGGCTGACCTTTGTCAGGTCAGGTTGCCGGACTGGTTACATGAGGTGTATCAGGGAACCGATGAAGATACGGTGACCTGTGAGTTCATCACGGCGAACGTCGCAGCTGAACTTTGTCATAAGTTATCGGATCAGGGGGTGAATGACTTTCATTTCTATACGCTCAATCGGGCAAGTCTGGCGTTGTCTACCTGTCGCTTGCTTGGATTGAAGCCGCAGGCGGTCGTGTAATCAGATCATGGAGGGTTTTTGTACATACCTGGGGGTAACATATCCGCGCTCAATATCTGCCGCTGAAAGCGGTCAGGTGCGTTTTTCCTACGCTCAAAAGAGGTCAGCGTGGATCCCCCCGCAATCCCTGCGTAATTTAGAATATATGTATTGGGGGCTTTATGGTGGCTTGCTTGTGGTTGGATATAACCCTTGTGGGCAGATTTATCAACAAAATATGGATGAGGCTGGGTAATGGAGCGCCAACAGCGCATTGAGCAATTCTATTCAGTCGCCAGGGAGCGCGTCCTGCTTCTGGACGGTTCCTGGGGAGTCATGTTTCAGCGGATGGGACTTGAAGAAGATGACTATCGCGGTTCACGGTTCTCCAGGGAGGAGTATCCAGTGGACATGAAAGGCAATAATGATATTCTGTGTTTAACAAGGCCGGAACGAGTGACAGAGTTACATGACGCTTATTTTGCGGCCGGGGCGGATATTTCGGAGACAAATACCTTCTCTGCAACGACGATAGTACAGGCGGACTATGAGTTGGATCATCAATCTGTAATTGATATCAATTATCAGGGGGCTAAACTTGCTTGTGTATCAGCAGATCAGTGGACAAAAAAAGAACCGCACAAACCACGTTTTGCCGCGGGATCTATCGGACCGCTGAATAAGATGCTCTCTATGAGTTCAGATGTAAATGATCCAGGTGCACGGGAAGTTACGTTTGATGCGGTTTATCAAGCCTATCGTGAACAGATTAAGGCCCTGAATCAAGGTGGAGTTCACCTCTACTTGATTGAGACGATTACCGATACATTGAACTGTAAAGCAGCAATCAAGGCAATCATTGATCTGGAAGCCGAAGGCCTTGAAAAACTTCCAATTTGGATATCTGGAACCATTACAGACAGGTCAGGGCGTACCCTGTCGGGGCAAACCGCAGAAGCGTTCTGGTACTCTGTACGTCATGCCAAACCGTTTGCGGTAGGATTTAATTGTGCGCTGGGTGCCGATCTGATGCGTCCGCATATTGCTGCCATTTCCCGGGTTGCCGATACACTGGTAGGTGCCTATCCCAATGCCGGATTGCCGAATGAGATGGGCGAATATGATCAGTCTCCACAGGAACTCGCAGATCAGGTTGGGCAATGGGCACGGGATGGAATTGTGAATTTTCTGGGAGGATGCTGTGGCACTACGCCAGATCATATCCGCGCAATTGCGCACGCAATTGCGGGATTACCGCCTAGAAGTCCAGTTCCGAGTAGGACTACATTGAGGCTTGCAGGTCTGGAACCCTTTGAATTGGCCAGTTAAATCAAGGATTGCTATGGCAAATAGGGTAACTAATTATGATTGCTACCTCAAGTGTCTCCAGGCAAGTAAAGATCAAGGCATGGAATGAGTACCGCCGCCCAGACATTTATAAACGTTGGTGAACGGACCAATGTAACAGGCTCGGCCAAGTTTCGGAGACTGATCAAGAATGGGGATTATGCCACCGCCGTAGAGGTTGCCCGTCAGCAGGTTGAGAATGGGGCACAGATCATTGATGTGAACATGGATGAGGGAATGCTGGATGGGAGCCGGGCCATGCAAACCTTTCTTAATCTGATTGCTGCCGAGCCTGATATTGCCCGGGTGCCTGTCATGATTGATAGTTCAAAATGGGAAGTGATCGAGGCAGGGCTCAAATGTGTACAGGGAAAAGCCATCGTTAATTCGATTTCATTGAAAGAGGGAGAAGAGCAATTTTGCAGACAGGCACGCATCTGCCTTTCTTATGGTGCAGCCGTTATCGTGATGGCGTTTGATGAGGCAGGACAGGCAGACACCGCCCCGCGTAAGATTGAGATATGTCAGCGAGCCTTCAAAATTCTGACCGAAGAAATCGGCTTCCCTGCCGAAGACATCATTTTTGATCCGAATATTTTTGCCGTTGCGACAGGAATTCGAGAGCATAATAATTACGCAGTTGATTTTATTGAGGCGGCAAGAGTTATCCGCAAGACATGCCCCGGTTGTCATATATCGGGAGGGCTCTCAAATGTGTCGTTCAGTTTTCGGGGTAATGAAACGGTTCGTCGGGCAATGCACTCGGTCTTTCTGTATCATGCAATCCCTGCGGGGATGGATATGGGCATTGTGAATGCCGGTCAACTTGATATCTATGATGAGATTGAGTTAAAACTGCGCAAACTGGTGGAGGATGTGATTCTGAACCGGAATGAGAATGCAACGGAGGCACTGGTTGATTATGCGGAACAGTTCCGGGGACAAAAAGGAAAATCCATAAAGAAAGATCTTTCCTGGCGTACCTTTGCTGTTGGAAAACGACTTGAGTATGCACTTGTAAACGGCATCACTGAATTCATTATTCAGGATACTGAGGAGGCGCGGGCCGCCGCAGAGCGCCCTTTACATGTGATTGAAGGGCCGCTCATGGATGGAATGAATGTTGTGGGGGATCTGTTTGGCTCGGGGAAAATGTTTCTGCCTCAGGTTGTGAAGTCCGCCCGCGTCATGAAAGCGGCGGTGGCTTACCTGGACCCGTTTATGCAGGCCGAAAAAGAAGAACTGGGTACGGTCGATGTTTCCAATGGAAAGGTGCTTATGGCAACCGTTAAGGGAGATGTGCATGATATTGGTAAAAATATCGTCGGCGTCGTACTCGCATGTAACGGCTATGAGATCGTTGACATGGGGGTTATGGTTCCCTGTGAAGCGATCCTCACAGAGGCGAAGAAGGAGAATGCGGATATTATTGGTCTCTCCGGGCTGATCACGCCAAGTTTGGATGAGATGGTCTATGTTGCACGCGAAATGCAACGCCTGGGTATGAAACAGCCCCTGCTTATTGGGGGAGCAACGACATCCCCTGCGCATACGGCCGTAAAGATTGATCCGGTACGCAGTAATGGGCCGGCGATCCATGTGCGTGATGCCAGTCGGGCAATTGGAGTAGTTTCCTCTCTGCTCTCGGAGGAAGAGCGTCCGTTATTTGTGGATACCATCAAGTCTAGGTATCAGCGGATGCGTGACCGCCGATCCGGTGGCCCGTCAAGGCCACGCCATTCCATTGAAATGGCACGGCAACACGCGCACAAGTTAACGGCGCCTGTACCACAGGCCCCAAGCTTTACCGGTACAAAAATATTTGAGGATATTGATCTTAAAAAACTCACAGAATACATTGACTGGACCCCTTATTTCATTACATGGAATCTGGCCGGGCGCTACCCCAAAATCCTGGAAGATGAAGTGATTGGCAAAGCGGCGCAAGATTTGTGGAATGATACCCAGGCAATGATGGAGAAAATTCTTGATCAGAATTGGTTCACACCCAGAGCGGTTATTGGATTTTGGGGCGCTTCACGGAATGGAGACGATATCCGGCTTGATACCGGGGATACCTTCTATACCCTGCGTCAGCAGGTGGTTAAAAACAATCAGCGGGCCAATTTTGCGCTGGCTGATTTTGTGGCGGAGGCAGAAGATCATATCGGAGCGTTTGCAGTCACCTCGGGGGCGGAGGCAGAGCGAATTGCGGAAGTTTTTGAGGCGGAAGCCGATGATTATTCCGCAATCATGGTCAAATCCCTCGCGGACCGGTTCGCAGAGGCGATGGCCGAGTATATGCATGAGCGTGTACGCAAAGAATTGTGGGGGTATGCCTCGGATGAGAATTTTGATAATGAGTCATTGATCAAAGAAGCCTATACCGGTATCCGTCCTGCGCCCGGCTACCCCTGTCAGCCGGATCATACGGAGAAGGAGACCATCTTCCGCCTGCTTGAAGCAAATCGAATCGGGATGACGCTGACCTCCAGTTATGCGATGCGACCGGCGGCCTCGGTATCCGGACTGTATCTGGCGCATCCAGAGAGTGCCTACTTTGTGGTTGGACGGATTGATCGTGATCAGGTGAAGGACTATGCGAAGCGGAAGGGGATGGAACTTCGAATTGCCGAACGCTGGCTAGGTCCTATACTCAATTACGATCCGGAGGTCACGGGAAATGTGTCAGATTGAGATTAGCGACGTAGGGGCAACATCTGTTTCTCAAAAAAATCCTGGTGTTCCAGGTGTTGAAGCTGTGGTGCAAATTCCGTGCACCCGTCACGCTCGGCCTATATTCATGGATTCGATCTCCCCGAATATTTGCGATTTGCAGGTAACCCTTAATCCATCGCCGAGTACACGGGCTATTCCAGCAGAAACCAGCCAAGTCCCCAACTTATCATACCCATGACCTTTATTGTAATGGATTCCTGCATTCGATGCAAACACATGGATTGTGTGGAAGTGTGTCCGGTCGATTGTTTTTATGAGGGCGAAAATATGCTCGTTATTCATCCGGATGAATGCATTGATTGTGCTGCCTGCGAACCTGAATGCCCGGTGGAGGCGATCAAACCGGAAATTGAGGATGAAGCGGATTCAAAATGGTTGAAGATCAATGCAAAGTATTCCAGGGTCTGGCCGAATGTCACCCGGATGAAAGAGCCTGCGCCAGACCACAAAGAATTTGCACTTAAGACGGATAAGTTTGAGGAGTATTTCAGTCCCAATCCCGGCGCAGGGGATTGAGCCGTTTTAGATCACAAAGTCTGGACTCTATGCCCCATAAGGAACGGTGCCGCACATGTGGAGATCTGTAAGCATGTCCGCTGACCTCATCCAGATCAGGCAGGCCGATTCCGTTCCTGAATTCCGATGAATCTGTAGTTGGGATCTTCATAGCCCCAAATAATCCCGACGAAATGATGGTTCAGATTCTCTGGCTTCAAATGAAAACGTTTTCATTCGAAGCCAGAGCGCACACCCAGTATCGGCTAACAGCGATTCGTTTAGTGCTTAACAATAGGGAAATGGTGGGGGGATGCTCCGGCTGTCATAGTCGTTAATGATCTAAGTAGAAGACGGAGACTTGCTCAGTAATACCCCACACATGTCCGCACAGGGATCACAGTGCAAATTATTAGGCGACAAGACCGATGCAATTCACGGATCCAACAGTATCACGAGGTAACTTGTTTCCCGTCTAACACGGTGCTCTATACGTCTTTATAATTAAAACAGCCCCTAACTTCGCTGAGTTAGATGCAATTTCTAAATAGTGAGGGGAGACCATTCCTGATAATCCATTCTTTTTTACACGAACTTTTCCATGCATTCAGTAAATGGATCTTCATAGAGGATTTTACGGGATCAGCGGACTTTGATAACTGATTTATTGCCCTTCGTAAAATTTCTTCCTGATTCAACCTCATCTCCAATACCGGTATGCTGTAATTGCTCATGTCACTAATATATGATTTATCTTTCGGATTCGTGACACAAATCTCTATAACTGCCTTGAAATGCGTAACTAGTGTCCAGAGATCACTCTCTTTTTCGTAAATACCAAAAAGAACGCCAGCGTCTACTCGCCGATTTGCTCGTTGCATCCAAACCTCGATCTTTACCGATTCAATCTTAGCCAAGGTATATTTACTGTCAGGATCTCTTTCCTTATCGTGTGGAAATCTCATGAATTTAGTAACCGATTCTTTCAAGCATTCCTTTGCCAGCTTATGAACCATGCCCTCCCCGCCACAACCTGAATCGCTTTGATGAGCAAAGTGCCACCGTAGAGTCTCGCCCTGCTTTGCAATCAGGGCTTTCCCGCATTCCGTACAAATACACTCACATTTGAGCCCCTGATCGACTTCGTCGGGACATACATAACGCCCTAATGCCTTGCTGTATGCAAATGGAATAAGAAGCATCGAAAAACTGATTGATAATCAACTTTATCGGACTGAAATGGAAACCAAGACAAAGGGCAATGGATGGCCCCCAATCCGGAATACGGGGCCATGGATTGACACTGTATGGGATGCTTGACGCAACCCTTCTATTTTGCTGCCTCCCTGTGAATGCTGTCTGCAGTTACTGCCCGGTGGGATGCATGATAAATTGGTGTGCCCTGAGAAATTAAAATCACCTGGGGCGATTCATGCCGGATTCCAAAATGTGATTCAATATGATTGGATAACGGACGCGCAGTCTGAACAACAAGTTCGAAGACCGGGATGTGAACGTTTGCCATTTCCTTTTTTGCTGTGGCGGAGAGGTCGCAGGTAGAACTATGCTTGAAAACGGCGACTGTCTCGGAATTGGACCGTTTCAGGGCGGCAGCAAAATCTTTTACCGAGTCAATGGACTGATAGGACATCAAAAATTGTGTTGGATGGCTTGGGCGGGATACAACAATTTGTGGCAGTCAGAGTTCCATGTCGTTTACACTTTACCAAAAGGTGAACAAAATGAAACCAACCGGAGCCGAGACTGTGCGATGGGATTTATCCCATCTCTATCCGAGTGAGTCTGCGTTGCGCGGGGATCTGGAAACATTGATTCTCGATGCAGAAAAGTTTTGCAGATCCTGGAGAGGCAGGGTTGAAAGTCTGAACGCGGTACAGATGAAAGAAGCACTCTCTGAGTATGAGCAGATCCAGGAGCGGGATGGTCGGATCATAACGTATGCCTATCTCTTCTGGTCTACTGCAACCGTTGATCCAGAACGTGGAGCACTTCTGCAACATGTTCGTGAATGCTCAACCCAGATCACCAAGAACCTGCTTTTTTTCGGGCTGGAGTGGATGCGGATAGACGATGATCATGCGCAGATGCTCATGCAGGATGACGAACTTGCACACTACCGTCATTTTCTGGAATGTGAACGGCTTCTGAGGGATTATACTCTTTCCGAGGCAGAGGAAAAGGTGCTGGCAGAGATGGGCGTAACCGGAAAATCTGCCTGGATGCGTTACTTCACGGAGACCATCAGCAGGATGCGATTCTTTCTCCGCGGAGAGGAATTATCACAGCAGCATCTGCTCACAAAACTTCATGCCCCTGATCGGGAACTGCGCAAAGATGCAGCGGAAAGTTTCTCCAGAGGACTTGCGGTGAATGAACACACGCTCACCTTTATTTTCAATACGCTTCTGGGGGACAAGGCCACGCTTGACCGCATGCGGGGATTGCCCCACTGGCTCAAGTCCCGCAACCTGGGGAACCAGATTGCAGATGAAACGGCAGAGGCATTAATTCAGTCGGTCGTAAGTCGCTATGATCTGGTTCGCCGTTATTATGGACTGAAGAGCAAGGTTCTGGGAATCCACCCGCTCTACGATTATGACCGGTATGCACCTGTCGGAGAAAGTCATACGTTTTACTCCTGGGAGGATGCCCGGCAGATTACCCTGGAGAGTTATGGAGGATTTCATCCGCTTCTGGCGGAAGTTGCGGAGCGTTTTTTTGAAGAGAACTGGATTGACGCACCGATTCAGGAAGGAAAACAGGGGGGAGCGTTCAGCCACGGTGCGGTTCCGAGCGTACATCCATACGTATTGCTCAATTATGCCGGACGGGCCAGAGATGTACAAACCCTGGCACATGAACTTGGGCATGGCGTGCATCAGTTTCTTTCAAGGGAGCAGGGCTATCTGCAGGCATCCACTCCGCTGACAACGGCGGAGACGGCCTCAGTGTTCGGAGAGATGCTTACCTTTCAGCGATTATTGGCGAAGGAGACGGATCCACAGAATCGACTGGCACTTCTGATCAGCAAGATTGATGATACCATGGCAACCGTTTTTCGTCAGGTGTCCATGAACCGTTTTGAGCATACGATTCATACCGCAAGGCGGGAGCAGGGAGAATTGTCTTCCGATAAATTTGCAGAGTACTGGATGACCACGCAATCCGAAATGTTTGGTGACAGCGTGATCCTCACGGAGCAGTACTGTAGTTGGTGGAGTTATATTCCGCATTTTTTGCATACTCCGGGATACGTTTACGCGTATGCATTCGGGGAACTGCTAGTTCTGGCCTTGTATACACGCTATCTTGAATCTCCCGATGAATTCCCGGACCAATACATTGCACTGATGCGGGCAGGTGGATCTGACTGGCCTCATATCCTTGTTGGCCGGCTGGGAGTTGATTTACATGACCCGGAGTTCTGGGACAAAGGACTCGGTGAGATTGAGAAACTGATTGCGCAGGCGGAGACCAGTTATGTGGACGCTTGCCGGGATTGAACCAGCTCAACGCGCTTCAGATAGGCATCCCGCGCAATCTGAATATCTTCCAGAAAGAAGGGGAGTTCGTCCAGACGCAGTGCCTGAGGGCCATCCACCAGCGCTTTTGCGGGATTCGGATGAAAATCTACAAGGATCATGTTTGCTCCGGCAATGACTCCCTGTGCCGTTGCATGCATGACATCCATGAGTCCATCAGGACTTTTTTGCCGACTGCCTACAGAGTGGGATGGATCAATACAAACCGGCATTCGGGTCAGCCGATGGACTACCGGTACATGGGTGAAGTCAACAAAATTTCGATGGGGGTCGCCAAGATTGGTTTTCATTCCGCGCAGGGCGAAGATGATCCGCCGGTTTCCCTCACTGGCCAGATATTCCGCGGCATTGAGAGATTCATTTAGGGTGATCCCAAATCCCCGCTTGATCAGAACAGGATAGTCATCCTGACGGCCCGCACACTTGAGCAGTTCAAAATTTTGCGTATTTCGGGTTCCGATCTGAAGCATGACCCCGGTAGGATGACCGGTCGCTTCAAGTGCCTCGTGAATCTCCTGAATGTGCGATTCATGCGTCACCTCCATACAAATAATCTGGATCCCGTATTTGCCTGCCAACTCAAAGACATGAGGGAGACAGTCCTTTCCGTGTCCCTGGAACGAGTAGGGATTGGTGCGCGGCTTGTACGCTCCCATACGGGTGCAGACCTGCCCATTTTCCTTGAGTGCCTTCATCATAAGTTCCACATGCTCCGGGGTGTCTACGGCACACAGCCCCGCAAATACGTGGAGACTGGTCTGATCAAAGGTGATCTTGTTGTATTCAAACTGATGGGGGAAGTCTTCCTGCCCATGTCGACCAAGTATCCGGTAGGCTTCCTGTACACGAACCACACGCTGCACGCAGGGTAGGCTTCGCATGAATTCCATAGAGAGAGATTTGGTGTCTCCCAGCAGGTAGATCTCGGTCAAACGCTGGTTTGCCCCCTGGATATGCCGGACCTCATAGGTGATATTTATGAGCGAGCTCAGGTAACGCACCAGAAGTCCATACTGCGCAGATTCCTGATCTGTATTTGCTTCTAGTATGAGTATCACAGTTAAGTCAGATATTTAGTTTTTGTCGTTAAGCTTTGAAGCTGCAGCATGATCCAGAATCACCGTGACATTGGGATGTGCCTGCAGACAGCTACCGGGCACCTCTTCGATTTGAGGGCCTCTCAGACATCGTGCAACGGCATCGGCTTTGCCGGCTCCAGAGGCGAGTAGTACGATCTTGCGAGCGTTCATGATGGTCTTGATCCCCATGGTGACTGCTTCACGGGGTACGTCATCTGGAGAATCAAAAAAACGGGCATTATCCCGGATGGTGGACTCGGCAAGCGACACCACCCTGGTTCTGGAATGGAATGAAGATCCCGGTTCATTAAACCCGATATGACCGTTTGCACCGATTCCCAGAATCTGCAGGTCAATCCCTCCTGCATTTCGAATGAATTCATCAAATTCGGAAGGGTCCGAACCTGCTTCAGGAAAGTGAATGGACTCCGGCCTTACATTGACCTGCCCAAAAAGATGCTGCTGCATGAACGCAGCGTAGGACTGCTCATGGCCGGGAGGAAGGCCAACATATTCATCAAGGTTTACTGTGGTCATCTGATCAAACGAGATCTCGCCGCGCTGATAACGGGCAACGAGTAACTTGTACAGTCCTTCAGGTGTGCTTCCCGTCGCAAATCCAAAAACACCGCGAGGTTTTTTTGAGATTGCCCTGCCAATAAGGTCGGCCGCAAATAGGCTGACAGATTCGTAGTCTCCGCAACGTCCAATGATCATCAGTTAAGGGCTGGATTGTTCTTCCTGAAACAGATTGAGAATATGGATCAACGTTGCACGAAGTTCTCGTCGATCCACAATCATATCTACAAAGCCGTGATCTTTGAGAAATTCGGAACTCTGAAATCCTTTGGGGAGATCCTGCCCGATGGTTTCGCGGATAACACGGGGACCGGCGAAACCGATGAGTGCTCCCGGTTCCGCGATATTAATATCGCCAAGCATGGCAAAAGATGCAGTGACACCGCCGGTGGTCGGGTTCGTTAAGATGGAGAGATAGGGGACCCCCTTTTCGTGCAGCCGGGCGAGGTGTGCACTGGTTTTTGCCATTTGCATCAGGCTGAGGGCACCCTCCATCATTCGGGCTCCCCCGCTTTGTGTAATGACAATGACGGGGATATTCTGCTGTACGCCTCTGCGTATCGTGCGGGCAATGACTTCACCAACAACGGATCCCATGGAGCCGCCAATGAAACTGAAATCCATGGCTGCGACCGACACAGTATGCCGCTCCATCCTGCCGATTGCGGACTGCACTGCATCCGGCAGTCCACTTTTTTTTCGTGTACTCTCAAGCCGGTCAGAGTAGTTTTTGCGATCCGAAAATTCAAGAGGATCGGTGGAAATAATATCCTGATCATGAAGCTCACAGGAGCCGTCGTCAAGCAGCAGCGCAAAATACTCACTTGAGCCCAGGCGATCATGGTAGTCACACTTGGGGCAGATATTCAGATTCCCATCCAGTTCGCGGACGGCGTTGATGGCAGTACATGCCGGGCATTTCCGCCATTGTCCGGCAGGCATCTCGTGTTGACCACTACGACTGGTCAGGATCCCCTTTTTCGTCCTTTTGAACCAGGGCATTGATTTCTTCTAAGGCAGGTCGGTTAAACGATCTTATACGATGGTGTTCTATGTTCTGCACAATTTCGGCAGAAAAGCAGAAAAATTCTGTTCCAGTCACTATATTCTGCGGCTATGATTCTGGAAGTTTACATTAAATATACGCACCAATGAAAGTTTACAGCCCCGAGCACATCCGTAACGTTGTACTTGTAGGACACCAGGGAAGCGGAAAAACATCCCTGGCGGAGTCCATGCTGTATGTGAGTAAGAAAACACGCCGGTTAGGTACGGTCACCGAAGGATCTACCGTCAGTGATTATCAGCCGAGTGAAAAAGAGCGGCAGATGTCCATCTTCTCCTCTCTCCTGCATGCGGAATGGAAAGAGCACAAGATCAATATTATTGATACCCCGGGATACCCGGATTTTGTGGGAGAGGTGGTTGCAGCCGTTCGTGTGGCGGACACCTCTGTTTTTGTAATGAATGCTCAGGAAGGAGTGGAGGTCGGAACCGAACTAGCCTGGAGTGCGGCGACGCAGAACGAGAAGCCTGCAATGTTTGTCATCAATCAGATTGATCGGCCGCAGGCGGATGTTGACGCGCTCATTACGCAGATGCGAGACCGCTTTGGGGCAGGAATCACGGTCATTCAGTTCCCTGGCGGGGCATCGAATGAATTAATTGATGTGCTGATCATGAAAAAAATCACGTTCAATGCAAATTCACAGGGGCCACCTGCCTTTAGTGAAATTCCGGACGAATTTGTGGATCGTGCTGAAGAGTTGCATAATGCATTGGTGGAGGATATTGCGGTCAGTGACGAGGAACTGATGGAGAAATATTTGGAAACCGAGCGCCTCACGGAGGATGAGATGCGGGCGGGACTTCGTGATGCAATGTTACAGCGATCCCTGTACCCGGTTTTTTGTACCGCAGCAACCGAGAACGTAGGGACGGCCCGCTTAATGAGTTTCATTGACAATGTCGCCCCATCCCCGCTGGAGGCCCGGGCACTTCCGATGGCAGAGGGCGAGGCGATAGAAGTCAATGTGGACGGAAACCCGGTGGTATTTGTTTATCGCACCATGGCAGAGCACCATGTCGGAGACTATTCATTCTTCCGTGTCTGCAACGGTGCGATTGAATCGGGGATGGATCTTGAAAATGCACAATCTGGAACATCGGAGCGTCTAGGACAGCTTTATGTACTGTGTGGGCGTGATCGCGAAACGGTCTCAGGTATGAATGTGGGAGACATTGGGGCATTGGTGAAATTACGGGATACCCATACGAATAGTACACTTCGCAGGAAAGGAGATCCGGCAGTGGTGACTCCCATTCTGTTCCCCGAGCCGCGCTATCGTGAGGCCATTCAGGTGAAGACGGAGGGCGAGGAGGATAAACTTGCGCAGGGGCTGCACCAGATCACTGCCGAGGATCCATCTCTTGTTGTCACCCATGAACCGCACTTGAGTCAGATCACGCTGGGCGGGCAGGGGGCCATGCACCTGAAGGTTGCGCAGTACCGGCTCAAGTCCAAGGTAAATGTAGAGGTAGAGTATACGCGTCCGCGGGTTGCCTATCGCGAAACGGTCACTACCGAAGCACGCGACTCGTACCGGCATAAGAAGCAGACCGGAGGGGCAGGGCAGTTCGCGGATATTTCGGTTCTGATTGAGCCCCTGGATGGTGAATTCCAAAAACGTCCTGACATCAATGTCCGTAATGTAGCGCAGGCGCAGACGGCGTGGGGATCAACGATTGAGTTCATTGATGCAATCGTTGGGGGAGTGATTGACATGCGACGCTTTTTCGGTGCAATCCAGAAAGGTGTTCTGGAAGGCATGCAAAGAGGCCCGGTGGCGGGCTATCCGGTTGGCGATGTGCGCTTTGTCATTTTTGATGGAGGGATGCACTCGGTGGACTCCAATGAAAACGCCTTCCGTACTGCGGCACGAATGGTCTTTCGGGAATCATTCCGCAAAGCGAAGCCGGTGATTCTGGAGCCGATCCATGATGTAGAGGTTACCGTGCCAGATACCTATACGGGAGATGTAATGGGGGATTTGAATGGACGTCGTGCAACGATCAAGGGTATGGAAGCAGAAGGGACGATGCAAAAAATCCTTGTTCAGGTCCCGGAGGCGGAATTGTACCAGTATTCCACCCGTGTTCGTTCGATGACACAGGGACGAGGCATCCATAGCGCACGGTTCAGCCATTATCAGGCGATGCCGCGAAATGTGCAGGAAAAAGTTGTAGCAACTGCCGCCAAACAAGCCCAGGATTAGGAGAACCGCGGTTCTGGGGATCCGCGGCTGCAAAATATCAACTTGGGTGCCGGTCTGATGGCAATCCGGATGAACGTTGCAGGCTCCGCAATCTCCTGAATTTTTGTCGCCTACTTCACGATAGACATGGCGTTGGATCGTTGAATCCGCTGTTTTTTCATATCTGCAGTGAGCGTGTAGTAATAGACACCTGATGTCAGGTTTCCAGTATCTAGTTCGATGGCGTGTCCTTGACCAATTTCAAACCATCCGTAGGGAATCGTCTGGATGATCCGTCCAAGGAGATCGGTCACACGAATGGAGATCTGTGCGGGTTCGGGGAGATCAAATTCTATGTTTGTCCGGTCGGATACCGGGTTGGGGTAGTTGCCCCGAAGCGTAATAGAAATGGGGGATATATCTGTTTCAGCATGCACGCCCCGATTGTCCCTGATCGTGACAGCAAGCGTATTGGATACGGAATATCCCCCTCCGGATGTCATAAGTGTCAGGATCATCTCATCGTTTAACAGGTCATCGTCTTCTATTGTGGTTAAGGTTACTGTCTGAGCGATATTATAGTTTGTTGGGGTAAAGGCGAGTGTCTTCGGATTCGGGTCCAAATCACGATCCATATATCCGACAATGGTCATGGTCACATTGCCGGAAGGTTCGGTCATAAGCGAAACTCGAATCTCGGCTGACTGTCCTTCGTCAATCTCTACGGATGTGGGGGCGAGTATCCCTGGCGTATCGTTATCGGTGATCTTGATTTCGGCGGAGGTCGGGCTGCCTAAAAGAATCCCAACCGGTAGATTCTCACCATCTATGGAGATGGTGAACGTTTCATGCTCGGTATCGGCATCTTCAAAGGTCTGAATGGTGTGTTCCCCTTCGGTTTGCCCGGCAATGATCTCTATGCTGACTGGACTCATATGATCGTAATCATCGGATTCGGCGGTTCCTGGTGTGAGTGTCAGGGGGATTTCGACATCAGAATCCAGATCAACGGGTAATTCCAGGGTTACGACCACCGAATCTCCTTCTGCAATTGAATTCTCATTTACGGACAGACTCACTTTGGGGATGCTGGAATCTTTGATTGTAATATCTACCGAGGATGGGCTGCCCAGAAAGATGCCAGTCGGCAGATTGTCGCCATCGATGGAGATCGTGAAGTCTTCATCCTCAAAGTCGTTGTCGTTGAAGGTACGGATGGTGAATGCAGTCTTATTTTGCCGACCGGAAATTTTCAGACTGAGCGGAGATGTACTGTCATAGTCATCCGACTCGGCAGTTGCCACAGCAAGAATCAATGTAATCGCGATATCGGCATTCTGGGCAATGGAGAGTTCTATGCCGCCCGTCACGGGCATTCCCTCCAGCACGATCGTCTGATCTATAGACAGACGAATCTCCGGTACAGTTGTATCCCTAATTGTGATCGATTCCGAGGACGGGTTGCCGAGAATAACCCCCAGGGGCAGATTATCCTCATCGATGGTAACCGTGAAGGAGTCATCTTCGGTATCAGCATCGATATACGTAGCAATCACAAGCTCAGATCTGGTTTGTCCGCTGGCGAGGTTAAGGTTTCTAGGCGAGGTGCTGTCATAGTCGTTGGACTCCGCGGTTTCAGATGTCAGGACCAGGGGAATGGTCACCTCCGAATTCTGCGCCTGGGACAGTTCCACGGTTACGGTCACGCTTTTTCCCTCCGCTACAGAACTGTCATCCACTGACAGGGAAACATCTGAAATATCCAGATCGGTGATCGTCACCACAACGGAGCGTGGACTTCCAGCAATAATGCCCGCTGGCAGATTATCGGTATCAATGGCTATGGTGAAGGTTTCGTGGTCCGGGTCATCGTCCTTTTTCGTTGTAATGATGTAGTCTGTCTCAATTTGTCCACTGGCAAAGTTAAGGTTCACGGGAGAGGTACCGGCATAATCATCGGATTCAGCAGTTCCAGCGATGAGTTGGATCGGGATGGTTACATCGGAGGTGAGCGCCTGTGATAAGGAGACGGTCACCGTTACGGATTCACCTTCATCTACGTTTTGGTGATCCACCGAAAGCGAAACCTGTGCCCTGTCAGGATCCGTGATTCGGATGACTTCCGAGAGTGCGGTGCCGGCCTTAACATCAGCGGGCAGATTATGCACATCAATTGCGATGGTAAAGGTCTCATCGTCGCTATCGTCGTCTGGATTGGTATTGATCACCTTTTGGACCTGGGTTGCACCGTTGGCGATGGTGACATTTATGGGAGAGGTGTTGTCATAGTCATCAGATTCAGCGGTTCCGGCAGTGAGCAGGAGGGGGATCGTAATGTTTGAGGTCAGATCTTCCGAGAGCATGATAGTGACCGTCACGGATTCACCTTCCTCTACAGTCTGCTGATCAACAAAAAGGGAGACTTCCGGCACATCAGGATCCATAATGGTGATCTCCTGAGATGTCGCACTGCCTGCGGTCACATCCGCTGGCAAATTGCCGGTATCAATGGCGATAGTGAACGTCTCATCCTTGGTGTCGCGGTCCTTCACAGTGCGGATGACCGTTTCGGTTTGGGTTGCACCGCTGGCGATGGTGACATTCACGGGAGAGGTGCTGTCGTAGTCATCAGATTCAGCGGTTCCGGCAGTGAGCAGGAGGGGGATCGTAATGTTTGAGGTCAGATCTTCCGAGAGCATGATAGTGACCGTCACGGATTCACCTTCCTCCACAGCCTGCTGATCAACAGAGAGGGAGGCTGCCGGCACATCAGGATCGGTGATGATGATCTCTTCCGAGATTGCACTGCCTGGGGCCACATCGGAGGGCAAATTGCCGGTATCAATGGCGATCGTAAAGGTTTCGTCTTTGGTATCGTTGTCTTCATACGTGTTCATCGTGTGATCCACTTCGGCGGTCCCGCCGGGAATGGTGACATTCACAGGGGTTGCAGCATCATAATCATCAGATTCAGCAGTTCCGGCGGTGAGTGTGAGCGGAAGTGTAATATTTGAAGCCAGGTCTTCGGTGAGCGTAACGGTGACGGTTACTGATTCACCTTCCGCTACAGAATTGTTTTTTACGGAAAGGGAGACTTCCGGCACATCGGGATCTGTGATCGTGATCTCCTGGGAGATCATGCTGCCTGCCGTGACATCGGAGGGCAGATTATCGGTATCAATGGCCACGGTGAAGGTTTCGTCTTTGGTGTCGCTGTCCTCATTGGTGTTAATCGTATGATCCACTTCGGTTGTCCCGCCGGTAATGGTGACATTCACCGGGGATGCAGGATCATAATCGTCGGATTCAGCCGTTCCAGAGGTGAGTATTAGCGGGATGGTTACCTCCCTTGTCAGGGCTTTGGACAGTTCGACAGAGATCGTTACGGGATCTCCCTCTTTGATGGATGTATCGTCTGCGGATAGCTTCACCTCAGGCGGGGCCTGCAGTTCAAAGACAAAGGTTCCTACGGATTTTACGGCCCCGTCCACTAAAAACGGAGAGGTCTCAATACGGCGAATATTTTCTCTGGGATCAGTGATCACATTTGCGGATTGATAACTGGAACCACTATCGGTTCCTGCATCATAGACAAACAATTCCACTTCATGTCTCGGGATCCAGCTATTATTCTCATCCAGCAGATTCAATCCGGATACCCCGACGAACCAGTCTGGGCTGGGGGCCAGCATGGACGTAACGGTTACCAGGCTCCATGAGGGATGAATCGTGAATGTTTTTTTACGGATCCAGGAGAATTGCCGATCCCCCCGCCACGTATGACCGCATATGCATTAGAGGCGTTGATCGCTTGCTGCACTTCGCCTTGAAGAATGGATGTCCATCCACGTTCTGCCATTTGTCTGATTCCGTTACTGGCAGTTTGGCCGGTAGTCCAGAAGTTCACGGAACTGTTGTGTGTGCCTCCAATCAGAAAAGAGAAATGAGGACCCGATGGAAAATCCGTCGGATGTGTATCTCTGGACCAGGTGGAAGTGAATGTGAGTTCATAGGTGGCGAGGCCCTGCGCCACAGTTGTTGCAATCAGCAGAAAACTGCTGATCGCCCAGAGGAGGACGCATTTGCGAATCACGCATACAAATGCATTCATTGTGAATTCAGGCTTTGCAGACTTTCAAACCCGGATGACATCAAGTCTCTTTGCGGCCGAGATCGTTTCAACACAGGAGGTAAAGCGGGTGGCCTGTCGATCCTAATTACCCCGGGGTACGCAGTCTATACACACAAAAGCAGATACATTCTAGTCCGGAAGCAGGTTGGTGTCTCGGTAATATTCCAGAAGTCAGGGGGCGAACTATTTCACAATGGACATGGCTTTGGATCGTTGAATTAACTGCTCTCCCATATCCGCGGTGAGCGTGTAATAATAGACACCGGATGTCAGGTTCTCGGTGCCAAGTTCTACGGTGTGTCCCTTGCCAACTTCAAACCATCCGTAGGGGGTTGTCTGGACGATCCGTCCCAGCAAGTCCGTGACACGAACGGATATTTGTGCAGGTTCGGGCAGATCAAACTCTATTTTCGTAAGGTCAGACACAGGATTTGGATAATTGCCCCAAAGTGTAATGGTGAGGGATGGCTGTTCATCTTCAATGCTCACCCCCATATTATCGATGATTGTGACCACCAAGGTGTGGGACACCGCATAGCCGCCTCCAGATGCCGTCAGCGTCAGCGTCACTTCGTCGTTTAGCAGATCATCATCTTCAGTTACAGTTAAGGTTACGGTCTGGGCTGTGCTGTAATCTGTCTGTGTGAAGGTCAATGTCGGCGGGTCAGGCATCAGGTCGGAATTTGCCTGTCCAGTAATGGTCACGGTCACATTGCCTGCGGGCTCTGTCATAAGCGAAACCTGAATCGATACGGATTGTCCTTCGTTGACTTCTATGGATGCGGGGGCCGACAGCCCTGGCATATCGTTATCTGTAATCGTAATTTCGGCTGAGGTGGGGTCCCCCAGAATCACCCCGGAAGGCAGATTGTCTCCATCAATGGCCACGGTGAAGGTTTCATCCTCGGTATCTGCATCCTCGGATGTACGGATAACATGCTGTCCCTCGATTTGTCCGGCGGTGACGGTCACGCTGACCGGGCTTGTACTGTCGTAATCATCGGACTCTGCGGTTCCTGGTGTGAGAATCAGGGAGATCATTGCATCAGCATCCAGACTGTTGGACAATTTCACGGCTACGATGACGGAATCCCCTTCCTCTACACGATCCGGAGTTACCGTCAGCGAGACACCTGGCGGCATATCATTGTCGGTGATTGTGATTTCGGCCGAGGTTGGATCTCCGAGAATCACGCCGGCCGGCAGATTATCCCCGTCAATGGCCACGGTGAAGGTTTCATCTTCAAGGTCGTCATCCTCATAGGTTTTGATCATATGCTCCGCCTCGGTATCTCCATTTTTGATCGTCACATTAATTGGAGATATGCTGTCATAATCATCCATTTCGGCGGTATTTGATGTAAGGATCAGAGGAACCGTTATATCGGTGTCAAGGCCAACAGGTAATGTGATGGTCACCGTGACAGAATCCCCTTCGGTGACAGAATTTTGATCCACGGACAGGCTTACCCCCGGCATATCGTTATCTATAATCGTAATTTCTGCTGGAACCTGACTGACGGAAAGGATACCGGATGGCAGGTTGGCCTCATCAATCAGAACCAAAAAAGTTTCATCTTCAAGATCATCATCCATGTAGGTTTTGATGACAAGTTCCGCCATGTTTTCGCCACTCTGGATCTCCATGCTGACCGGAGTGGTGCTGTCATAATCTTCGAGTTCTGCAGTCCCCGGTGTAAGAATTAGCGGAATCGTTATATCTGTGTCTGTATCCTTGGATAATGCTACGGTTACCGTCACGGATGTCCCTTCGTCTACAGAATTTTGATCCACGGACAGATTTACCAATGTCGGTTCAGTGGTATCAAGAATGGTCACTTCTTCGGATGTTGATGTACCTGCAGTGACATCTGAAAGGAGAGAGCCAGTGTCCAGGTATACGATGAAGGTTTCATCATCGAGGTCATCATCCTCGTAGGTATTGATAATATGCTCCACGCGGGTACGCCCACCAGGGATGGTAACATTGACCGGCGAACTGCTGTCATAGTCTTCGGGTTCTGCGGTTTCTGCTGTGAGAATCAGAGAAACGGTTAGATCTCCGGGCAAGCTTCTAGACAATTCTACATTTACTGCCATAGGATTCCCTTCTTCTACAGACGTTGGATTCACGGATAGCGAAAGACTTGGCGGAGCAAGATCGGTAATGGTGATTTCCTGGGATAGAGGGCTGCCTATGGTCACACTGGAGGGCAGATTATTCCGATCTATTTCGATCACAAAGATTTCATTCTCTGTGTCATCATCTGGATAGGTGTTGATCGTAAGATCTGTTTCGGTTTGACCGGCGGAGATCGTGATATTCACGGGAGATGAACTGTCGTAGTCGCCAGATTCCGCGGTGACAGAGAGAAGGTTGAGGGGAATGGTTACCGCACTTGACAGCGCCTGGGACACTTCTACGGTTGCGGTCACCGCTTCTCCCTCTGTGACAGAATTTTGATCGACAGAGAGACTTACCTGAGGGGGAGTACTGGATTGCAGTTCAAAGGAAAACATGCCGACGGATTTGACGGTCCCGTTCACTAAAAATGGCGCGGTCTCAATTCGCTGAATATTTTCTCTGGGGATGGTTGCCTGATCTGGCGAGCCATAGTTGGTTCCACTGTCGGTTCCGGCATCATAGACAAATAATTCCACTTGCACGCTTTGCCTCCAGAGATTGTCACTATCCAGCAGGTTCAAGCCGGATACCCCGACGAACCAGTCGGGGCTGGGTGCGAGCATTGACGTAACGGTCACCAGACTCCATGCGGAAGTGACCTCAAACGTGGTTCGGACAGAGCCGGGAGAATTCCCGAGCCCGCTTCCATCTATGACCTCACCTGCATTGGATGCATTGATGGCCTGATTGACCTCACTGCGAAGGGTGGATTTCCCTCCAAATTCGGCCATATCCTTGATGCCGTCACTGGCGGTTTCTCCGGTACTCCAGAAACTTACCGAACTATTGTGTGTACCTCCAATCAGACCGGAAAAATGAGGATTTGACGGGAAACCTGCCGGATGTGTCGTTGCCGACCAGGTGGAGGTGAAGGTGAGTTCGTAGGTGGCCGTGCCCTGTGCCCTGGCCCCCGTGATCAGCAGAAAACTGCTGATTGCCCAGAGAGGCGCACATTTACGGATCATGGCTGAAAGTGGATTCATCATGATGAGTTTGAAGTTAAGAGAAACTCAGTTTTTCGGTTGTAGTCTTGGTAGGCATTCCATCATGCCCGGAGGAAAGATACAAACTATATCGCGCAAATAGTCAATTTCTTCCCATCGGCCAATGGTCAGCGATTTGCAATGGGATCCGGAAACAATGGATAAATTCAGTTCATGTACCGGTTCCGGTCACTTCTTGGAAAGCTTTGGCAAATCTCCTGGCTTTTTCCAAAAGCCAGAGGTACATTTCGGGAAATTGCTTCTCGTCGGTAACGTCACAGGAACGGGTACACTGGATCATTGATGCTTTCTTGTTATTGAGAGGACGGAATCGTACTTCTTTGCCAACCTGATCATGGAAGAGTTACTTTTTTAACTCAAGCTTTTTGTAGAGTTTTTTGTCTTCGCTGAGATATATAGCAACGGTGAGTTCCTTTTTAACGGTACTGCACCGGAGGGTCAGGTGAGCATCGCTGCTGCCAATAGAGATATCAAATCAGTACTGTGGTCTGGGGGTACGACCAATGCTCAAGGACGTATCAATGCCGGATGCATAGTCCTTGAATCCCTCCCAGAAGCGCAGGTAATGGAGTTTTGTGTCGGTAATACTTTTTTCGGTGGTTCCAGCTCTTTTGATGGTTTTGGACCATGAGTTGGGCTGAGCAATGACCGTGAATTTAGGAGCATATGGCGAATTCTTAATCTGGTATACCTCCGTTTTTACCAGGAAAAAGGAGATCTCATCGTCAATATGGTCATTGAACCATTCAATGGCCATCTGATGCTTTTCGGTTGCGTCCTTCACTACCCAGACAATGATGCATGCGTCAAAATTAGCCGCATAGGTCAGCAACTGGCCTAAATGGGAATGGTCCGTTTTCCCCAGTTGGTTTTCAATGATGATTTTAACCCCCGTATCACTCTCCTCTGCAGTGATGTCGACAAAATATCGGTCTGCGTTCGCCTCGGTCTTGATGTTTTCGGCGAAAACCCCAATCTCATCCAGAAGCAGGTGGAGATTGTCCTTTTTGGCGAGCCATGGGGTAAAGTCTTTGTCCTCACGTTCCCATATCTCCCGGAGGGGGATGCGTTTCAGGGTGGACAGGTTGTGGACAGTCTTCATTGATTGATTGGTTTTGTGGCGGATATGCAAGCCGGTAGAACCTCTGCAGATCTAAGAAAGAGCGTGCTCTTGATTGGCAGTTGATGGGGGGCGCTCTGTAGTTCTCTACTTCCCCCTTTCGTCTCCAGATGTTTGACGGAAACGACCGATTCTGCGATCATCATAGTGGAACACCGTCGTAGACCTGGATTGATGTATCCGTCCGGGGCGGTATCTCATTTGGAACGCCGCTTTGAGCGGCCCTTTTTGCGGGCGGGTTTACGGCTTCGCTGCGGGGGGCGTTTCTTTGGAATGTACTTCACTTCCTGGAGATCAAATTCCTCAATCAGATCGTTGCTAAGGTGTACACGAACAGTCCGCGAGAAGATATTCATGCTCATGACTCGTCCGGGGCCATTATGGGTATCCACTCTCGAATTTTTCCGAGGAAATTCCTCAAGAATCTTCATGTACTGCTCCAGCTCGTAATTCAAGCAGCATTTTAACTGTCCGCACCGTCCGGTCATTCGTTCCTGCGTAAGGGGGAAGTGCATCTTTTTTGCAGCCGATGCAGACACAGGGGGCATCTGCCGCATCCAGGAAGAGCAGCAGAGTTCTCTCCCGCACACCCCGAGTCCACCGACCCGGGCCGCTTCTTCACGGGGGGTTAAACGAAGAAATTCGACACGCGTCTTGAACCGCCGGCAAAGCTCGCTAATGACCGGCCGCATCATAATCTTGCTCTGTGAAGTATAGAAGATGGAGAGCCGTTTTCTGTCAAACTGCCATTCTGCATCGACGAGTTTGATGGGGAGTTGACGTCTTTTAATGGTTGCTTTTGCAGCGAGCAGGGCCTCCTTTTCCGCTTCTTTGTTCTGATTGTAAATGTTTCGGTCATTGGATGAAGCCAGGCGCAGGACCTGGCCATAGTTCGGGTTTGCCCTTGCTCGAATATGTACGAGTTCACCGGCGAGCACGACCTGCCCGTAATCTAGCCCTCGTTGCGCAGAAACAATAATGTCGTCTCCCGCACGCACAGATATATTTCGTCTGTTTTGGTACACCTTTCTGCGCCGGCCCTTGAATGCGACCTCCACCAGATCACAGTGATCCCGACCGGGATCTTTGGAGGATGACGGAAGCCAGTCAAAAATCTGAACGGACGGACAACTATCGCTGCACCCACCGCCGCCATAGCCAGCCAGTGAACTTTCACGACAGCCGCAGGAACCGTTTGCATTACATGCCATGATGAATTCGGTTATTCCAGAAAGAGATCTTGCATACCGGAACAGGATTTACGCTCTGGATCAAACAACGTTCAAAGGATCCCCTGTGAAAGACAGGAATCCAGACCTGACAGGATGACTTTTTGCAGGAACTGCGCTACGATGAAATAGTCCTGAAACTTGTAAGGGGCTGGAACAGCCTGCCGTCATGGGGGCTTCGCATCGCTTTGCCCAGGTTTATGGACAGGTTCGTCAGCAAGAGGGTCGTGTTCACATTGGATTCGGTCAACAGCAGCGCCTCTTCTACTAGGCTGCACATAGCATTCAGATCAGCACTTTGAAGGTTCTGGTTGAATTTTAAAATCTCCTGCTTCTGATCCCGGTTTGTGATCGGTGCATTTTCTCCAATTGCCCGGTACAGTGCAACATCACGAATCCAACTCAAAAGAAGCCGCAGCAAATTCCGAATACGATCCCGGCTGACTTGACTGATCTCTGCGATCATGTCCGTTTGCGGAACAAACTTTCCGGTAAAGGCCAATCGGAGAAAGGTCAGAACGCGTTCCCGGTCCCGTCGGAGTTCTTCGCTCTGCGTGAGCTCCAGTGCACGCAGATAAGATCCCTGAGCCATATTCGCGACAATTTCGGCAAGTCCCATCTCCACTCCCTTACGCTCATGCAGCACTCTGGAGATCGTCTCTGGCGAAAGATTCTCAAATGCCACATGCTGACAGCGGGACAGGATCGTCTGCAGGAGCAGGTCTTTTCGAGATGTCGTCAGAATAAACAGTGTATCGGGGCCCGGCTCTTCAAGAAGTTTCAGGAATGTATTTGCCGCCTGTTCGCGGATTGCATCAATATCGGTAATGATTGCGATGCGATAGCGTCCCATGAGGGGACGCATCATCATCCTCTGGCGTAAATGCAGGTTGATCCGCTCCACAGAATAAAAGGCCTGCTTCAGCCTTCTAGTCTCCCGTTTTGCAGATCCCAATGTGGGAGCGCGAACAAAGTCTACCGCGGCATACGGGTCTTCGGCCAAACGCTGAATCCGTTCAGCGACATCCTGGGGTTTTGCATCACTGGGTTCAGGAATCAGAACCTCAATGTCGGGATGTTCCAGCCGGGATGCCTGTTTACAGGGCAGGCAGGATTGCTCATCGTCACAATTCGGACATTGTAATTGCCGAGCAAATGCCAGAGCTACTGCTCGTTTTCCAGTCCCTTCCATACCATGGAACAGATATGCATGAGCAACACGTCCGGAATCGACCGAACGTTTTAGGATCTCAATGACTTTTTGCTGTCCGATAATGTCGTTCCAGTGCATGTGTTCAAACGAAATCGTGCTTTATGTACCCGATGTCCACTTAACTGATTGCAACCCGTTTCGGACTATCTTCGTTCAAGGTGAGCATGGCGTGGTAGCTCAGTTGGTTAGAGCGTGCGACTCATAATCGCAAGGTCGAGAGTTCGAGTCTCTCTCACGCCACCATCTCCTGTTCGGATTGGCGCATCCGGTGATCGGATCGCTATTCTCCAAATGCCATGGACACGATCAGGATCCAAAATCAACCGCCGGGAGACCATCTCTTGAAATTCAGAGAATGTGCAGGCCTAAAGCCGGTTTGAATCAAGGAGTTCATTGATTATATCTTCGTGATCCGGTCTGATCAGAGCAAGGATTGCATGATGCGGTACGATGAAGAATTTGGTTTGTTTGTAGGTGAATTCAATGGCTTCCTTACGCTGGTAGAAAGCCAGATCGCCAACCGCTGCCTCCAGCGGCAGATATCGTCCAATCTTTTTGGGTTCGGCCCAGGGCTCATGATCGGAGTAGTCAGGATTAGGGATGAGATGGCCAGGACCGACCTGCTCTATACGTCCGGATCCAATCTGGTCACGCTCCGCTACGGATGCAGGCAGAACCAGCCCGGATTCTGTCTGCTGCTCTCCGTTATCGGGTTTTATGAGCACCCGGTCACCGACAATAATTAACGCGGACATGATTCCAGATGTATTCTGTGAAAGTTAAGGGCTCTTTTTTTGATCAAACGTCTTTCTTAGATAGATGATTGAGACGGCAGCAACAAATAACATCAGTGTTCCAGCCAAAGTACTGCCCAGAATGAAATAGCCGGTCGAAAAAAGGCATGTATACACCAGTACAACTCCTGCCCCCCACTGGCGTGCCATCAAAGCGAGAGACGCATCCGACTGGACATCCGGGTGCAGGGCAGCCATCGGGCGCCAGCCAGGTCCGGCGGGTTGCACCAGAATGTAAAATGCTTCAAGTGTAGATGCATCCGTTGGTTTTGTCAGGAAGGTGACGGTAAGCCAGAGGACGGTCGTTACCCCGACGACAACGAATAAGTTGGTGGGGAAGGGAGCCTGAATTCCGGGGATCGGGACCCCAAATAAAGTGAGAAGTACCATCAAAATAGGAGCCAATGTCGCCACGAGTTCACTCCATGCATTGATCCGCCACCAATACCAGCGAAGGATCAGAACCGTCCCCAGTCCTGCCGATGCGGTAATAATCAGGGCCCACGCCTGGCTGATTGATTCAAGTTGGGTCGCCAGAAGGATACTCAGCAATCCCACGATGAATGTGAGTACACGCGAAATGAAAACATAGTAACGCTCGCTGTGGTCCGGCTTCACAAATCTTCGCCAGAAATCATTCACCAGATAGGAAACGCCCCAGTTTAATTGCGTGGAAATCGTGCTCATAAATGCGGCTAAAAATGCCGCAAACACGATACCGAGGACACCAACCGGCAGGACATCCCGCATGACGAGGATAAAGCCCTCCCGCGAATGTGTAAGATCAGGATAGAGGACCAATGAAGCCAGCGCAACAAGAATCCATGGCCAGGGGCGGATGCAGTAATGGGCAATCGTAAACAGAAGTGCAGAAAAGGTCGCATCCTTTTCACTGGCGGTCCCCATCATCCGCTGGGCACTGTACCCGCCGCCTCCTGGCTCCGAACCTGGGTACCAGCTGCTCCACCACTGAATCCCGATGAAAGCAACAAATGCGGGGATTGACAGCGCAAACGCTGCAACCGCTCCCGAGGCTTCTCCAATGGTGGGAAAAAATCGAAAGGTCTCTGCGGGCAGGTGGGATTTGAGACCGGCGATTCCGCCGACTTCGGGAACCCGAAGCACAAATATCGCCATCAGAATGGAGCCGATCATGGCCAGAGTAAATTGCATTACATCCGTCACGGCAACTCCCCATAAGCCGGACAACAGAGCAAAAACGGAGACCAAGACCACCAGGAGGCTGACGACCACTAATGCGGCACTCATGTTGAGCCCGCCGACCGAAATTGCAGCATGTCCAAAGATGGTAAGTTCCGGCCAAAGTACATGGATGGCCGTTTCCATTGCAAGCGAGACCCAGCCAATGATGATGATATTCAGGAGCAGGCCGAAGTAGATTGCCTTGATGCCGCGAAGCCAGGCCGCCGCCGGTCCAGAGTAGCGGACTTCTACGAATTCAACATCCGTTTGAATCCCGCACCGCCGCCACAGGCGTGCAAAAAAGAATACCGTCAGCATCCCGCCAAATGCAAAATTCCACCAGATCCAGTTACCGGCAATGCCATCCTGTGCCACTAGTTCGGTGACCGCCATCGGTGTATCGGCTGCAAACGTCGTTGCAACCATGCTGATTCCCGCTAACCACCAGGTCATTCGACGTCCGCTCAGGAAAAACTCAGATGTGTTCTGCCCCGCACGTTTCGAGTAGTACAGGGCAATCCCGATGGCGGTCAGGAAATAGAGGCCAACAATGGTCCAGTCAAAGAAGGTCATGTCGATGATGGTTTTGTGAAACAAAAATATATACTGGCGCGAAAAGGATCCCTGTGTTAAGGTAGGCAATTCCATCGGATTCTGTGTACAATCCTATCTGTAAGCATTACGGCAGTGTTTCAGACCAGAGAACCTAACTAGTCCCATGGGGCTTCATCTGCCCGATTTCCATATCCCGGGCGGTGCGGACTCGTTCTGGTCCTGCCAGATTCTCACGATCTGACAGGCGGGGGAGGGCGGAAAGTCTGATCAGGAACAGACTCTGACGGGGTACTGGAAGTCATCCGCAGGCCCGATAATGTAGAGCCGGTCTGGCCCCGTTGGGGTCGCCTGGAGCGGGCGTGCTGTTAATGAGGATGCTGTTCGCCGGTGCGGATTGGCGGGACGGGTTCACGCTCCCAGTCGAAGTGGGGAGCGTCTGGGTGACGTTGATGTGCAGGCGTGCCAGCAGGCAGCCGACATGGACCCGGTTTTCTGGAGAGTATGGAAGAGAAGGCGTGAGGAAGGTGGAGTTGAGCGAGATTTCTAATGGTTTAGATATGCCTCCAGTGTACGTTTTTTTTGTAGAGCCCCGCACCGCGGATCACTCTGTGCCGCGCCGTTTTACTGATTGAGTCCTGACTCTTTGGACGGATATGTTGTGTCCAATGGCCGACTAGGTGATGGTCTGGGCGGTAGTCCAGGTCAATCTGGCAGGGATTCTTCCCTATCCAGGCCGTAATTCTCCAGGAGCCAGTCGTGCATGGACGGAACCGGGATGGCGAAGCGCCCGTTCCGGTTGTCGATCACCCCCTGCGCAAGGGCTTTACCGAACATCTCCTGGGCCTCACCCGGTTCCCGGCATACATCCTGAATGCAGTCCAGGATCACGGAATCCGTCTGTGTGGAATCCGCCCGCGCGGTTGCGAAGGCCTGAGCAATTGCCTGCCGATGCCGCTCTGGTAACCCATCCAGACTGGATGTATAGTATTTTGCACGTTGATCCCGGCCGGTCTCCAGTACCGCCTCCAGCCCCGCCGGGGTCATGCGCCGCCGGTCCGTCCGCACCTGGAGTGCTGCCGGCTGTGCATAGGAAGCGATATGCTGCGGCCAGCCGTGCGTTTCCTGCCGGATTGCCTCCACCCACGGGCGGATATCCCCACGGGCCAGCCCCTCCATCTGAAGCCAGTCCGCTATGACTTTCCGCTCTGCCTCCGGTTTTAGCGGACCCAACTCGGCGTAGCAATTAGCCTTGAATCTGGACACACCGAATTTGCGGAACGCTTCCTTCGTGGAACTCAGTCCTGCGACAGCCAGCATCACCGGCCGTCCCAGTTTGCCATTATGGATCGCATCAAGAAGGATTGTGACATGGGCGGCGTGTTCGCTTGGGGTACGCTCTGCCAGCACCTGCGCCTCGTCCAGAAGGAGTACCAGCCACCCTTCACCGCTCTGCAGCACCTGAATCGTGTCGCGGGGGGCGGTGATTTTCCTGGATTTATAATTAATCCGGGCACCTACCGTCAGCGCGGACAGTACTCCGAGTCTCCCCTTTATCCCCCCTGACCAACTCCCCCTCTTCTTAGTCTCCTCGTCCCGCCCCAATGCATCAAGCAGGGTGGGGACATCCCAGAGTGCACTCAAAGGAATCTCTGCTGTCTTCCACCCGTCTTTCTCCGCCACCCCCGCACACTCACGGAGCAGGGCGCTCTTGCCTGCCCCGGGCGCGGCCTGGATCAGGAACGTGGTCCCCTTCGACCTGTCATCTGCCGCATACTTGAGTCGAATACGGAATGCATTCAGTATGTTGTCTCGGCCGTGGAAGTACTGGGTTTTTCCCCGATCATCTATATGGTCGCCCCAATTTACGAAATCACTCATGGTGCATAGCGGCAACTATGGATAGCATAGGGAATGGTTTTGTCAACTGTTTGCTCCGCTGCCGAATGATGAGGGGGCACCACGGAGGCGGTGACTAGAGGCTCAACTCGAGAAATCCTTCGCTTTTGGGCGATCCGGGTACGTGTTACACTTGCCCCGCTACCGCCGTATCATGTTCTGCGTCTGGCGCAGGATTCCACCCACACGCATCTGCCCGAAGTACACATCGCTTGCCTGCAGTTCATATTCCCACCGCATCTAGTGCACCCCGCGGTGGTATACTTAATCCGTCACCGCTCCCGTTTTGCTCCCCGGAACATCAGATACATCCCGCCGGATCGTGGTAGACCTCCGGTCTGCGGAATGCAAGCATCGTCTCGTTCGTTCATGGATTCGGATAATTCCCCTGGAGCATGAATTCGTCTATTAGAATCTCTGCTGCAGCCTCCCTTGAGGGGATTCGGCATCCACCGCTGTTTTCGGGATGCCGAACAGCCCCCAGACTGCTCCCGTGTCTTCGTGATTGATCCCGCTCATACACGAGATTGATCGCCGTGATCAGGCTGGTCGGGATTCCACGATTCTGCCGCGTCCCCCCATTCATGGTTTTCCAGAGTCCCCGTTCAGGTCCATTCAGGATTATGCGGAAATACCGAAAGTTCGTGGCAGTGTATGTATGTTTCGTAGTCTGCGATGAGTATGACTCCAATGCAACGCAAGATCGTATCACCGTTGATGGGATTTGATCCTGCGCCAGTTTCTGAACATATTTTTCTTAAATCGTAGACATGTGCAGCCGGGAAATCCTGATTTTGGCAGTATTTTTAGAGAAATAACCTAGATCTGTGTTGCGGGAATGGACCATACAGCCTCTGCGCCGCTTCATGAACTTGCGAATTCAAGATATCTGAATTACGCGCTGTCGGTGATTACCAGCAGAGCGCTGCCGGATATTCGGGACGGATTGAAGCCGGTGCAGCGCCGGATCCTGTACGCCATGTTTGCGGGGCTTCGTTTATATCCTGATTCAAGGTACAGGAAGAGTGCGACGATTGTCGGAGATACCATGGGGAAGTATCACCCGCATGGAGACAGTGCAATCTATGATGCAATGGCACGGATGGCACAGGCTTTCTCTTTGCGTGATCCGCTGGTGGATGGGCACGGTAATTTTGGATCTATTGACGGGGATCGTCCAGCCGCAATGCGGTATACCGAGGCAAAATTGCAACCGCTGGCGATGGCCTTTCTGGAGGAGATCCGCCAGAATACGGTCCCGTTCCGGCCAAACTTTGATGCAACCCTGTCCGAGCCGGTGGTCCTGCCTGCGCGTGTCCCGAACCTGTTAGTCAATGGAGCCACCGGAATTGCGGTCGGGATGGCTACGAGTATTCCGCCCCATAACCTTGGTGAAGTGGTGAGCGGTGCCATTTACATGGTGGAATCCCTGCTTCGGCGATCCGACCATGTCTGGCCCTCCAATGCAATCAAACGCCTGTTGGATCGCCATATTCTAGGGCCGGACTTCCCAACCGGTGGCAGGATGATGAACTCCAAAGAGGAATTGCAGCAGATCTACGAGAAAGGGGAGGGGACAATTATTCTGCAAGGGACTTATCAGGTGGAACACAAGTCAAAGGTGGTCATCACATCCATCCCCTACGCCGTCAATAAAAGCGATCTGGTTGAAAAGATTGCCCATCATATTGGCGATGGGCGGGTCCCGCAACTACTGGATATCCGTGATGAGTCCACGGATGATATTCGGATTGTGATGGATTTGAAGCGGGGAGCGAATGTGGATGCTGCCATGGGCTATCTGTACAAGTATACGCCTCTGGAGTCACGATTTCATGTCAATCTGACCTGTCTGCTCCCGACAGTGAATCCGCAGGTTTGCGAGCCAAAGCGGATTAATCTACAGGAAGCGCTCGAGCATTTTCTGCGGTTCCGGCTGGAGGTGGTCACACGAAGGCTGCGCTATGAATTGCAGCAGCTGGAAGAGCGGATCCATATTCTGGATGGCTTCGATAGGATTTTTGATGAACTGGATGAAGCAATCAAGATCATTCGGGCTTCAAGGAATAAGGCCGACGGAGCACAGCGTTTACGTCACCGGTTTCTGCTTTCAGAGCCTCAGGCAAATGCCATCCTCGAAACGAGGCTCTATAAACTCTCACAACTGGAGATCAACGCCGTACGGGAGGAACTCGAAACGAAGCGGATACGGGCTAAGGAAATCCGGGATCTGCTGGCGGATGAACTGGCACGCTGGAAACTGGTTCGGAGTGAGTTAAAAGAAGTCCGGCAGAAATTTTCCACGCAACGGCGCACCACACTGGCAACCGGGGAGGAAGGCACCTATGAGTATTCGGAAGAAGACTTTATTGTGGACGAGGATGCGGTAGTGATTGTGACCCGTGCCGGCTGGATCAAAAGACAGCGGTCCTATACCGAGATTCAGTCCATTCGTGTTCGAGAGGGGGATGAGGTTGGCTGGGTGCTGGGTACAGGGACACGGTTTACCGTGGTGCTCTGGACGAATTTTGGACGGGCATATACCGTTCGGACCAATGATATTGTCAGTACGACCGGGCATGGGATCCCGTTGCAGAAGTTATTTGATTTCAAGGATAAGGAGCGGGTGGTCGGCGTGATTCCCTGCGATCCCAGAGTTTTTCCAACAGGCAAAACCTCCGGGGAAGAAATGCCTGCTTTCGGGTATCTGGTAGTTCTTACCGCGAAGGGGATGGTCGTTCGGCAGTCGCTGGAGTTGTTCTCCGATGTATCCACGCGAAAGGGGAGACTCTGTGTGCGTCTGAGTGAGGGGGATGAGATTTTTGGGGTATGGCCGGCGATGGGGGATGAATTTGTCTCAATGGTTTCCCGGAAGGGCCATGCGCTAATTTTTTCGGTAGAAGAGATCCCCGTGATCGGGGGGCCGGGGAAAGGGGTCATCGGGATGCGGGTGGGGACGGACGATATCCTGATTGGTGCCAATGTGAGCGCCCAGATGCGGGAGGGTGCAGCCGCCGAAACTTCACGCGGGCGGCAGGAGATCATTCGTAGAACCAAGTACGAGGTTACGCGCAGGGGCGGCAAAGGGCGCAAAATCATTCAACGCGGCGAACTGTCTCCCGTCCCCGCGGAACCGATGAAAATCCAGTTACCATGAGTTCCTATTCCGGAGCAGATATTATTGTCCTTGAAGGTCTGGAGGCTGTCCGCAAGCGTCCCGGCATGTATATCGGGGGCACCGGCAAGCCCGGGCTCCATCACCTGCTCTGGGAGATTGTGGATAACGGGGTGGATGAAGCGGTCAACGGGCATGCAGATTGTATTGAAGTGACGCTCCATAAGGATGCAGCAAGTGTGACGGTCCAGGATAATGGGCGCGGAATCCCGGTGGATCCCCATCCGCAGAAGAAAATCCCTGCCCTGGAAGTGATCCTGACGACCCTGCATTCCGGGGGGAAATTTGAGGGGGATCAGTATGTGACTTCCGGAGGCTTGCACGGGGTGGGGGCCTCCGTCGTAAATGCGCTCTCCAAAGAACTGGTCGCCAGAGTAAAACGTGGAGGTACGATCTATGAGCAGCGGTTTCAGCGGGGGCGGCCGGTGAGCAAGCTCAAGGATCTCAACAAACGTACACGCTTAACGGGAACCAGCATCTACTTTGCTCCAGATCCGGAAATTTTCGATTCGGTTACATTTGATGCAGACCGCATCCGCACACAGCTTGAGATTAAAACCTATTTGAATCGCGGATTGCGTATCCTGTTCCGTGATGAAAATCAGGGGGAGGAGGTAGAGTATGTGCATGAGGGGGGCATTGTGGATTACCTCGGGCATCTGATCCGGGCGGAGGGCGTATCGCCAGTGCATCCAGAGGTTTTTTCCATCCAGCAGGATACATTTGAGGATGGTGCACGGCTGGAGATTGCACTCCAGTGGACCGAATCCACGCGTGAATGCCTCAAATCGTACGTCAACGGAATCCCCACCAGTGATGGGGGGACGCACGAGCAGGGCTACAAGGATGCCGTCCGAACGGCCGTTCGATCCTGGATGGATACCCATAACGCAATCCCGCGCGGCGTAGAGGTGACCTCCGAGGATATCCGTGAAGGGCTTTTTGGGGTCATCAATATGTTTATGGTGGATCCGCAATTCCAGGGGCAGACCAAGGATAAGTTAAATAATCCCTCTGCACGCTCACAGGTGAGCGGCACGGTACGCATTACGCTGGAGCAGTTCCTGAATTCCCATCCATCGGCCAGTGATGCGATTGGTGCCCGGGTACTTCAGGCCGCGCGGGCACGTCAGGCGAGCCGTGCGGCGGCAAAGTCTGTCCGCTCCAGGGCACGACAACGAAGGCGGCTCACATTGCCGGGAAAACTGGCGGATTGCTCGTCCATGGATCCCGCTGTAGGTGAACTGTTTATTGTGGAGGGAGACTCCGCGGGCGGTTCCGCAAAACAGGGCAGAGATCGAAAAACGCAGGCAGTCCTGCCACTGCGCGGAAAGGTGTTGAATGCGGAACAGGCGACGGTTCAGAAGTTGCGGAATAATACCGAACTGTCAAACGTGGTTCAGGCACTTGGGTGTGGAATGGGGGCCAACCTTGAGCCCGATAAACTGCGTTACCATAAGGTGATCCTGCTCATGGACGCGGACTCGGACGGACATCATATTGCCACCTTGATGCTGACGTTCTTTTACCGGTACATGCGCCCGCTCATTGATCAGGGGCATATCTATGTTGCCGAGCCGCCCCTGTATAGACTTGATGCCGGGAAACAGACCTACTGGGCACTGGACGAAGAAGAAAAAAGCCGGATTGAAAAACGGCTCAAGCGCAAGAATTCCCGCATCAAAATTGATGTACAGCGCTTCAAAGGCCTGGGCGAAATGATGCCGCAGACCCTCAAAGAAACCACACTGGATCCGGTGCGGCGCCGTATCCTGCAGGTAACCATTCCCGAAAAAACCCGTGCAGAAGCAACGATTGCCGGCCTGATGGGACGGGATTCATCCGTCCGTTACCGTTTCATTATGGAGAATGCGTGGAAGGCGGAAGATCTGGATGTGTAAACGCTCGACGCTGAGCGGTAATGACACTTCCGCCGGCAACGAGCATCATCCCGGCAAGAGATAGGAGATTGGGGTAATCTCCAAAAATAACAACTCCCCAGGCTACGGCAAACAGGACCTGAATATAGCTCATGCCCATGGCCCGGGAAGTGGGTTCCCGGTGCAGGCTGCGTGTCAGAAAGACCTGCGCGGTGTGCGTGCAGATCCCGATCCCAATCAGGATCAGCCACTCTGCAGGAGACGGGATTGCATAGTGTATGGCAACGAATGGGGTCGCGGCCAGTGCGGATACGAAGGAGAAGTAGAAAATGATGACCATCGCATGGTCCGTTTCACGGAGTTTGCGCACGGATACGAATGCAAGGGCGGCCAGAATTGCTCCCAGGATTCCCACCGCAACCGATGGCAGATGCAGTCGCTGCACATTGAAAATAAATTCGGGCTGGATGACGAAGATCACGCCAAGGATACAGGTTATAAAGCCGATTACCATCCCCATAGTCAGGGGCTCCCGCAGGATAATGGTTGCAATGATCGCAGCGAGGCAGGGAGATACATAAAACAGGATCGTCGCTTCGGCAAGCGGGAGATAAATCAGTGTCCAGAAAAAACACATCAGCGCACCGAATCCGGTCACCCCTCGAAAGATCAGCAGTTTTTTATTGGTTCCCCAGACCGGGATCCGAAGGGTACGGATCGTCCAGTAGGCCAGCAGGCTCCCGACGACTCCTCGAACCAGCACAATTTGCCCTGTCGGGATGGTCGTAGAAATCAGCTTTGCCAATAAGGACATCAGGCTGAAAAAGAAGACCGACACGATCATGTATCCCAGCCCGATGGAAAACCATGAGGAAGGCCGAATACTTTTCGCCGATGAGGGGTGCTGCAACGACGGGATAGTGCCTGCTCGCAGAGACATGTGAATCACGCGCTGGCAGTGAACCAGCAGATCGCGGTCATAGATATAAATGGGGAGATCCCCACACGAAAAGGATGCTACGTAGCGACCGTATCAAGGATTCGTTCAATCAGATTCGTTACGGAGATCCCATCTGCCTCTGCATTAAAATTAGCGATGATGCGATGGCGCAGCACTGCAACGGCTAGAGACTGTACATCACTGATCAGGGGCGTATATCTCCCGTCAATGGCGGCCAGTGCTTTTGCGCCAAGGATCAGATACTGCGAGGCACGCGGGCCGGCTCCGTATGCGATGTATTCATTCACGAAGTCTGGTGCTCCCTCACGGTTGGGGCGTGTACTTGCACTTAGGCGAACCGCATACTCAATCACATTATTTGCCACGGGAAGATGTCGAACGAGTTTTTGGTAGTCAATAAGTTCAGTCCGGGTCATGGCAGGCTCTACAGTGGAGGTCCGTCCGGCGGTCGTGGAGCGAACGACTTCAATCTCCTGCTCCAGAGATGGATAATCCAGCCAAAGGTTGAGCATGAACCGGTCTAGCTGGGCTTCAGGGAGTGGATAGGTCCCCTCCTGTTCAATGGGGTTTTGCGTGGCGAGTACAAAAAACGGCTCTTCCAGTTCAAATGTATTCCCTCCGGCCGTAACCCGATGTTCCTGCATTGCTTCCAGGAGTGCGGCCTGGGTTTTGGGAGGGGTCCGGTTGATCTCGTCTGCCAGCACAACATTGGCAAAGATGGGACCTTTAACAAATTTAAACGCCCGCCCGCCGGTTCGTTTATCTTCCTCGATGATTTCGGTGCCGGTAATATCACCGGGCATAAGGTCGGGGGTGAACTGGATCCGGGTGAAATGCAGGGCCAGTGCGTCTGCCAGGGTGCGGATGAGCAGCGTCTTTGCGAGTCCGGGTACACCAATGAGCAGGACATGCCCCTGGGCTAGCAGACAGACCAGAATGTTACGCACAATATCTTTCTGCCCCACAATGATTTTTGCAATCTCTCTTTCCAGACGTTTACATGCCGGAGGCAGGGCTTCGGCAAGAGCGGGGAAGGCCGCCTCTATGGAGGATGTTTCGTTCGCTGGTACTTGAGACATGAGATCAGTAACGGGCTGGAGTATTTACGGATGGCGGCTGCATTTCGAGTGCTTTCCCGCGAAATTCAACAAAAACATCTTCGCGCAGCAAATCCAGCCACCGGCGCATTTCGAGGGTGCGCTTATTTTCCAATGCCAGGGTTTCAATTCGAGAATAATCGGTTTCAATGTTCACCCGGTGTGAGGGGACCTGGCGCTGGAGCAGTACGATATGCCATGCGATATTTCCATCCAGAAGTGTAACCTCTGCCGGTTGGCTGATCTGCCCGATTTCGAGGGTGTCTGTGGTTGCTTTCCAGTCGGGGCCAAGGGCATCGACAAACAGATCCCGTTCTCCTGAGTTGGGGTCAACAACACGTCCGCCGATTTCGGAGGAGGCTTCTTCGTCGGAGTGGCGCCTTGCCATGAGTTCAAAGGGAAGATCATACGTCAGGATGGAATCACGCAGTACTTCAAGTTCCGCGATGGCTCTGGATGGATCCGAGCGTGATCGATCAATATTGATCAGGATATGACTGAAGTCTATGACATCTCCGACGCGCTCATTCACGCGCAGAATATGGTAGCCGAATGGGCTCTGGAACGGCTGGGATAATTCGCCCGGTTCAATGCGGGCGGCAATTGCGGCAAATTCCGGGACAAGGTCTGCCAGGGCCATATCTTCGTATCTCCCCCCGGTCTCAATGGAGCCGGTATCCTCGGAGTAGCGGCGGGCCAACTCTTCCAGTGTGCTGACACCCGTGGTAATGGAATCCCGGATTGCACTGATAATCTCCAGAGCTTCCTCGGTGGCTTCGGGAAGAAGTTCGGGATACTTAACGATGTGGGATACACGTACAATTTCAGGGAGCACAGGTAGAGAATCAGTGGGGAATTGTGCAAACCATTCCCGCACCTCGGTGGGGGTGATTTTCAGGTTTCGGAGTTTGGAGCCTTGAAATTGTTCTGCCAGGAGACGATCCCGTATTTCGTCCCGCAGGTCTGCCCGGATCTGTACAAGGCTTTTGCCGTAGACCTCCACCAGTTTGGCCTCACTGCCCAGTTGCTGTGACATGATCTGGATCCGCTGATTCAGCGACTGATCCACCTGATCTTCCGTGATCACGATGTTGGTATCCCGGCGTGCGTGTTCCGCGAGCACGCCTTGGTCAATAAGTTGTTGCAGCGTCTGGAGCCAGAGTTCGTCACTATATTCGAGTCCCTGCTGTTGGATCAGAATATTCTGTACCAGTCCGTCAATTTCGGAGCGCAGTAAAATTTTGTTCTCTCCGACAATGGACACAATTTCATCTACCACATCCTCGTTTTGCGCCAGCACGGAGTAGTGTGGAAGCAGGAATATGGCAGTGAGTGCGAGTGATTGAAGAATGTGGGCGTATTTGGGCATTCGGATGTAAACGGAAAGACGAGATCAGGAATTCAGCTAGAACGGATGATGCGGGACAATTAGTGGATATTGTGGGTCCACGGGAGAAATATTCTCACCTCACCTCAATATCTTCTTGGGAATCGGCTTCGGCACGCAGGCGCTGAACGCTTCGTGTATAATTCTGTTTCCTGAAGCGGATCTTCAATTGTTCTCGAACGAAGGTTTCCACCCAGGACAATTCCGGGATGGTGCCTGCCGGGTTCCGGTCCATGACCTGCAGGAAATAATACAGAGAGTCTCCCATTAAAATTCTCGGAGGCTGCCCGGCATTGGTGTTTCTCAGGAAGTTCCTGAGTTCAGGCTGCGTTGGAAAGAGTCTGGCTTCAGGTAGATAATTCTGATTCATCTTGAACACATCGGCGGCAGAATGACTGAAGCGTTCAATCAGGCTAACAAACATCGAATCCGGGTTGGCAGTCTGGCTCAGCAGCAGTTGGACCAATTTTAATGAATCCCGGCTGGGGTGACTCAGGTAACGGATGTGTGTAAATGGCTCCAGGAAACGCAGCTGCTCTTTGTTGTTTTCATAGTAGGTTGCCACATCAACAGGTGTGATTTGGTGATCTGCCTGCGTATGGTAGTCGGAGATCAGTCCGTCGATCAGCACTGCACGGGCACTCTCCTCCAGGTGCTGTTGAATGTCTTTCCGGTTGGAGAGGCGCAGTCGCACGGCTTCCTGATAGAGAAGTTCATGGTCAATCCATTGATTGATGATTTGTTTGCGTGCTTCGGTCGTATCAAAGCCGGAGGCCAGATTTGCGAGTCTGGCATCAAGGTCTGACTGGAGCAGGTGGGCATTCCCCACGCGGGCAACAAACTCATCGGATGAAATCTGCCGCTGACAGCCCGTGACCCCGACCAGAAGCAGGGCAAGAAGCCCCGGCCAAATCCTCATGGTTCCTGGAAGGCTTCTTTCAGCCGATCAGGAAACGTTTTTACCCCGTATTTGTCCCGCAGTCTCTGATGGAGCGCCTGTTCGAGTTCAACCTGAATATCTGCCATGACATCGGATTGTGCTTCCTCAAAGGTTTTTGCCCGGGCGGGCTCCCTTCCGTCCATATATAACACGAGTTTACGGCTGCGTATAGAAAGGATTTCCGTATGCTCACCGACCGATAGGCCGATTGCATGATCATAGACACTGTCGGTATTTTCGGCGACCAGTACGGTATCCAGATGTAAATTCCGGGTTGAGTCTGCGGCAATCTTATGTTTCAGGTCATCCCATGTGCCTCCAAGTTCCAGCAGTTCCATTGCGTCGGTCAAGAGGGAATCGGAGGCGCCATAGATCTCAATGAGCCGGTATCGGTCGGGCCACTGATAGCGTTCCGCGTTTGCTTCGTAATGTTTCAGCAGGCGGAGGGAGTCCTGAGAAGCTGCATTCCAGACGGAATCTTCCATAATCTTAAAGATTGCAAGCCCACCCTTGAAGTCCTGCATGATTCCTTTGAATTCCTCATCGGAGTGTTCCAGTTCAAAAGAACGATAGAAGATCGCCTTATCATTGAGGAATGTTTCGGTGTGTGCCAGCGTTTTTTCTATGGAGGCCTGTGTGGAGTTGAACGGATTCAGTTGCGTGGAGGCAAAGTCTACAAACTGTTTCAGCGTATAGACTGAGTCCTGCAATATGATCAGCGGCAGTGTTCCGACTGAGTCCTCTTCAGCCAGGGTTTGAAGGTGTTCCTGAACCGAGTCAGGGGGGACATCTCCGATCAGGTTGGTTAACAGCAGCGTATCCACCGTGCTCGTATAGAGTTCTCGCAGCGACTTTGCGAGTGCAGCCTCCGCAGTTTTACTGCGGGGGAGCGCCTGTGCCATCTGTGACAGTCTGTCGTAGGAATCCTCCAGTGTTTGCACCGGTGCAATCTCGTCTAATTGAATCAGATGCAATCCGAAGGGGGTTTCGATGATGTCAGACATCTGGCCTGGGACTTCCAGCGCAAAGAGCGCATCATGGAAGGCTGGATCAAAGTTGGGATTTCGGAACGAGATTCTCCCCTGGAGTGAGCCGCCATGTTGTGCGCTTGACGGATCCTCCGAATGGTTCATTGCGATTTCGGCAAAGTCCACGCCCTGATCAATCAGCGTTTTCAGGCTGTCCATTTTGGCGTAGGTGCGGGCGGAGTCGGCCTGCGTGTCCCCCTGGAATTGCAGCAGGATATGAGAGGCGAGGTAGTCCGGCTTCGTTGCCTCGCGATCATGTACGGTTAGAATATGATAGCCGTAGGAACTGCGAATGATGTCGGATAGGCCTCCAACGGGAGTGCTGTAGGCCGCAGTTTCAAATGCATCAATCATTTGACCGCCCGTAAACCATCCGAGATCTCCCCGATATCCCCGTCTGGATCGTGAGTTACCTGCAGACGGGTCTTCGGAACTGCGGACGGCAAGATCCCCGAACGGGATCCCCTGTTGAACTGAATCCTGGAGGGCAAGTATTTTCTGCCATGCCCTCAGCGTATCCGCAGGTGAGGGGTTATTCTGGGGGAAGACGGCCATAATATGGCTGGCGTGGATGTATTCTTTGCGTTTTTCGAACAGATCCTCCACCATTGGCTCCAGAATCTCATGGTCAATGAGATAGGGTCTTGCAAAGGAGGTGCGGTAGCCATTGATTTCCGAGATGAGGCCTTCATCTTCGTAGTAGCCGATAGCGCGGGCTTCTTTCAGTTTTACCAGAAAATTCACATAGCGGTCCAGAAAATCAGTATACTCTCCCAGCGAGTCATCCATTGCGGCGGTGCGGCCGCCGATGGTTTCTGCGTATTCCTGCTCAAATTCCTGCAGCGTCAGGGGCTGCCCTTCGATTTCTGCCACAATCGTATCCTGACCGGAGGCATTTGAAAATAGAAACACGGCTGCAAGCAGAGCAGTGCGGTAAACGAACTTCATTGATTGAAATCAGATTTTTTAACAGCGCTATTGCACCGTTATCTGACGTAACGGTTCCGTAGATGCAGCAATTCTCCTGATATGATCCAGAAAGTCACTATTTTTATGGACAGGCGAATTGAAATATTCGGTTTCTTTCGATGGTCTGCAAGATCAATCTGTCCCGATACAGTTGCAGAATTCCGCGGAGAGCGCACCTTTTCAGAGATCACGCTGGCAGAAACATTGATCTGGGTTTCCATCGGGACATCCCAACTGGAGCCCTTGAGATCAGGATAAAGGTGAATCATAGATTTTTTTCAGATTCTCGGGAGCCCTTGAGTTCGGACTAAGTTGGACCGGTTGTGTTTCAGTTACTCAATCAACAAAAACCCAATACATCAATGGCAAAAAGTAGATTCGTTTATGCACTTACAGGTGCATGCTGTGCAATTTTAATCTTCGTGTTCTTACTGCTGCCTCGTCTGGAGATTGTTCAGGCATCTGGCGGTGTCGGCCTTGAATTTCAGCAAGTAGACAATTCTGCCTGTACTACATCTTGCGGAACTTATATCTCTTGCGGCGGTAGTTGTGGTGGCGACAAAGAGTGTTGTTCGGCGGGGGCTGGCTCAGGCGGCTTCTGCTTATACTGTGAGACACTTACAGTTGAATGAAATGAATACAATACTCTGCCTCGGCTTGGCTGGCTGGTTTCCCTCCTGTGGTTGCTGTGCATCGGGGCGTGTCAATCATCAGGATCAGGTTACCGAGTGGTGGAGTCAGGTTTTATGGAGTTCGAAGACCTGTTCACTCTGGTGGATACAGTCCGTCTGGATGCCTCGGTACTCATCGGTCAGATGGGTTTCGTTGATCTGTCTGATCGGGGTGAGTTCTTGGTGACAG
>JAJECE010000106.1 GCA_022822185.1 Rhodothermales bacterium | reverse complement strand
ACACAGAAGGCAGCGAGACCACCTATACGCATACGGGACTTGCCCCCGGAACGACACGTCACTACCGCGCCCGTGCGATCAATCCGGTTGGAGCAAGTGCGCCCTCCAATGTGGCCAGTGCCACGACAGAGGCGGCCTTGCAGCCGCCCGGGGTGCCGACCAATGTAGAGGCGGTTGCCGAGGGGCAGGAGGCGGTGAACCTGTCCTGGTCCGCCCCGGTGGATGACGGGGGAACGCCCGTTACCGGCTATCAGGTTGAGATGTCCGAGGATGCCGGATTCACCTGGGAGAAACTCGCCGATGTGACGGACACGGCCTACCGCCATACGTTCCCTCCCTCGACCGCTACCCGCTTTTACCGGGTCACGGCAAGGAATGCGGTGGGGCTCGGCATGCCCTCCGGGGCCATTCATGTCCTGCCGGATCCAACGACCTCCATAGAGTCTCTCGGGGACGAAATTCCAACGGACTTTTCGCTGGAGCAGAATTACCCGAATCCATTCAATCCGACGACCGCCATTGAATTTTCGCTGACCCGAACCGGACCGGTGACGCTCACTGTGTATGATCTGCTGGGGCAGAAGGTACAGACCTTGCTGGATGGTGTGCAGCCGGCCGGGCGCCATAGTGTACGGTTCAGTGGGGCAGGGCTGGCCAGTGACACCTACCTGTATGTTCTGCAAACCGAAAAAGAGAGAGCCGTCAGAATGATGACCCTGCTCAAGTAAATCTCTGCGGTGATGATGGGGATTGAGAGCATGCATCCACTGTGCAGGAGAAGGAGATTAGGAACGGTCAGCGTTTAGCGTGAGAGATCCGTCATTTACAGACCGGTCGTCATCATGCATGAAGGTCCGGGGAAGACTGGCTGCCTTGGAAGGGGTTGCGCGGGGATGCGTCATTCTTGTCGGGCACATCAGATGCATCACGAATCGGAAAAAATGAAGTTGATACAGAGGCGAACCAAAGAGATCTGCAACTCTATCATCTATCACTTCTCTGAAGCCGCACAAAACTCCTCAAACCGATCCTGTGTGATGGGCAGATTAAATACAAGTCCTATGACACTTGCCCAGCCATGCAGGAAATAATGCCAGCCATCCTCTACAATCAGTGACCTTGCTCGAGACTGCCGTAAAGCCTGATGCAAAAATGGGCGCTCGCCACGATAATTCAGTTCCCATACAACTCCATGCCAGGGAAACTGTACCGCATCCGTGACGGGGGATCCCGGCAGATCTTTTCCCATACCCGTCGCATTAACTACCATTGAACCCGGCGGAAGCCCGCAGACAAGTTGATCACACACCTGTGACCGACCTGAATGAATAAATTCCATGGCGATCTCTCCTGCATCCAGTTGCCCGGCAACCTGGGCACAATGTTCCAGATTATCCGCACGCTTCTCTATGACTTGAACGAAAGCGGGAGGGTTCACCGCCTGCTGCAGTACATGCACAAGGAGAGCCACACAGGCTCCGCCGCCCCCAAGTACTAAAATCCCTGCCTCTTTATTACGGCTCCACCAATCTGGAGGCAGAAAATTCGCCATGGCGAGCCCGCAGTTCGCAGGATCTACCGCATCCCCCCATAACTCTCCCCCACGCTTATACAGTGCGGACACTTCCCCGGTCAATCTGGCGGCCGGGGTATACTGATCAATCCACTCCCCCGCTGCGCGTACGACAGACAATTTATGGGAGGTCACGAGTGCACCATACACTTTAGAATCCTCCTTGACACGCTGAACAGCTTTGCGGTGAAATTCCAGCGTCCCGTCAATAGGTAAATCTACGCCGCGCAGTTCTGCATCCCGGATCCCGAGCGCCTTCGCCCAAACAGGAAATAAACGCAGAGACAACGATCCTCTGGTGCGGACACCAAAAAAATCCATGATCCTTCTATTTTCGTTTCCCGTCATTTTGATATATTCAGGCATCTCATATGGTCTGACTATGCGGTTCATCATACGCCTCGTTCCCGTTCTGTTTCTTTTTTTAGCCTGTAATTCCGTTCAAAAGGAATCTCCCGACTACAATACCCTTCTATTGCCAGAGCGTCCAAACATTCTATGGATTGTCGCAGAAGACATGAGCCCGACAATTCCGGCATACGGAGATTCCACGGTTCAAATCCCCAACCTTGACCGGCTTTTCAGAGAGGGCGTGCGGTACACGCACATGTTTTCTGTGTCAGGGGTCTGCGCTCCCAGTCGCTTTTCGATTGCAACCGGCATTTACACAACACGCGGCGGAGCACAGCATATGCGCACTTCCTCCCGTCCAGAGTATATGGAGAAGATTGGGGTTATCCCTTACGAAGCAACCCCGGATCCACCGGTGCGCATGATGAGCGAGATCATGCGGGAGCATGGGTACTACACGACAAATAACAGCAAGCAGGACTATCAGTTCAAGGCACCGGTGATGGCCTGGGATGAGAACAGTCGACAGGCTCACTGGAAAAATCGCCCCAAAGGGATGCCCTTCTTTTCGGTGATCAATATTGGAGTGACCCATGAATCCCAGATCTGGATACGGGCAGAGGATCCGCTACGGATCCCGTCTGACCAGGAAGTGCCGATCCCTCCATATCTGCCCGACACCGAACTAGTCCGTGCAGATGTAAAGCGGATGTACTCCAATATTCTGCTTCTGGATGCGCGTGTCGGAGAGATCCTGAATGAACTGGAGGACGAAGGCATCCTGGATGATACCATCGTTATGTTTTATTCTGATCATGGCGGGCCGCTGCCACGACAAAAACGGCAACTCTATGACTCAGGCCTGCATGTCCCTCTGGCCATCCGGTTTCCCGGCCGGCAACTCGCCGGATTGACGGATGAGCAGTTGATCAGTTTCATTGATCTGGCCCCGACCGTCTTTTCTCTGACTGGTGCTCCTTTACCGGACTATCTGGACGGCAGAGCCTTCCTGGGCAATCAACGTGCGGCAATGCCCCGGCAGTTTATCCATGCCGCCGCAGACCGGTTTGATGCCGAATATGACACCAAACGGGCCGTCAGGGATCATCGATTCAAATACATCCGCAATCTGCAGCCCGACCTCGGCTATTACCTGCCCGTCAGTTACCGGGAGCAGATGGCCACGATGCAGGAATTGCTCCGTCTGCGTGATGCGGGGGAACTTGATGAATTTCAGTCTCAGTGGTTTCGAACCTCCAAACCCGAAGAAGAACTTTTTGATACCGAAACCGATCCGCACGAACTCTTTAACCTTGCAGAAGACCCGGCCTATGCAGAGCGGTTGATCAAAATGCGTACCGAATTGAACCGCTGGATGAAGGATACATCCGATCCCGGCGCAATGGACGAAATGGATTTTGTCGCCTCACTGTGGCCCAATCATATCCAACCCCAAAGTTCTGCTGTCTCGCTTGAAGTGCTCTCTGGCGAAGCGGGCATTACAAGCGCAGCCGACTCGTTGCGCTATGTAATCACAATGGAGACAGACTCTGCAGAGCTGCGTCTGTTTACAACGACGGAAGGGGCATCCATCGGCTATCAAATTCTTGAACCCGGTGCCATGGAGACAGATCACTGGCTGTTATACACCTCGCCCATTGTACTTCCTTCGGATCATATCCTTAAAGCCCTCGCACATCGGATTGGATACGCACCCAGCAGAATCGTCACCGCAGGCCGTGACACGCAGTAGCACTTTCAAGCAGTAAGATCCGGCCCGCCGAATTACGAGTCTGCCCCCTTCAGCGGACAATATTCCATGGACTATCCATGAAGATTGATGAAAAACGATTTGCGCACCGCCTTATTTTACATCTACACGAACTACCAAAAACCCGCATAGATACACCGCGCCCGTTTCGAGAAGACCACTCTATGGTGAACGGCCCCCACCATAATGCTGAATGGGAACAAAGCCTGTTCGTACGACCTCGAAAGAACGAATTCCATCCCGTTCTGCAGGGTAGAACAACTAAAATGCCAAGGTGCGCACCAAGCCTGTTCCTTGGTGCGCATCTCCGGCTTGAACCCTTTCGGGCTTCCTTCTGATCGTATGGATCAACCTAAGTGACCACTAGGACTCCCTGCATCAGCGCATAATGTCCCGGGTAGGTGCAAATGAAGCGATGCTGCCCCGGCTCCGAAGGAGCAGTAAAGGTAATCTCAACGGTTTCTCCAGGCTGGGCCATCGGGGTGGCGGCAAAGATGGCTTCATCTTCGGGAAGATAACCATTCGCCTCGCCTGCGGTAATGGCCGCCATGCCAACCCGCTGCACATCCTCGTCGTTGTTCGTCGTGAGGATGACGACATTGTGCACCATTGTGGGAAGTGTTGCAGTGTTCTCAAAGATCAATCTAACCTCGGCTCCAGCGGGAACCGTAATAGAATCCATTGCATACTTCATCTCCTCTCCAAGCGGCCTGAGCGTCATTTCAAAGCTCAATGATTCAGAGGCATCTTCCGATGTTGTCAGTGAGACACTTCCAGGCTCCGAAGAACCTTCTGCTTCGACTGCTTCTGTTTCGGAGGAGTCCGAAGTGCTTCCACCGCCACAGGCCACAAACGTCACTGCAAAGATTAAAACCAGAAATGAATTTAAGAGAGACTTCATAATATCATGTTAAGTGAGTGTAAGAAGATGCGGCAAACACCTGTGCACGCATCGTGTCCGCCAAATATACGACCTAAAGGCGAAGATGTGCGAACCGGTGGTGAATTTCCCCCCGAATTCTTGCACGATTCCCCGTCGGCGAACTCAATTCATTCCAGATATCAACAAAATCAGGGATCCGTTTTTCCTGTGCGCAACCTCATAAAATGAAACCGTGCACTGATGATTTGGGGACGTTCCGACAAGCATTTTGAAGCCATGTACACGGAGATTCATACATACAAATCCCATCAGGTACTGCGGAGCGACTCCACCGGAGGCTCGGCTGTGGGCAGATATTTCTGTTTAACGACCGTTATTTTTATGGTATGCCGAGGCCGCAGAATGATGTTGTTAAGAGCATCTCTGGCCGGACTGTGCAGAAGGCCCCCTGGATGTGGCTTTGCTCCTGCCTTCACGAATACTTTCCAATGAATGACCGTCACCTGACTCAAAATAAATAATTATTCGTATATTGGATCATTGCGCCTTCGGTCCGGGCATTTTGCCTGGGTAAAGGGAATCCGGTGTCTTCCTGCTTCAGGAACAAGCCGGAACTGTACCCGCAACTGTAGGCCGTACGGAAGTAGTCCTACTTCCAGAGAAGAGGTGAGAGGGAGTACATAGTCACTGTCAGAATCGATGGGAAGGCTATGAACACCGCATCTTCGGGCACACTGGGTGTGCGTACGGCGAGTCAGGAAACCTGCCGAGGGAAAAACGCGCCACCAACCTCCGGGTTTTGAGGTCTATGGTCAGCATCTGCTAGGAGGACTAGCTAGCAGCCCGTGGATAAAGTACCTTTTTGGAGACCAAGTCGTCGGAAGTGCGAATTTCGGCATAGATCCTCTTTTGGGCCCATTTGAGTGCGAAATATTTCCACGAGCGCTCCAGAGGCCGCAAAATCGCTCAAAATGT